>JANMQT010000307.1:0-14955 GCA_031370675.1 Verrucomicrobiota bacterium
GCGCGGCTGAATTCCCTGTGCGCCTGGATGCCGGATCTGGAGCTGCCGGCGTTGCGCGAGGAGGATCGGCTGGCGCTGCTCGAGCAACTCTGCCTTGGCGCGTTCACTTACAACCAAATCAAGGATCGGCCGGTCTGGAAGACGTTCAAGAGCTGGCTTTCCTCGCCGCAGCAAGCCTGGCTGGACGAGTACGCGCCCGAGCGCCTCTCGCTGCCGGGTGGTCGCAATCGCAAGCTGCGCTACGACGACGCCGGCGCCCCGCCCGTGATCGCCGCGCGCATTCAGGATTTGTATGGCGTGGAGGGCGGCTTGTTCGTCGCTTCACGCCGCGTGCCGGTGACCATCGAGGTCCTCGCCCCCAACATGCGACCGATCCAGATTACCAAGGACCTCGCGAATTTCTGGAAGGAAAGCTACCCGAAGATCAAACAGGAGTTGCAGCGCAAATACCCGAAGCACGAGTGGAGGTAAGAAAAAGAACCAGGAATGAGGAGGACGGACGAAGACGACGATGGATTTTCGTGCGGCGCGTCTTCAATGGTTCCCTCCCTATGCTTCCTGGTTCCATGCGGCGCGCGCCGCCGCGCGCTGTTTCTCGAGCCAGTCCGCCACGCGCCGGGCGCGCCACGGATAGTCCGACTCGTACACCTCGGCCTGCTTCACGTCTGCACTCTCGGGGTCGCGCCATTCGATCAGGGCCGCGTGGTATTTGCGGGCGGCCATCTTGCGGCGCGGTTGTTCCATCGTCAGCGCAAAGAAGCGCGTCACGTCCGCCAACGGCAGCGTGGCGGGCGTTTCGCCGTCGCGCGTCGCCTTGTCCGGCAGTTCGACGAGTCCGGTCGTCCGATCGATGGCGACCCGCCAGCGGCGGGAACGCAGCAACGCGCGCGCCTTGACGATCAGGTAGATGATGAGGCCCATGACCCCAAGCCAGACGAGCCAGACGAGATCCAGCAGCGCGGCGCTCCGGGCGGCCGCGACCAGCAAGGCAAACGCGATCAGGGTAAGGAGGGGTGCGACAAAGACAATGGTCGCAATCGCCACCCAAGGTTCGACCAGCGGGACGTCCAGCTCGACGCGACCGCCGGCCTCGCGCCAGAGCAGGCCGGCCGTCGCCGGCCGCTTGCGCAGCGCGTTGACTTCATAAAATGTCCCCCACACCAACATTGAAATCAGCCCAAGCAAGGGCACCAGCACCAGGAACATCTGTCCGTCTTCGCTCATCCAGCCGCGGATGAGCACGGCCCGCTCCGGTTGCGCCGGATCGAAGTAGACGGGCACGGTCTGCCCAACCGGGAAGCGGGTCGCGAGGCGTTCTGCGTACCAGATTCCCTGGGTGGCGTCCGAGTGCAGGCGGTAATTTGTCCCGGTAAATTCTTTTCCACCGACGCCGTACTCGTAACGCACGGAAAAATGCGAGTCGCCCAAACGATAGGCCTCGTCGCCCACGTTCAACACGCGGCTTTGCGTGATCTTTCCGGTGGTCGTCGGCCAGAACCACGTCAGCGCCTGCGGCAGACAGGTCGGGAGATATTCGCGCGCCAGCAAAATGACGGTCGCGACCGCAAAGGCGATCGCGATGCAGCGTCGGAGAAGAGCGCCCTTGGACATGGGGATTAAACGAACAAGGAACAGGGAGGAAGGAACAAGAGAAGGCGGACGTCGCGAAACTTCATTTCAGCATTCTTCCTTGTTCCTTCCTCCTTGTTCCATTTCATCTCACTGCGGCCAGACCCTTGAGATTCATCTGCCCGAGCCACGCGCGCGCGACTTCGGGTTTTTCGCCGCGCACCTCGACATGCACCCAATATCGATCGCCCGCGATGACGAAAAGGTTGGTCTCCTTGTCGGCCTCGGAATACGTCTCGTAGCCGGGGACGCCGTCGATCGTCACGCCCTTTTGGTAGCCCTCCGTGCTTTCGTTCGAAAATTGCCAGCCCAGCATCATGCCTTTCATGACCTCGCGTTGCAGCGCGTAATCGATGATCTCGACGCTCGCAGTGCTGTCGCCCTTGGTGAACTTTGCGCTCACGGTCGTGATTTCCATCGGGCCCATCCGCATGGTGTTGCCCTCCGGCTTTTCCCCGTTCCAACCGGGCAGCGCCGCGGGCAGGAAGGGCAGCAGGAGTTTGAAGCTCACCACCGGCGGTCCGGGCGGTGCATCCTGGGCCGGGAGGGAAACCGGGCCCAGGCCCGCGAGCAGCGCGAAGATCAGCAGGAAATTTCGGAATGACATGATCCAGCTATCGGCGAGATCCGCCGATACCGGCAAGCCCGCAATTCACGCCGCGCGGGCCATGCCAGTATTTCAACAGGCTCCTAGACGTCGAGCGAGCTGGTGCTGGATTGATCCCAATAGGTGACGGCGTTGCCTTCGAACTTCACGAAGCGCACGCCGCCGTCCTGCGAAAGGACGATGGCGAGATTTTCCGGGATGGCGCGACAAAGCCGGTAGGTCGATCGGTGCCGGGTGCCGACGCTCTCGGTCGATTCCTCCTCGTAGATCGTGCCTTCCATGTCGCGCGCCTTGCGAACGACCTCGACGTTCGGCAGCAGGCCGCTGATTTCCCCGCCGAAACCGAGCAGCTCAAATTTCTTGGTCAGGACGACCGCGCCGTCCACCTCGGTGCAACCGGCGATGAGATGGGCCATCTCGAAAATGCCGTCATCGAGCGTGGAAAGCTCCTCGTCGGTGCAGGCGAGGTACTCCTTCCAGCCGACGGGCTTGGAGAGATCCCATTCCACCTCGCCGCCTTCGCCGTGCAGCGTGGCGAGGCGATTCATGATGCCGACGAGCAGCGTGCGAAACCGGCGCCGCGGCTCGCCCTCGGCGAAGCGGTACTTCACGTTGATGAATTGATTGGAGCCGCAACATTCCGTCGCCATCTCGGGCGGGATGATCGTAATCGTGCCGCCGTGACCGGACGATCGCACGGCCGAGATCATCCGTTTCATCATGTGTGTGGCGATGACGCGGATGAGAGCGGGATCGAGCGTGGCCCATTGCTTGTCCGCCTGCTGCCGGGCCGTGGCATGGATTTCCACGAGCTCCTCCGCCGCCTCCGCAAAAGTGCGGCCGAGCCATTTGGCCTGGAAGATGTTGAGCGACGGACCGGTGATGCGGGTGCCGTCGTATCGTGCGATGATTTCGGCGCCGAAGCCGATCGCCAGGCGGCCCGGGGCGGTGACCGTGATCACGAGTTCCTGGGGCAGCAACTGCGAATGGCCGCGGCCGCCGTAAATATTCTGCAGCCAGCTCAGGCCGCTGTGGATGATGCCCCAGATGCGCAGGCCGTCATCCTCGTCCCAGCGGACGCCGATCATGCTGCGGTGGACATTGGCGGCGGGGGAGAGTCGCCGCAGCTCCAGCGGATTCAGCGGGCGCGTTTCGGCGAGTTCGAGTCGATGCAGCCCGAGCGGCGGACCGTGCTCGGCGGGAAAGCGTCCGGGCTCGGCGAGGATCAGCCGAAAGGTCACCGGCCGCGCCTCCTCGCGCAGGAGACTGGCCTGAAAGCAAATGCGGATCAGCTCCGTCAGCGTGTCCGGATCGGGCCGGAGATCGGCGCGATCGGCCTCGCTGCCCGGCTCCTGCGGCCAGCGCTCGTAGATGAGCGCCGCGAGATCGCGCGGGCTGGAAAATTCGGACGGAATGGAAGTCTTGCGGTGCACCATCGAAAATTTAGCTAAGCTCGTAAACTATTTCGATGCTCATGGCACGCGATTCCTGCGCGATACTTTGGGCGTGTCGATTCGGCTGGCCCTCCGCTTTATGCGACTCGTTGCGATCATTTTTCTGATCCTGGCCGCCGTGCTGTTCGTGGCGCAGCGGCGATTGATGTATTTTCCGCGAAAATATCCGGCCCGATTCGTCGAGGGGCTGACGGCCCGCGGACTCGAGTCGGTGAGGTTTGAAACTTCGCGCGGCTCGCAATCGGCCTACTATTTTCCGCCCCCCTCGACGACGTCCGGAAAATTGCCCGGGACCATCTGGGTGTTGTTCGGCGGGAATGGCTCGCTGGCGCTCGACTGGCTGAGCGTGCTGCCGCCCGATGCCACCCGGCGCGCTGGACTTCTCCTCGTCGATTATTCCGGCTATGGCGAATGTAAGGGCTGGCCGTCGCGGGCTGGCATCCGCGAGTCGCTGTCTGCATTGATTCCCGCGCTGGCCGCCTCCTGGCATGTCCCGGTCGCGGAAATTGAGCAGCGGCTTTCCGTGGCCGGGCATTCCTTGGGCGCCGCTGTGGCCCTCGAATTCGCGCAATTGCATCCGGTCAGAGACATCGTGCTCATCGCACCGTTCACCTCCATGAAGGACATGGCGCGGCGGTCTTTCGGCTGGCCGTTGTGCGAGGTGCTCATGGATCGCTACGACAATCGCGCCGCGCTTGAGGTCCTGGCGGCGCGCTCGCCGCGGCCGACCTTGCGGATTTTTCACGGTGCGGACGACCTCGTCATCCCGGCCGCCATGGGCCGCGAGCTCGCGCAGCGGCATCCGGGCTGGGCGATACATCGCGATTTCTTAGGAGTGGACCACATGGATGTCGTGCATCAATCTGCCAGCGAGTGGAATGCGCTGCTGCGTTGAGCCCGCGTGGACGGGCCCGCGGTTCGGTCCTACGGTGCGGTCGCCATGTCCGACCCCGCCGCCTCGCTGCCGCTCCTCGAGGAAGTGGCATCGGGCATTTTTCGGCTGGCGGTGCCGGTCCCGTTCTCCGGCCTGAAGGTGGTGAATTGTCATCTGCTGCGTGATCCGCGCGGCCCGGGCTGGACGGTGGTCGATGCCGGATTGAACACGCCGCAGGCGCGCGAGATCTGGGAGGAGGGCATCAAGGAGTTGGGCTGGTCGTTTTCGGATTTGCGCCAGATCATCCTGACCCACAGCCATCCGGATCACTTCGGTCTCGCGGGCTGGCTGCAAGCGCGCGCAGGCGGCGCGCCCACCGTCTGGATTTCCGAACGCGAGTGGGAAATCGCGCGCATCGTTTGGATGGAACGTTCGCCGCGCCGCGACGCCGAACTCGCCGCGCACGCCCGCCGCTGCGGGGTCGCCCCGGAAATCATCGCGAAGCTGAGCACCACGCAGGGCGTCGATCAGGAAAATGCCACCAACACCGGCACGCGGCCGTTTCCGCAGCGGGTGGATTTTCTGACCCACGGCGACACGATCGAGATGGGCGGGCGCACCTGGCAGGCGGTGCATACGCCCGGGCACAGCGACGGGCACCTCGCGTTTTACGACGAGGCCTGCCATCTCATGCTTGCCGGGGACCAGGTGCTGCCGCGCATCACGCCGAACATTGGGCTCTGGCCGGGCGTCGAACCCGATCCGCTGGGCCGCTATCTGCTCTCGCTGCCCGTTTTGAAAAAGCTGTCCGTCGAGCTCGCTTTGCCTGGCCACGGACCGGTCATCGGGAACTGGGTTGGCCGGATCGAGGAAATCGAGCGGCACCACGCCGAGCGCCTCGACCACATGTCCGGCATCGTGCAGCAGCGCGGGCCCGTGACGGTTTGGCAGGTGGCGGAGCGTTCGTTCGACTTCTTTTCCATGTCGCCGGGCGAATGGCCGTTCGCGCTGGTGGAGACGTTGTCGCACCTCGATTATCTCGTGGGCCAGGGATTGCTCGAGCGGGACGACGGTGACAAGTCCGGCGTCTGGCGGTATCGCATGGTCTGAGCGCACCATGGCCTTGCCGACGATCGCGATTCAGCTCGAGCCGAACGCGCGTGACCGGCCGCCACGGCGACGCCATCGAGATCGAGCGGCACGTCCCGGCGATCGAAGGCTGGGCGAACGAGGAATTGATCCGTTTCGTGGCGGAGGTGCGAGGCGACCGCAGATCGAGACGCGCGCGCAGAGGCGTTGCAATCGAAGCGAATGGGTGTTTTCTTGACTGCCCCGTCCCAAACGCCACTCCCCCACGCCATGAGCAACGACTTCCAGCCGCCCGCCGGTGACAAGATTTCCATTTCAAACGGCAAGCTGACCGTTCCAAATCATCCCGTGGTCCCGTTCATTCGCGGCGACGGCACCGGCCCCGATATCTGGGCGGCCAGCGTGCGCGTGCTCGATGCGGCGGTCGAGAAGGCCTACAAAGGCACGCGCAAAATCGCGTGGTTCGAGGTCTTCGCGGGCGAGCTGGCGAAGAACAAGTTCGACAACTGGCTGCCGGACGAAACGATTGTCGCGTTCAAGGAATATCTCGTCGGCATCAAGGGCCCGCTGACCACGCCGGTGGGCGGCGGCATCCGCTCGCTCAACGTCGCGCTGCGCCAGATGCTCGACCTCTACGTCTGCCTGCGGCCGGTGCAGTATTTCGCGGGGGTCCCGTCGCCGGTGAAACATCCGGAAAAGGTGAACATGGTCATCTTCCGCGAGAACACGGAGGACATTTATGCCGGCATCGATTTCGAGGCCGGCAGTGAGGCCGCCCTGAAAACGCTCGAGTTCCTCAAGGAGAATTTTCCGAAGGATTTCAAGAAGATCCGTTTCGGCGCGGAAGCGATTGAGACGATTGGCGTCGGGATCAAGCCCGTTTCCAAGCGGGGCACCGAGCGCCTCGTGCGCGCGGCCATCCAGTATGCGATCGACCAGAAGCGCAAGAGCGTGACGATCGTGCACAAGGGCAACATCATGAAGTACACCGAGGGCGCGTTTCGCGACTGGTCCTACGAACTGGCCAAGCGGGAATTCGGCGCGGTGGAAATCGACGGCGGCCCGTGGTGCAAGCTGCCCAACGGCATGGTGATCAAGGACTCGATCGCCGACATTACCCTGCAGCAGGTGTTGACCCGTCCCGAGGAAACCGACGTCATCGCCACGCTGAATCTCAACGGCGATTATCTCTCCGACGCGCTGGCTGCGCAGGTGGGTGGCATTGGGATCGCTCCGGGCGGCAACATCAATTACATGACTGGACACGCGATTTTTGAGGCGACGCACGGCACCGCGCCGAAGTACGCGGACCTCGACAAGGTCAATCCCGGCTCGATGATTCTCTCCGGTGAAATGATGTTCCGCTACCTGGGCTGGGGCGAGGCGGCGGACCTGATCATCAAATCGCTCAATGCGGCGATCGGCGGCAAGAAGGTCACCTACGATTTCGCGCGGCAGATGGACGGCGGCACGGAGGTGAAGTGCTCGCAATTCGGCGATATCATGATCGCGGCGATGTGAGGTGGAAGGCGTCGGGATGACGCGATGACATGAGGTAGGGACGGATCGTCGAAACGTCCCAATTTTCGCGTCGGCTGCATTCGCCCGCGCCTGCGATCCAGCGCGCGAAACACGCCGTTTCCGGAAGTTTGGGACGACCGCGGACGGTCGTCCCTACCAATGACTCATCGGCTGGGGACCAGCCGAACCACCTAGATCGAATAATCCGTCAGGTTCTGTGCGTTCAGCACGCGGACAAACGCCGTGTCGCCGGCCCGAAGCCGCAACTCGTCCTGGCGCTGGCGACTGAGCTGCGCGTGGATCCGCGCGCCGTTGTCGATCCGCTCCAGTTCGATGCGCGCCACCGGTCCCGCCGCGTGCAGGTGGCAGACCACTGCGTGATACCAGTCGCCCGCCTTGCCGGGCTCGCGGCCGATCTCAATGTCGTGCGGACGCACGTAGGAGGGCTCGACCGAGCCCTTGGCGAAAACGCGGTTCACGTCGCCGAGAAACTCAAAAACGAAGGGAGAGGCCGGGCGGTCGTAAACCTCGGCGGGTGTTCCAATCTGCTCAATCTTCCCCTGGTTCATGATCGCCACGCGGTCGGCGATCTCGAGGGCCTCATCCTGGTCGTGCGTGACAAAAATCGTGGTGAGCTTCAGCTCGCGCTGGAGGGCGCGCAGCCAGCGGCGCAATTCCTTGCGCACCTTGGCGTCGAGCGCGCCGAAGGGCTCATCGAGCAGCAGGGCGCGCGGCTCGATCGCGAGGGCGCGCGCGAGCGCGACGCGCTGGCGCTGGCCGCCGGAAATCTGATCCGGAAAGCGCGCGCCCAGATCGTCAATTTGCACGAGCTGCAGCAGCCGGGCAACGCGCGCGCGAATCTCCGCCTCGTGGGGTCGCGAGGCGCGCGGTCGGACCCGCAGGCCGAAGGCGATGTTTTCAAACACGTTCAGGTGTTTGAACAGCGCGTAATTCTGGAAGACGAAACCCACGCGGCGCTGGCCGACGGACAGGTGGCCGACCGGGGCGCCGTCGAACAGGATTCGCCCGCGATCACCGAAATCGAGGCCGGCAATATTGCGCAGCAAAGTGGTCTTGCCGGAGCCGGAGGGCCCGAGCAGCGCGACGAATTCCCCGCTGTTCGCCTCGAGCGAGACGTCGCTCAGCGCCTCGAACGCGCCGAAGGTCTTGCGCAGTTTTTCGACGGTGATCTTCATCGCAAAAAATTTGCGCGCCCGGCGCGGGTCCGCGCCGGCGGAATGGCCGCCGCCCGTTCGGTGCCCGGACTATTTCGAGTAGATCTGATCAAACACGCCGCCATCGTCAAAGTGGGTTGCCTGGGCGCGCGACCAGCCGCCGAAGGTCTCGTCCACTTTTACCAGCGGAATCTGTTTGAACAACTGCGCGTTGCGTTCCAGCAGGTCCGGATCGCGCGGTCGATAGAAATGCCGGACCCCGATCGCCTGCGCCTCGGGCGTAAAGAGCCACCGCAGATAGGCCTCCGCGACGACGCGGGTGCCGCGCTGGTCGACGACTCGGTCGACGACGCTGACGGGATTTTCCGCGAGGATGCTGAGGGAGGGCACGACCATTTCGAGATTTGCGCTGCCGAACGTGGCGTCGGCACGGATGAGATTGACCTCATTTTCGAAGGTCAGCAGCACGTCGCCGATGCCGCGTTGGGCAAACGTGGTGGTGGCCGCGCGACCACCGGAGTCGAGCACGGGGACATTGCGGAAAAGCGCGGTCACGAATTCGCGGGCCCTGGCTTCGTCACCACCGGATCGCTTGAGCGCGAAGGCCCAGCCCGCCAGGTAGGAGTAGCGGCCGTTGCCCGTGACCTTGGGATTGGGAATGATGACCTGGACGCCCGGCCGCACGAGATCGTCCCAGTCCCGGATGCCCTTGGGGTTGCCGGGCCGGACGAGAAAGAGAATCGTCGAGGTGAACGGCGCGGCATGAAACGGCAGGCGTTCGCGCCATTCGGGGGCAACGAGATTGCCGCGGGCCGCCAGCACCTCGATATCAGTATCCTGGTTCATCGTGACAACGTCGGCGGCCAACCCGTCGAGCACCGCTCGTGCCTGCTTGCTCGAGCCGCCGTGCGACATGTTGATGGTAAGATCTTCACCGGTCCTGGCCTTCCACTCCAGCTGGAAGGCCGTGTTCAAATCCTTGTACAGACCCCGGGCGACGTCGTACGACGCATTCAAAATCGTGGCCTCCGCCGCGGATACGCTCCCGGCAGCTAAAATGCCAAATGTGACGACACTCAATAATAACCTATAAACAAGTAGGGATTTCACCCCTGCAGGATGAATGTGACGTCGCGCGACGCAAGCGGGATGACGCCCTATGACAAACGCCGCGCGTCAAAGCGCTGGTTTGGACGATAGCGCCGTCGGCCGATTCCCGCGCAAAGGGCGGACCTGATTCCACTGTGGCGCGCAGTGGAAGCGGCCCGGACACGAATGTCCGGGTCACAACCGCAAGTCCTCGGGAAGCTACGGCTATTTGGCCGGCGTGGGCGATGCGGCTGGCGCCGGTATCGCGGGTGCGGCAGCGGGTGCGGCAGCGGGTGGGGTCACGGGGGCCGCGGGCTTTGCGGCATTGGCCGGCGCGATGGGGAGCACATTGCCACCGGCGGCACCGGGCGGAAGTTTGGTCAGCTCCTCATATTTGGCGAAATCGCGGTCCGACGCCGCCTTCATTTCGGCGGCCTTATCCTTGTCGCCCAGCTGGCGGAAGCCATCACCGAGCGCCTTGTTGAGTTCCCCGCGGGCGCGGTAGGCACGCTTGTTCGCGGGGTCGAGCTCAATGACCTTGTTGAAATCTTCGACGGCTTTTTCGTATTCCTGAATGCGAGTGTTGCAGGTGCCCCGATTCAGATACGAGGCCGTCATTTTCGGATCGAGCTGGATCGCCTTGGTGAAATCGTCCATGGCAAGCGCGAAGTCGGGTTTTGCGGCGCTGACGCCGGCGTCGTTGCTCTTCTTTTCCAGCCGCACTCGCGTCCAGGTGGCGGTCGCCCTTTCCAGATAGGCCACCCCGCGGTTGAAGTAGTAAGACTTGAGATTCTTGGGATCCTCCTTCATGAGAATCTCGAAGTCGGCAAAGGCGACGTCGTAATTCCCGGCACGTGTAAAGGCATTGGCGCGGTCGTTCCGCAGGACGATCAACTTGTCCTTGGGCACGATCTTAAGAGCCATTTCGTAGTCTGCGGTGCCAGACTTGAAAAGTTCATCCGCCTGCGTCTGCGCGGCCGGATCGTTGCGCATCTCGCGCTTCATCACCCCGAGCTCGATCCGCGTGAAACCGCGATTGGCGTACCCTTGGAAAAGATTGGGCGCAATTTTGATGACCTCCGAGTATTTTTCGATGGCCTGGTCGAGCTGGCCCTGATCGCGCAGCGTGTTGGCGGCCTTTAGCGGGGCCTCCGCCGCCCTAATCTGGGTTTGAATGGCCTTGCTGGGACCCGCGGTCTCCTTCTCCTTGGACTTTTGGGCGTCGGCGGCGTGGGGAGCCAGAAACGCAGCGCAGGCGAGTGCGCCGGCAATGCGGTGCAGGAAGGGGCGGAGGGGACTGGTCATGCACGAATCGTCGCCCATTCCCCAGCCGGAGAAAACTTATTTTTCACGCCCTCCGCACGGCCGCCCCGCCACCCTCCGCAGCGACGGCTCGACAACGGGGCCCAACGGCCCTTGAATGGGGTAGCGATGAAGCAATATCCGACGGCTTGGCAAACGCGTGTGTTGTGGTCGTCGCTGACGGGCTTTGCCTTTGCCGGTCTGATTTCCGTGATCGCGGGCGGGATGTGGGTCTTCGCGGTGGTCGTCGGGTTCCTGCAACCCCTGTTGATTCCCTTCGCGGTCTCGGGCGTGCTTGCCTACCTGCTTGAACCGGTGGTGACCTTTCTCTGCCGTCGGTTGGCTATGTCCCGCACGCGCTCGGTCGTGGTCATCTTCGCCATGATCTTTGTTTTGATTTCCCTCTTTGGCATCGCCGTCCTGCCGGGCGTCTACCGGCAGTCGGTCGAGGTCGCGCGCAAGGTTCCCGTTTACACCCAGAAGCTCCAGCAAAAGCTCCCCGTCTGGATCGACACTGTGCGGGACAAGCTGCGGGATGTCGGCGAGATGATTCCCTCGGCCCGGCGCACCGCGCCGGTGATTCCGCCGCCCCCGGCACCGTCCGACGGCGCGGCCGCGCTGTCGCCGACCCCGGCGGCCGTGCCCGCGGTGAAGCGGAATCCGCTCGATGCGGAAAGCCTGAACGATTACGTCGACACCCAGATCGCGAAATTGCAGGACCAGGTGCCAGCCATCCTCAACGGACTCGGCGGAATTCTCGTGCGCAGCATTGGTGGGTTTCTCGGCGTCATCGGCTTCCTGCTGACGGCCATCATCGTGCCCTTCTGCCTCTGGTACTTCCTTAAGGAGGGCGACCAAATCAAGGCCAACTGGCCCGACTACCTCCCGCTCGCCCAGTCGCCGTTCAAGAACGAGGTGGTGGCTGCGCTGACCGAAATTAATTCCTACCTTGTCGCCTTCTTCCGCGGGCAGCTCATCGTCAGCTTGATCGACGGAGCGATCATCGGCACCGCGCTGCTGATTCTCGGTCTCGATTTCGCGCTGCCCATCGGGCTCATGGTGTTGGTGCTTTCGCTGATCCCCTACATCGGCATCGTCATCTGCTGGGTGCCGGCTGTCTTGATCGCCACGCTGCAATTCGGCGATTGGCAGCACCCGTTGTGGGTGACCGTCATCTTCGTGGCGGCGCAGCAATTCGAGGGCTTCTTCGTCACGCCCCGTGTCGTCGGGGAAACGGTCGGGCTGCATCCGCTCATGGTGATCCTTGGGGTGGTGGGCTGGTCACTGGTCTTCGGCGGCGTGCTCGGCGCGTTGCTCGCCGTGCCGCTTTCGGCCACCCTTAAGGTCCTGCTCGGCCGCTACGTCTGGTCGCGCCGGGCGAAATCACCCCCGTCCGGCTTCACCGGCCGGGTCGCCTTGGTGAACAAGGATACGGCGCAAATCATGGCAGGACCCTCGCCGTAGGCTTGCGGCGCGATTTGAACGCGACCGGCCCGTGTGCGGTCACACAGCACCGAAATTGCGGAGTTGGGTTTGGCGCGCAAAGGCCGTGGAATCCCGCGCTCCCCGCGCTAGCGTCTCCGTTCGCACCGTTTTCGATTTACTCCCCATGTCCAACACCCAGGAAATCACCCGCGCCGTCCAGGAAAACAGCCGCTGGATTCCATCGCTGCAAACGGCGATGGGACGCATTGTCATCGGCCAGAAATACCTGCTCGATCGCCTGCTCCTCGGCCTGCTCGCCAACGGACACCTGCTGCTCGAGGGCGTGCCCGGCCTCGCCAAAACGCTCGCGGTCAAGACCCTCGCCGGCGGCATTCACATGGGCTTCGCCCGCGTGCAGTTCACGCCCGACCTGCTCCCCGCCGACCTCATCGGCACGCTGGTCTTCAATCCCAAGACCGGGGATTTCCAGACCAAGCTCGGCCCCATCTTCCGGAACCTCGTGCTGGCCGACGAAATCAACCGCGCGCCCGCCAAGGTGCAGAGCGCGTTGCTCGAGGCGATGCAGGAACGGCAGGTGACGATTGGCGAGCAGACTTTTGCTCTGCCCGATCCGTTTCTTGTCCTCGCGACGCAGAATCCGCTCGACCAGGAGGGCACCTACCAACTGCCCGAGGCGCAGCTCGACCGTTTCATGTTCAAGCTCAAGGTCACGTATCCCTCCCGCGACGAGGAACGGCAGATTCTCGACCTGATGGGCACCTCCGCCAAGCTGCCGCCGGTCGAGGCCGTGGTAACCCCGGCGGAAATCCAAGCCGCCCGCGACGTCGTGAATTCGATCTACGTGGATGATCGCGTGAAGGATTACATCGTCGACGTCGTGCTGGCGACGCGCGATCCCGCGGCCTACAAGCTTAAGCTCGACGGCCTCATCCGATGTGGCGCGAGCCCGCGCGCGACGATCAACCTGACGCTGGCGGCGCGCGCGCACGCCTTCCTGCAGGGCCGCGGCTACGTCACGCCGCAGGACGTGAAGACCATCGGCCCCGACGTCTTGCGCCACCGCATTCTAGTCAGCTACGAGGCCGAGGCCGAAGAGGTCACGAGCGAAGTCATTGTCGGCAAGATTTTCACCGGCCTGACCGTGCCTTAAGCTGCGTCCCATGCCGCACCCACTGGTCATTTCCACTTCGCTGCGCGAGGGCAGCCTCAGCCGCGCGATGGCGCAGCGACTCGTGCTCGACTACGTGGCGCTCGGCGCCGAGCCAGTCGAGGCCGACCTGCGCAGGCTCCCGCTGCCGTTGTGCGACGGCGGCGAAGCGTACAGCGACCCGAACGTTGGCATCTTTGCCAAGCTCATTGAGAAGGCCAGTCCGATCATCGTCGCGACGCCGGTTTACAATTACGACGTGAACGCGGCGTTGAAGAATCTCATCGAGCTCACCGGCAGCACCTGGGAGGGCAAGATCGTTGGCTTCATCTGCGCCGCCGGCGGGGCCACGAGCTACATGTCCGTGATGGCCATGGCGAACAGCCTCATGCTGGATTTCCGCTGCCTGATCATCCCGCGCTTTGTCTATGGTGTAAGCGGGGATTTCAGCGCCACCCTCCAGCCCGGGGAGGAGCTCGCGCGTCGCATCCAGCAGCTGGCCGTGGAGTCGCTGAAGATCCGGCGCGACTGATCCCCGGCTCGAATTTGCTGCGCCATGCCGGACACGCGTGACATCCTGAAAAAGATCCGCCATCTGGAGCTCAAGACGCGCCGGAGCGTCGAGACCGCGTTCGGCGGGCAATATCACAGCGTCTTCAAGGGCCGCGGGATGAACTTCGAGGACGTGCGCGCCTACACCGGCGGTGACGAGGTGCGCTTCATCGATCGCAACGTCACGGCGCGCACCGGCGAGCTGCACGTAAAGCGCTTTGTCGAGGAGCGCGAGCTGACCGTCATTGTGATGGTCGATGTCAGCGCGAGCGGCGCCTATGGCAGCGCGGCGCTGAGCAAGCGAGAACTCGCGGCCGAGGTGGGCGCGATCCTCGCGTTCAGCGCCATCCGGAACAACGACAAGGTCGGCCTGCTGCTCTTCAGCGATCAGGTGGAGTTGTTCCTCACCCCCAAGAAGGGGCGGCCGCACGGCATGCGGCTGCTGCGCGAGATTCTCTACTTCGAACCCAGGGGCCGAGGCACCGACGTGGCGCTGGCGCTCGAATATCTCAACCGTGTGGTCACGCGCCGCGCCGTGGTGTTTCTGCTGTCGGATTTCCAGACGGGCGAGTTCGCGAAGGCGCTCGGCGTCTCCGCGCGGCGCCATGATCTCGTCGCGCTGCCAGTGACCGATCCCGTGGAGGAGGAACTTCCCGATCTTGGCCGCATCGTGCTGGAGGACGCGGAAACTGGCGAACAGATCGAGGTGAACACGTCGAGCGCGCGGGCGCGCACCGCCCATCAACGCGCGATGGAGCGACGCCGGATTGAGCTCGATCAGCGCCTGCGCCGCGCGCGCGTGGACACGGTCCCGCTCCGCACGGATCGCGATTACCTGCCGGAACTCGCCGCGTTTTTCCGCCGGCGCGAACGGCGACTTGCCCTGCGATGAAGCGGTCCCGCGGTTCTTTCATTCCTGGTTTCGCGCGCTCACTCCCGGGCGCCTGGCTCGCGACCGGAAGACTCGCCGCGCAAACGCCGGTGCCGGACAGCAAGGAGGGCCTGCGCGACATCGCGCCCCCGGTGTCCCCGACCTGGCTGGAATCGATGAACCGCACGGACTGGGTGCT
>JANMQT010000358.1:0-4846 GCA_031370675.1 Verrucomicrobiota bacterium
CAGTGAGTTCCGGCTGAGGAGCGACCTCGCTCTTTACGGCATGCCAGGGGAACAGCTGCTGCCTTTTGAAGGCGCGGCCTTCACCACCACCTGGACCGTCGAACTTCCCACACAGGCGAACGCGGTCGGCCTGAATCGCATCACCGATGTCCGTATCACCTTCGACGTGCAAGCCGCCTACGAAGTGCCGGCCACGGTCTTGGTGCCGCTGCCGCAGCCCGCCAGTCGAGCCATGTTCGTCTCCGCACTGGCACTCAACGCAACCGGACTGGCTACCTTGCGCAACGCCGCCAAGCCAGAGGCTAAAATGGTCTTCGCCTTGGACCGACTCGCCTTGCCAGCGGGTGCCACAATCACAAACCTCGCCGTCGTCCTGGCAGGCGTCGCCGGCGGGAACGTCGCAGCGAAGCTGAAATTTGGCAGCGGCGCGTCGACCTCATTCCAGATCAGCGACGGCCTGGCGATGTCGAACGCCGGCGTGCTCAGTGACGGCAACCCGGCCAACGTTCTACCGCTCAACTCTGCCGCGACCGGATCGCCCGCGCGCCCAGCCACATTAACCATCACCAAGGGCGCAGACGCGGCTCGCCTCGCGCAGGCTCGCGACGCGTTGCTGTGGATTGAGTACAGCGTGTCGTGACGGATCCCTTCACTAACTGCGGAATTTTTCGCCAACCATTCCAGGCGTGATAGGGGTCAGGACGGAAAACGTGAACAGGGCGCGAAGCAACGGGGAAGCAACGGGGTCACACCGTGACACTTGACATTCAAGCGAGCAACCTAAGCACAGAACTCTGCATCCCATTTCAGCTGTCAGGTTTGATCCCGATCGAAAGCCAAGATCGCGAGCCATTTCCGATCAGAGGTTGTACATTTTGATTTGTTGAATCGCCGGCTTCCCAACGGCGCCCGCTCAAAGCGCTGGCACGCTCGAGCGTCGACGGTACCGCTCCTGCAAGTGCGACGAGCGACGTAGGGGATGACGCGGGACGGAGGTATGCGCAGGCGCAAGGATGCTTTATGATCCTGCCCTTGAACGCGGTCCTTATTCTTTTCTCCTCCATTTCCTTTCTCGGATACGGCCTGGCGTGCTTCTTTTCCGCCCGCCTGAAGCGGGAGTTCGTCCGCTACCGCCTCGGCTCGCAGCGCGCGCTGGTGGGCGGACTGCAGTTGTGCGCGGCGGTCGGTTTGGTGGCCGGCTTCAGCCAGCCGTGGATGGGGCGCGCGGCGTCGGGCGGACTGGCCCTGATGATGCTGGTTGCGGTCGGAGTCCGGATCAAGATCCACGACAGCCTGCCGCAGACCGCTCCGGCGCTGTTCTATCTGGCGCTGAATGCCTATCTTTGTTTGATGGCGTTCTGACCAGCCGCTCGGCTACAGGAACGCAATGGCGGCGCACATCGCGAGCACGGCGATGGATGGCAGGGCTTTCTGGATCGGGTCTTTCACTTTCAGGTGCATGACGAACGCGGCCACCATGATCAATCCTAGGCCAATGGCCGCCGGCTGCGCCAAGCCTGGAATCCAAATCCCGGCCAGGAGGGCAAGCGCCAGCCCAACCTTGAGCACACCGACCACGCACATGAACCAGAACGGCAGCCCGTAGGCGGCGAATTCCTCCCGCAGGGTCTTCGCGTTGCCGCCTCGAAACGGAGTCGCGTTGCCCGAACGAAGCAGCCAGACATTCAGGATTCCAAGGGCCACGACAAACTGCAAAGCAATGAGGAAATATTTCATGGCTGGATTGCGAGACCCGATCCGGTCGCCGGAACTTTTGAGTACTCCGCGTTCTTAGATGCCGCAAGCGAATCTCCTGATCCACCAGACGCCGGTGGCCAGGGAAGATGCGACAAAGTGTGCACAAAGGGGCAGGTACTTTCTCGCCGCCAGGAAGCCGCATTCCATGGCGGGAAGCTTGAAGCAAGCATCGCGACCGCGCCGCTTTCAAGGCCTTGGAAACCAAATCGTCAAGCCGCCGTGAATCCGCCGTCGATTGGGAAAACGCCACCGGTGCAATACGACGCGTCCTCGCTCGCCAAAAACGCGGCGAGGTGCGCGACCTCCTCGTTGGTCCCGTAGCGTTGCATTGGGATTCTCGCCTCGAGTGCGACGCGAAAGGCCGGGGAGTCGTCCGGCGATATTTGCGCGCTGATGGATTGGATCATCCGGTTGTCGATCGGCCCGGGAGCGATCGCGTTGACGCGAATCCCGCTGAGACCGAACTCGATGGCGGCCGTCTTCATCAAACCCAAAACAGCATGCTTGCTGGCGACATAGGGGGCGCCCCCGGCAAAACCCCGCGAGCCGGCGATTGAGGAAATCACGATCATGGAACCGCCGCCCCGCTTTTTCATCGGTTCAACACAGTGCTTCATGCCGAGCCACACGCCCACGACGTTGGTGCGCATCACCTCCTCAAAATCCGCCCGTTGGATCGTCTCGACGGGCTTGACCAGCCCCTCGGTGCCGGCGTTCGCAATTAAAATGTCGACTCCACCAAACGCCTCCAGAGTCGCTGCCACCGCCCCAGCGGTGGCTGTTTCGTCCGCGACGTCCCCCACGAAAACGGCGAGGTTCGCTTCCGTCGCCAGCCGTTGGCGCGTCGCCCGCAACTTCTCCGCGGAACGGCCCACCAACATCACGCGCGCCCCTTCCTCGAGGAATCGTTTCGCCGTCGCTTCCCCAATGCCGCCGGTCGCCCCGGTGATGATGGCCACTTTTCCACCCAGCCGGTTTCCTTGCGTAGAATGGTCGTTCATAGATGGTCAATCGCAGGCGTTGCGCCGGGCACCCACGCTGTGCGACCACGCGAAAAATGCAAGTGCGCACCGGGACGGGTCAATTGCCCGGAGGAAACCGGACAAAATTCGTGACACTTGGCACTGATATGAAGGGGCCTGGGAATCTCGACCGCAATCGGGTCCGCCGGGTTCAGCGGGACTGATTCCGATCGTACGGGATGATGTTGTCCCACTCTTCGGCAGACGAGCGGGACACCAGCGCGACGACGGGTTCGGTCTGGCTCAGGTTAAAAACTTCGTGGGGCACGCCGGGCTTTATGTAGATGAAGTCGCCAGCCTGGTTTTCCAGCACCTGCTTGAGTCCGTCGCCAAATTCATGGCGCACCCTTCCCTCGAGGATGTAGAGAATGAGCTCGAAGCCGACGTGGATATGCGCGGCCGCCACTCCGCCCGGCGGAACCGTGGCGATGTTGACCGAGAGCTTGGAAGTGCCGACGTTCTTGGCGGACATGCCCTGTTGGTAGTGGATGCCGTTCCAATCTCGCCGCGAGCCGCCACCGCGTATGGTGAGGAGCCCGCCGTGATCCTCCACCGCGCTGAGCTCGATTTTGTCCTGCTTGTGGTTCATGATGAATCAAAGCTAAGCGAAGGCCGGTCCCGGCGCGAAGCGTAAGAGGTCCGGGATCATATCGTAGAAGGAAAGGGTTCCACGGCTCTGCATTTTCCACATCCCGCGCGTGCCTCGCCGTGACGCCGCTACTCGGGCAGTTTCAACCCCCGCAGCAATGGCTGGAAATGTGCTCAAGCAGGGAACCCTTTTGGGGTGACACCGTGAGATTTGACAAATGCGGCCGCGCCGGCCGGCAAGCGGCAGTTTCGCCCACTCTGACAATCCACCAGGCAGCCGCATTCCATGGCGGGACCACAGGGGGATCCGGACTTCTGCTGAATGTCGAAACTACAGTTTCAGCACGCGATAGAATTGCGGGGGCCCGGCAAACGCGCCGACAATCGTTTCCGTCACAATGCTGCCGGTTCCCACGACGTTGGTTCCAGGAACATTCATCCACGCGCCAATGGATAGATCCGGGCACGACTGAATCACGTAGTTGTAGCCGAGCACTGTCGAGAAACTGATTTGCAAATCGTTGCCGGAACGCAGCACCGCGGTGACGCGAAAGCCACCCGGTGGTTGAATAACCAAAGGGGGAAACGCGAGAAAGGTCGGGGCGGCAACGAAGGCGGTGGCGTAGTTGGCAAAGACACCGCCGACGCCACCGGGAGTGATGCGCAAAATCTCGGAGGTGCCATGAGCCAGGTAGAGGTTGTTGGCGCTGTCGATGGTCAAGCCGTAGGGCGGAAAATTGCAGGAAAAGAACAGTGTGCCAACGCCGGCGGGGGTAAACCTCACAATATTGAAATCTGAATAGTTTACGGCGTAGAGATTGCCCGCGCTGTCAAAGGCCAAGCCGACAGGACGATTCAGTCCTGTATTGGCAAAGAGCGTGACCACGCCGGCTGGATTGAATTTCGTTATCTTGTTTGACTGGTCAGCCACATAGAGGTTGCCTGCCTTGTCGAAAGCCAGACCCGTCGGTCCAATCGGTCCAATGCTCGCGAAGACGGTGCGGGTGCCGTCCGGCGCATATTTTAGAATGTCACCATTTCCATTGCCGGAAGCGTAGAGGTTGCCAGCAGCGTCAAACGCCATTCCAGAAATGGGATTATTCAGCTCATTCGTGGCGAATGTGGTGCCCACGCCGGCCGGCGTGAATTTTAAGATCGTGAAAGTACCGTTGTTGGCGACATAGAGATTACCGCTGTCATCGAAGGCCAGCCCAAAAGGCTGGTCTACGCCTGCGCTCGCGAACACCGCGCCGTGACCGCCGGAGTCAATCGCCACAATGTTGCTCGTGCTCCCATTCGATACGTAAAGGGTCTCCGCGCCCACCCGTTCGGACCCGAGAAAAAGAGCCACCACCAAGGCCGCCGCGAGGCGCGTTACGCGTGGAAGAAATATCATGGGAGACGTTTCAGTTCGGTGAGTTTACGGGCGCTGACGAGGGCGATCCTTGCCGCGTTGACCAGCGTTCTGACAGGCGCCT
>JANMQT010000360.1:0-8657 GCA_031370675.1 Verrucomicrobiota bacterium
CGCAAGAGCCTGATCGGGAGCGGCGGCCGCGAGGAAAAAATCCGCACCTACAATTTTCCGCAGAACCGCGTCACCGATCACCGCATCGGCCTGACGCTGCACAATCTCGATCGCCTGATGGAGGGCGAACTCGGCGAGGTCATCGCGGCCCTGCAGGCGCGTGACATGGACGAGCGGCTGAAGGAAGCGGGCGGGGAGTAAAACGGAAGTTCGAAACTCGAAATTCGAAACTCGAAGAAAGCTTTAGGCGGAACAGGGAGACAAGGGCAAACGGACACACTCGATGTTCCACCCGGTTCGAAAATTTGAAACTTACTTCGAGTTTCGAGTTTCCCCACTTACCCGTAGCTCTTGGTAAACCGCTTCTTATTTTCCGACTCAGGCGGCGCGTCCACCGCACCTGGCTGGGCGGATGGCGTTGGGGGCGCTGCCGACGGTGAAGTGGCGCTGGGTGCGGCGGCAGGTGCGGCGGCGGGAGCTGGGTTCGTGAGGCCTGGCGCATCGAGCTCCGTCTCGGCGGGATCGTTCTCGTCCTTCGGCATCGTGGCCGAATCGTACGCAGTGATGTCACCGGAGACGCGCACATACGCGAACTGCAGGTCGCCCAGCATCTTGCTGAGGACCTTTGATTCCTCGGCGTTGAGGTTGCCCCGCGTTTTTTCCCGAATCATCTCGAGCTGGTCGATGAAAATTCGCGCCATTTCGAGGTTTTTCTCGGGGCGGCCGGTGGCGGGATGCGGGCGCAACCCGAGCATCAGCGCGGCGTTTTCCGCCTGCATCAGGATAAACTCGACGAAGCGCTGGGACATTTCACCGAGGTTGGTGCTGCGTTGGACTTCAGCCATGGGAAGGGGGTTCTAGCGGTTGGATTTGGCGGGTAAAAATGAGTTCAGGAATGTCCACCCGATCGGCCGCATCGCAAGGTGACTCTGGCAGTCGACTGGCTGCGGGTTTCTACACCGGCTTCACGATCGCGACGACATTGGGTTTTTCGTGGAAATAGCGGCGGGCGACTTCGTTCACGCCCTCGAGGGTGAGGGCGTCGAGGTTGGCCTCGAGACGCAGATAGTGGTCGTGGCCGCGGCCGTAGAGCTCATCGAGCGCCACGTGATAGGCGAGGTTCGCGTTGCTCTGCATCGATATCGCCTGCCGCCCGAGCAGCTTCTTCCGCGCGCGGCCAAATTCCTGGGCGGTGAGTCCGTCCTTCGCCAGCGCGGCGATCTCGCCCTCAAATGCGGTTCGCACGGCCCCCAGTTTCGTCGGATCCGTGCCGAGGTAGAAAATCATCGCGCCCGGCGCGAGGCCGCCGAGTTGCGACGAGCCCACGAAATAGGCGAGTCCCAGCTCCTCGCGGATGCGAATGAAAAAGCGCGAGCCGAGATCGCCGCAGGCCTCATCGATGACATCCAGCGCGAGCTTGTCGGGATGATGCACATCCACTGTCTGATACCCGATCATGAGAACGGCCTGCTCCTTGTCGGCCTTGGCCTCGCAGACGGTCTGCGAGTGGGCCAGGCGCGTCGGCTGCGGAGGTGTCGTGAGCGCGGGCTGGCCCGGGTGCATGCGCGCGAAGAGCTCCTCGACGCGCTCGACGATCTTTTCCGCGTTCACATTTCCGAAGACCGCGACCACGCCGTTGCTCGCGACGAGCAGGCGATCACGATAGCGAACCAGCTGGTCGCGCGTCAGGGTGGCGACCGTTTCCGGCGTGCCAGATCCGCGCAGCGCGTAGGGGTGGCCGGCGAAAAGATGGGCGCGGAGCAGGTTCTTTGCGGCCGATGACATGTGCTCGTCCTCGGCTTTGATGCCGGCGAGCTGGATTTGTTTTTCGCGTTCTACGGCGGCTTCGGGAAAAGCGGCGTGCAGGACCAGGTCGGCGAGGAGCTCGAGCCCGAGATCGATGTCGGGCTGGAGGACTTCGACGGAAACGCTGACGCTGTTGTTGCCGGCGTCGGATCCGACGCTGCCGCCGACTTCCTCGATGGCTTCCGCGATCTCGTCCGCGCTACGGTTCTTGGTGCCCTTGGGCAGGACGCGCGCCACGAGCCGGCTGACTCCCGAGTCGCGTCCGGTCTCGGCGAGCAGGCCGCCCTTGAAAACGGCGTGCATCGATACCAACGGCAGGCGCGGGTCCTCCCGCACCACGAGGCGAAGTCCGTTCTTCAGCGTGAATTTTAGCGCGGTGCCCGCCGCCGCGCCGCGCGCCACGGCCCGGGCGGCCTTCGTACCGGGCGGGTTCACGGACGCGATCGTGAGATTCGACTCGCGCAGATGCGCGCGGGCGATCCGGACAATGTCGTCGTTCGTGACCGCAGTGATCGCGTTCAGAAAATCGCGGGTGAAATTCAAGTTGCCGGTCAGCAGCCAGTTGGAACCGAGATCGCTGGCCTGCCCGCGCATGGTGGAGAGACCGTGAAGCTGGTTGGCGAGAATGATCTTCTTTGCTTTCGCGAGTTCGCGAGGATCGAGGCCGCCGTGCAGGACTTCCGCCACGACGTCAAACGAGGCGTGCAGGGCCTTCTCGCGCTGATTCGGATCGGACGTCACGTCGATGCCGAACAGGCCGGGATGCCCGGGCACGTACGACCACGCCGAGGCTCCGTGCGCGAGGCCTGTCTCGCGTACGCGCCGATAGAGGCGGGCGCTGCGGCCGTCGCCCAGCGCGGTGGCGAGCACCTCCAGCGCGGGCACGTCGGGGTGCGTGACCGCCGGCACGTGCCACGCGGCCACGGTGCGGCTGAGTTCGGTGGCGAGCTCGAGCGCGGCCTCGCGCCGGCCGGTCTGCGGCGGTTCCTCGGGCACCAGCACCGGGGGCTGCGGCCGCGTCTGGTGCGAGGCGAAACTTTCGCCCAGGCGCGCGAGGACTTCATCCGGTCGAAAGTCCCCCGCGACCACGAAGAAAATGTTGTTCGGCGCGTAGCGAGTCCGGTAGTAGGCCATCACCTCATCGCGCGTGAGCTGATTGAAGAGCGAAAGGTGGCCGATGATGGGATGCCGGTAGGGATGCGTGCGGTAGGCGGTGGCGAACAATTGCTGGCTGTTCACGCGATCCGGATCGTCGGCGAGCATCGCGAACTCGCGGCGGATGACCTCCTGTTCCTTGATGAACTCATCCACCGGCAGGATCGAGTTCATCGTCGCGTCGGTCAGGATATCGAGCGCCGTGGCCAGCCCGGTCGAGGGGACATCGATCCAGTAGACCGTGCGATCGAAGGAGGTGTAGGCGTTGATGTAGCCGCCTTCGTCCTGCACGGCCTGGGCGATGGCATTGGGCGAACGCGTGGCCGTGCCCTTGAAGAGCATGTGCTCGAGCAGATGGGACAGGCCCGCTCCGAGGTGCTGGCCTTCGTGAATGCTGCCCGTACCGACCCAGGCCTGCACGCTGGTCACCGGAGCGCTGTGGTCCTCGCAGAGAATGATATTGAGGCCGTTGGCCAGGACGTGCCGCTCCACTTCGACCTCCGGAAACTGGAGGGCGGGGCCGCAGTCATCGGACGCGGATTTGGCGGCGTGGGGAAAACGGGGCATGGGGGATTCGATTCGCGGCGGGCGACGCGGCTCCGCGTCGACCGGGTCGGAGCAATCGCACCGTCGCAGCCTGCTGCAACCGGCAAGCCGCGTCTTATACGGGTTGCGGGGCGGCGGTGGCCGCACCGGCGGGGTCGCTTGCGCACGGCCCGCGGGACGGCGACGCGGCCAGTTTGCCACCCGCCCGGAATGGTTCGACGAATGCTTCCTGAAAATCGAAGACGTCGCGAAAATCTTCCAGCGAATCCCGATCCGTTTTTCCAAATATGCCCGCCCCTATCAGATTGAACACGATGCAGCCGATGTCCTGGGTCGCGAGGATCCCCCAATGCTCGAAGACCGTGGGCACCATCGGGCCGAACTGCTGCAGGGCGTACTGGCGCAAGCCTCCAAGAAGCTCTTGTCCGGTCACGTGCTCGCGCACTTCGCCCCGCGCCTTGCCGCGGTGTTTGACCGTGTGGTCGAGCGCATCGCGAACGAAAATATAGGCCTCGCGATCGAACCGGGGATCGCGCTGGACGATCTCCTCAACAGCGGTGGCGAAACAGGGGGTCTCTATCACGGCGGCGGGAGGGTTCAGCGGGCGGCGGAGATCGCGGCCGGGGGCGGGGATTGCTGCGCGAGGTCGCGGCTGAGACGCAGATCCCGCCAATGCCGGACACCGGCGCCAAGCACGACGGCCAAGGCGGCAAGCACGATCCAAATTCGTTCGCGGGAGGTGAGGGAGAACATGGACGCGAGACGTCGATAAATCCTGACCATCGCGCCCTTAACGCCCGATGCCCGGATTGTCAATTGGCCGGGGCATCGAATTTGTCGGAGTCACTAACCGCGGGTTTGAAATTCGACGACGCCCTGGCGAAAGGTGACGGATTGCAGCTGCATGATGACCCGCTTGTCGCGATCAAGAAGTTTCCACAGGGGTTCGAGACCGGCGTCGAGGAATTGCATCAGGGACCCCGGAATCTGGAGCCGGCCCATGTGCCCGCCCAAGCATTGGCGCTCGAGCTTGCCGCTGCGCAGACTGAGCGCGTACGTTCCACCGGTGAAAAACTGCAGTCCAAACAGACTCATCTGTGCGGTGATCTGAACGTTGCCCTCGTTGAATTTCGTGTAGGCGCGCTCGAAGCGGAACGGAATCAGGAAGACCTCGACGTCCCGCGAGCGATACGCGGCCTGAAGGTAGCCGTTGGCCCCGGTCTCGGAATAGGACAATCGCCGCGCGACCGGCAGCCCGGCGGCCGCCGTCAGGTCATCGTAAATGTACGGGGAGGCGGCCAGGTCCTTGATGTTGAGTGGGGCCGGCTCATCGACTGGATGCAGGAAGATCACGACCAGAAAGGCCAGGAGCAGTGCCGTGCCGAGGCTCTTGGCCATGGCCTTGAGCACCAGGCCGAACCGGCCGCGGCGCGGGTTGGTCAATTTCCGAATGTGCTGCTCAATCTTCGCCGTGGTCTTCTTGGCGGTGAGTTCACTGGGCAGCGACGAGCGATCCAACTTCGTCCCGCAGTTGTGGCAATACACCCGCTGGTGTTCGTTATCGTAGCCGCAGTTGTGGCAGCGAAGGCTTACTTCTGGTGTCGGCATGGCGCGATCTGGGCAGGCGTTAAATAGGCTACTCGGCGCTCGTCGTGGCCGCCGGTTTGGGCGGCGGAGCGGCAGGCGGAGTCGCAGGTTTGGGATTTGCAGTAGCAGAATCCCCGCCACTTGCTGCGGGAGCGCTGCTTCCGGCCGATTCCTTCTGGGCCTTGTGGGCCGCCTTCTTATAGCCCTCGCTCCGATAATCGGTGCTGTAAAACCCGGAACCCTTGAAAATCAGGCCCGCCCCGGAACCCATCGCCCGCTTGACGCTACCACGCCCCCACTTTGCCATGCGGCACGACTCCTGCGGACATACGGTCAGGTGCGGGTCCTTCATGGATTGACGAACCTCGAAGGTTTCATCGCATTTTTCACAATGGTAGTCGTAGGTAGGCATAACAAAAAGACAGACCGGCGACCGCTCCTATCCGATAGCAAAGGAAGCATCTCCCGGCAATTGAGTTGTTGACGATCCCGCCCAACCCGTTGTATTTCGCGCCTTCGTTTTTTTCGTTCCTTTCCATGTTCCGCGCTCTTGTCTGTTCATCCATCGCGGTTTTCCTGGGTCTCGCCCTCGGGGGTTGCACTTCCGACCCGCGCTGGGCGCGCGGAAACGCAGGGTACCTCGGTGGGTCGGGTGCTGCCCCTGGCGGCGCAGCTCCGCGGTCGGATTCGGGGGACTCGGTTTCCTTTTGGGATGGCGACGGCGTGAAAGGTCCGCCGCGCATTGAAATCCGCCTGTCGGAGCAGCGCGCCTATTTCTATAAGGGCGACATCCTCGTTGGGGTCTCGGCGATTTCCTCCGGAAAAGAGGGTCACGACACGCCACCGGGAAACTATAAGGTGATTCAGAAGGACAAGGAGCATGCTTCCACGCTTTACGGGGAGTGGGTCGATATCAAGACGGGCGCCGTTATCAACGACGATGTCGACACGTCGGTGGATAAGAAGCCGCCGAAGGGTGCGAAATACGTCGGCGCGCCGATGCCGAATTTCATTCGCATTGTCGGCGGGGTGGGCATGCACGCGGGTTACCTGCCGGGGGTGGCCGCCTCGCATGGTTGCATTCGCATGCCGATGTTCATGTCGGAGAATTTCTACAATAACGTCGTGACCGGCACCCCGGTCACGGTGGTCAGGTAAACCATTTTCCCGTGAAACCATCCCTGCCCTTTGAAATCAGCGCCGCCGAGGCGGCACGGCTACTCAAAGACCGACCCGCCGGGCTCCGCCTGGTTGACGTACGGGACCCGGATGAATTCCAAATCTGCCAGCTGGCTGGCGCGGAACTGATGCCGTTGGTCACGCTTCCGAATGACGCGATGTCCAAGCTGGGCGATGTCGATGTCCGAATTCTCGTTTACTGCCATCACGGCATGCGGTCATTGCGGGCGGTCGAAATGCTGCGCCATCTCGGCTACCACGGCGCCCAAAGCGTCTCCGGCGGGATTGAGCAATGGTCGGTCGAAATCGACCCCGAGGTGCCGCGGTATTAGGCTCCCCCGCTTTAGCTGCGCTTGCGGCGCGCGTGCATCCAGTCGTCGAGGTTCATGAGCAGGAACCCGGGATGAATCGTGGCGAGGACGTTCCAAATGGAGCGTCGTAGCGTGCCGGCCGTCGCCTCTTGGCGAATCCATGCCGCGGCCGCATCGTCATCCGCGCCCGCGGCGACCATCGTCGAAAAATCCTCCGCCCTGAGGCCGGACGCCGCAAAGAACATGCGATCGACCGGGCAGTTGTAGTGATATTCTCCGTGCGTGCCGGCCTGCTCCGCGCGGCATTTGTCGAGCACCCGCGCTGCCACCGCGAAATCGCCCAGCCGTCGCTGTGGTGCGCGCGGAGCCACCTGCCGGAGATCGATCGTCGCTGGGGATTGCTCAACCATGCTTCATTCTACGATCTTTCGTCCGGCGCTCAAATCGTGAGTGTCGACTCCTTCATTTCCTTTGCCGCTTGGCGTGGACGCGGGAGCCGACCTTTAACCGCAGCGCGTTGAGTGCAATGAAACCGGTCGCGTCGCTCTGGTTGTACGCCATGGTGGGATCCGCCTCCATCGTCGCGATCTGGGGATTGTAGAGACTGACGGGCGATTTGCGCCCGGCGACATAGAGCCCGCCCTTGTAGAGTTTTACGCGGACGGTGCCCGTGACATTTTTCTGCGAGTCGTTGACGAGCGCTTGAAGCATCTCGCGTTCGGGCGCGAACCAAAATCCATTGTAAACGAGTTCCGCGTATTTGGGGATGAGCGAATCCCGGAGGTGCATCACCTCCCGGTCCATCGTGAGCGATTCAATCTGCCGGTGGGCAAAATGCAGGATCGTGCCGCCGGGTGTCTCATAGACGCCGCGTGACTTCATGCCGACGAAGCGATTTTCGACCATGTCTACCCGGCCGACGCCGTGTCTGCCGCCGAGGCGGTTGAGTGCTTTCATCACGCCCAGCGGGGTCAGGGTCCGCCCGTTGACCGCCACGCAGAGCCCCTTCTTGAAATCGAGCGTCACGTGTTGGGGTCGGTCGGGCGCGTCCTCGGGCGAGGTCGAGAGCACAAACATGTCCTTGTTCTGCGGCGCGAAGGCGTCAAACCATGGATCCTCGAGGATGCCGGCCTCGAACGAGATGTGCAGGAGGTTTCGATCCATCGAGTACGGCTTCTTCGCGCTGGCCTGGACGGGAATGTTCTTGCGTTCGCAATACGCGATCATTTCGGCGCGGCCCGGGAATTCCGCGCGGAATTTCTCGTCGCGCCAGGGCGCGATGACGTGCAGTTCCGGCGCGAGCGCCGCAGCGGTGAGTTCGAATCGGACCTGATCGTTGCCCTTGCCCGTCGCGCCATGTGCGATGGCATCGGCGCCTTCCAGGCGCGCGATCTCGACCATCCGCTTCGCGATCAGTGGACGCGCGATGCTGGTTCCCAGGAAATACTGGCCCTCGTAAATCGCGTTTGCCTGGATCATCGGGAAAATGAAATCGCTCGCGAACTCCTCCTGCAGGTCGTCGACATGAATCTTGGATGCACCCGTTTGGCGGGCCTTCTTCTTCAGGCCGCGCAATTCCTCGGCCTGGCCGATGTCCGCACAAAACGCGATGACCTCGGCGTGATAAGTTTCCTTCAGCCACGTCAGGATGACGGACGTGTCGAGGCCGCCGGAATACGCGACGACAATCTTTTTGATGTCCATAAGCGCGCATCGGTAACACATCGGGACGGCGCGGCAAATGCGAAGCAGAGGCGAATCCTTTGCCGATGGGAGGGAGGCGTCGCGGCAAAGAAATCATTTGCACCGGCTGGGCGTGGCGGTAGTTTGCGGCATACAAATCGCGGGGTGGAGCAGCCCGGTAGCTCGTCAGGCTCATAACCTGAAGGTCGTGAGTTCAAATCTCACCCCCGCAACCAATTTCAAAGCGCGCCTTCCGGCGCGCTTTTTTGTACTTGTTTTTGTCCTTGTTTTCTTACAAAGGGACAGGTCTTTTGTGGAAAAGTGTTGGACAGGAGTTTGAGGGGTGGTCAGGATGGGGAATGAGGTTGCCTCGGCTCAAGGCTCCGGCGG
>JANMQT010000014.1:0-28884 GCA_031370675.1 Verrucomicrobiota bacterium
ATCAGAATCGGCTCCAGCAGCGACGTCAGGGCGGTCAGTGTGGCCTCAATTTCCTCGTCCCAGAAATCCGCCATCTTCTCGAGCATCTCGTCGATCTTGCCGGTGGATTCGCCCGCGGCGACCATGCGCAGCATCATCGGCGGGAAAATGGTCTTCTTCGAGAGCGCCACGGACAGGTTGTCCCCCCGCTCGACGTCCGTACTTACCGAGCGAATCGCGCTCTCGATGACCCGATTGCCCGCGGAGCCGCCCACAATGTCCAGGGTTTCGAGAATGGGCACACCGCTGCGAATCAATTGCGCGAAAGTGCGCGCAAACCGCGTCATGGCGATCTTATGAATTAGCGGCCCGAAGATCGGGAGTTTGAGGATGTACTTGTCGATGAGCGCGGCGCCTTGTTCGGTCCGGAAGAATAACTTGAGCGCAAAATACAAACCGACCAGGACCAGGAGAATTGCCCACCAGTAACCCCGCGTGAACTCGCTGATATCCACCAGCAGCTGCGTCGGGCCCGGCAGGGGTTTGCCGAAATCCTTGAAAACGTCGGCAAAGACCGGCACGACCTTGATGATGAGGAATCCCGTGATGACGAAGGCAATCGAGATGACGACGACCGGATAAACGAGAGCCGATTTGACCTTCTTTTTCAGGCGCGCCGAGGCCTCGAGGAAGCCCGCCAGTCGATCCAAAATCCCCGCGAGCAAACCGCCGGCTTCACCAGCCTTTACCATGCTGATGTAGAGGCGGTTAAAGACGAAGGGGTGCTTGGCCAGCGACTGGTGAAACGACTCACCGCCCTGCACCCGGCTGGTCACGTCGCCAATGACGTAGCGCAGGTTGGCCTGGCGCTTGGGATCGGCGGTTTCAAAAAGCGCCGTCATGGCGCCGACGAGCGGAATACCGGCATCGACCATCGTGGCGAGCTGCCTCGTGAAGAGCACAAGGTCGGTGTCCTTGATGGTCGTGACTTTCTTCTTTTTCGAAGCCACCGACTTCTGCTGGATGCTGAGCACCATCAGCCCTCGGCTCATCAGGCTGTTGATCGCGCTTTCCTCGTTCAACGCATCCTGCAGGCCGGAGGAAATCTTGCCGCCCGCGTCGCGGGCTTGATAGGTAAAGGTAAACATACGTCAGGCCGCCAAGGGGAGACCATTCCAGCGGAGTTTAGAAATGAGCACAAAAAATGCCAGTCTGAACTCCAGCCGGCCGGTTTAGGCGATTACACCAGGTCGTCAGACACCACGCTGGTCCGTTCGCGACCGCCCAAAAGGATGGCTTGGTCGATGACGGCCTGAGGATTCTCGTTGAACCGGTAGCCATGGCAGTTCGGGCAAAAATGGACGCGGCGCGCGACAATCGAATCACAACCTTCACAGATTTTGTAGTCCTCCGGTTGGCTGGCGATCTTGGAAGCTTGCCGGGCGCGGTCGTTCAATGGTTCGGATGGCATGTCGTCACGAGCGGCGTCTGCGTTGGTGGAGTATCGGCGCGCCGGCGGGTTCTGACAAGCAATCTACGGTCCACGTTCACTGCTGCCCCGCTGGACGCACGCGCGGGATCCGGGCAGGTTGTCCCAAATGGCCGCCGCGGACGAAACTCATGACCTCGGCGCTGGCCTGTATTTCTGGCAGGCGCACGAGCCCGCCGTGAAGACGGAGTTGTCCTGCGCCGCCATCCGGTCCGGCACGCTCTGGTACTTCATTGATCCCATCCCCCTCGCGGCGGGCGCCTTGCAGGAACTGACCGGTGACGGCGTCCGCGCGGGCGCCATCCTGCTGACCAACGGCAACCATCAGCGCGCGGCAGCCGCGTTTCGCGATCGCTTTGCCCTGCCGGTTGTCGCGCACTCCGACGCGGCCGCGGAATTCACCATCCCGGTCGATCGCCTGGTCGGGGAGGGAGACCAGCTCTTCGATGAGATTACGGTCATTGCGTTGCCCGGCGCGGCAGCGGGTGAGGTCGCCTATCTCCACGCCGGCAGCGGCACCATGTGCGTGGGCGATGCGCTCATTCACCTCGACTCGCACGGATTTGCGCCGTTGCCGGCCAAGTATTGCCGCGATTCCCGCGCCCTGCGGCCGGCGCTCGCCCGCCTGCTGGATTATCGCTTCGAGCGGATGACATTTGCGCACGGCACGCCGATCGTGGCCAAGGCCCGAACCCGTCTCGAATCCCTGCTCGCCTCGCTTTCCTGATCCCATGTTCGACCGCCTTCGCCGCGCGCTGACCTTCATCCGGTTCTCGCACACTATCTTCGCGCTGCCGTTTGCACTCGGGGCGATGCTGGTTGCCGCCGGGGGACTGCCGGGCTGGCGTGTCTTCGGCCTGATCCTGCTCGCGATGGTCTGCGCCCGCACCGCCGCCATGACGTTCAACCGCATCGCGGATTGGGAATTCGACATGGTCAATCCGCGCACCGCGTCGCGTCACCAGCTCATGTCGCGCCCCGCCGCCATTGGCCTGCTCGTCGTCACGTCCGCGGCTTTCGTCGCGGTCACCTGGTTCATCAACCCGCTTTGCTTTCGGCTCTCGCCCGTCGCGCTTGTCATCGTCTTCGGCTACTCGCTGACGAAGCGATTCACCGACTTCACGCAATTCTTTCTCGGTCTCGCGCTGGCGGTGTCACCGGTCGGCGCCTGGCTTGCGGTGACCGGCCATTTTGCCCTGCCCCCGCTCATTCTCGCGGCCGGCGTGTTGTGCTGGGTCGCGGGCTTCGACTTGATCTATGCGACCATGGATCATGAATTCGACCGGCGCACCGGCTTGCGCTCGATGGTCGTACGCTTGGGCGTGCCGCGAAGCCTGCGCCTCGCCACATGGCTTCATGTCGCGATGTTCGCGTTGCTCATCGTGTTCGGAATCGCCGCGCGCTTGGGCGCGGTCTACTTCGCCAGCCTGGCGTTCGTGCTCGGCGCGCTTGTCTACGAGCATCGCAGCGCGTCCCGGCTCGATCTTGGCGGGATCAACGACGCGTTTTTCAAAAGCAACGCGATCGTCGGACTGGTCTTCGTCACCGCGATCCTGATCGACCGCGCCTGGTGACGCCCGCCCTCAGCAGGCGTTGCTGCGCTTGGACGGCAGGTCCTTGAATCCCACCGCCCTGGCTGATTCCTTGAGAATCTGTTTGATCGCCTTAGCGGGCAGCTCCTCGATTTTCCGGAAGCGGATGCACCCCTTGCCGACGTTCAAGTGCTCGAGCGCCTTGGCGTGTCGCGCCAAGGTGTCGGAATAGCAGATGTAGAGACTGAAATAATTCTTCTGTTTCTTGTAGCTCACCCACGGCCCGGAGAGCAGATAGGTGGGCATCTTGTACACCATCGTTTCCGACGCGTGCGGCGCGACTTCGAAGATCCATTTGCGCAGCTCCGTGAGCGTGGCGCGCGTCGGAGCGTCGAGGGTTTTGAAATAGGCGGCGACGCCGGGATCGATCGTTTTCATGGGAAAGTGCGGGCGGGTTTGGACGCGGCGACCAGTCTGTTACGGCTTCGGCGGAATGGAGGCGGCTGGCGGGGCGGCTGGCGCCAAACGTTCGTCAACGTCCTTGCCGCTGTCCGCTGCAGGTTCCCTCTGCCGCAAGACGCTGAGGCGCTTCTGCAACGGACGGAAGTACGGCTCGAGTTCTTTTTCGTAGCACCATTGATAGAGAAAAAAATCGCGGAGGCGTTCCACCATCCAGTCCGCACTCATGAGCTGGCTGGCGCGCTCGAGGTGCCCGGCGGCCGCTTTGAAATTCCCCTTCTGCGCCTCCGCCGCCATCGCCAGCAGCAACCAATCGCCGGATGGCGGACTCTGCGCGAGCTGCTGCTTGAGCTCCGCGTCGAGCTCGTCGCCGCGTCCCATCGCGATGAGCGTCAACCGTTTTTTGAACTGCATGGCGTCCTCGTCCGACTGCTCGTGCACCCGCGCCAGCGCCTGATCGAATCGGTCCAGGGCCTGCTGGTTCTTGCCGCCCCGGCGCAGCATCTCCGCCAGCAGGAAAAACGGTTTGAAATTGTGCGGCGTCGCGCGCGTCCCGAGTTCGAACGACTCATAGGCGCGCCGCGACTGGTTGAGCTGCGCCTGGACGGCTCCGCGCAATCCATACAACCGCCCCGCGTCGTCGCCCGCGTCGATCCCGGACTTGATGTGGGATTGCGCGTTGGCCGCATCGCCCTTCTGCAGGTTCAGCAGCGCGAGCGCCGTTTGCGTGCCGACGAGGTCGGGTGCTGACAGCAGCAGTTGACGCAGAAGTTTCTCCGCGCGCCCGAAATCTCCGTTTGTCTGCGCAATCATCGCCTCGTCGATGAGCGCGATCTCGGCGGGTTCCGCCAGGCGCGGCGTCCCGCGCGCCGGCGCGTTCTCGATCACGGACGGCATGGAACGGGGATCGCTCTTGATCCCGCCGGCGCGGGGCGCTGGGCTCGTCAGCCGACCAAACATGAATCCGACGAGGGCCAGCATCACTCCCAACACGGCGAGGATCGCGTTCCGTTGCCAGGGCGGCACCAGGCGCCAGGCCGTGCCCATCTTCGGTGCGCTGGGGCGCAGGATGGTCGGTTCGCTTCGCTCCTGACGCTGCCGCCGTTCGGATGGCTCGATCGGCCCGGGTTGGTCTTCCGCCGCATTCGTCGAACGCTCCCCGCCGGCGGGACGCGGCGTCTTTTCGGATTCACTGTCCGGTGGCACTTTGGCAACTCCCTCGCTGGACGCGTCCGACTTCTCCCCCAGCGCGTCGCTTCGGCCGCCGGTCCCGCCACGGCGGAAACGTTTCTCCTCGCGGGAAATCAATCCACGTTCGTCGCGAGCCGATGGTGCGACGGGTGCGCCTTGCGCCGTCAGCACCTGCGCCAACGCCGTCATGAGTTGCTCGTTGATCGCGGCGGGATCCACCGGAACGCCCGTCGGCGAAGCGGGGCGGTCGCCCGTCGCGGCGGATTGCCTTGGCGTGAGGGCAATCGGTTTTGCCGCCTCGGTCTTCTCTGGCTCGGGCGCGGGCTTTTCGGGCGAATCGGATGGTTTCTCGGCCATGGCGTGCGCAGCTTGGTCTTCCTACGTTCGGCCTGCCCCCTTGTCGAGAGGCTTCTCTTCATCTAAGCCTGCGGGGTTCTCCCATGAGCATCGTTGTCCAAAAATACGGCGGCAGCAGCGTCGCCGGACCCGAGAAACTCCGCGCCGTCGCCGCCCGCATCATGGCCACGCGCGCGGCCGGCCACCGCGTCTGCGTCGTGGTGTCAGCCATGGGTCACACCACCGACGACTTGCTAGCTTCCGCCAAGAAAATCTCCGCCGATCCGCCGCGCCGCGAACTGGACATGCTCCTCTCCGCCGGCGAGCGCATCTCCATGGCGCTGCTTTCCATCGCCATCCGCGAACTGGGCGGCGATGCCATCAGCTTCACCGGTTCGCAAAGCGGGATCATCACGACCGACCGTCATTCCGACGCGCGTATCATCGAGGTGCGCCCGTATCGGATTCAGGAGGAGCTGGCGCGCGATCGCATCGTGGTCGTCGCCGGCTACCAGGGCGTCTCGCGCCAGAAGGAAATCACCACCCTCGGACGCGGCGGGAGCGACACCACCGCCGTCGCGCTGGCCGCGGCGCTCGGCGCGGAGTGGTGCGAGATTTGTTCGGATGTCGACGGCGTGTATTCCGCCGATCCGCGCGTCGTGCCCGCGGCGCGGCGGATACCGGAACTCGGCTACGAGGAGATGCAGGAGATGGCCGCGGCCGGCGCCAAGGTGCTCAACGCGCAGGCGGTGGAGTTCGCCAAGGAAAAAGGCATCGCGATCTTCGCCCGCGCGACCAGCAGCGCGCCGATGGCCGACGCGACGGGCGCCATCGGCACGGTGGTGCAAAAAAGTTCGTCGCGCTCAACCGGCGCCGTGGCGTCGGTGGTGGGGGAGAATCAAATCCGGCTGCTGCACGCGAGCGCAGTGCCACTCGAGGTCCTGCAATTTCTTGAAGACCACGACGTGTGCGGAAAGCAGATCCATTTCACGGCGGCGCCCGGCGCGGAACCGGCCCTCACGCTCGTGCTCGCGCGCGAAAACCTTCACAACGAGGAAGCCCTGCGGCCGGAACTCGCCCGTCGATTCGGCGCGAGCCTGCAGTTGATCGACGGCCTCGGCGCCGTCAGCGCGATCGGCACCGGCATCAACGCAACCCACCAGAATCTGCTCCACGGCTCGGCCTGTCTCGCCGCGCAGGGCATCGACGTGCGCGGCCTGGCAACTTCCTCCTTTCGCATCACCTGGCTGGTGCCCGATGGGCGCGCCAATGACGCCGTGCGCGCGCTTCATGCCCGCTATCTCGAAACTGCCCCATCCCCAAGATAATGACCCACATCCCCTCCCGTTCGTCCCTGCGCTTTGCACTCCTCCTTGCCGCCATCCTCTTGGCCGGCAGGAGTGCACATGCGGCTGACGTCCCGACGATAGACGGTCTCTATGCCGTCATGGAAACCACGAAGGGCCCGATCGTTTGTGAGCTGTTCTTCCGCGAGGCGCCGCTGACCGCGATGAATTTCACCGGCCTGGCGGAGGGCACGATCAACAATTCGTTCCGGAAACCGGGTGAGCCGTTTTTCGATGGCCTCACCTTTCACCGCGTGGTGAAGGATTTCGTGATCCAGGGCGGCGATCCCAAGGGCGACGGCGAGGGCGGGCCTGGCTACGCGTTCCAGGACGAGCTCGGACCGCGGCTGCGCCACGATCGCGCCGGCATGCTCTCGATGGCGAACGACGGCCCGAACACGAATGGCAGCCAGTTCTTCATCACGCTGCGTGAGACGAACCGCCTGAATTATCTCCACAGCGTCTTTGGCCGCGTCGTGTCGGGCCAGGATGTGGTCGACCAAATCGCCCAGGGCGACAAGATCGATGCCGTGAAGATCGTGCGGGTCGGCGCCGCCGCGAAGGCCTTTCAAACCGACGTCATCGCCTTCGAGGTTCTCAAGAAGCGCTCCGAACTCGTGCCGCCGCCGCGCGTGCCCGTGGATTTCAAGTACCTCGTCGACGGGACCAATACGCTCCCGGATTTCCGGGTGAAGAACTTCAACTTCAAGCTCGCGAACTACGAGAAATTCCGGCGCGAACGCATCGTCGTGCGCATCTTCGCGACGGCCAAGTCGGGCGAGACCGACCTCAAGGCGCTCGCCAGGGAACTCGGCGCGGGCGACGAGAAGGGCGTCCTGATCGCTTACTTCGCGGCGGAGGATGAGTGGAAGTTGCTTGTCGGGAAAACCCTCTTCCCCGCCGTCAACGGCGGACCCGTCGCGGACGAGGCGGTTTTCCTCAAGGAGGTGCTCCACGCCAAGAAGCAGGCGCTGCTGGCGCGGGCGCGCGAGCTGACCAAGGAGAAGAAGCTGAAGGACGCGGTCGATGCCGCCATCGACACCGTCAGCCTGCGCCTCGACGACGCTTACCTCGCGCCGAAGTAATCCCTTGTGGCCCTTGGGGAATAGCAGCCCGACTCGCGCCCGTTGAAAGATTCCCCCCGGATTTTCAACAATGCCCTGCGAATCGGGCTGCCTTTTGGTTTATTCCCCTGTCCGTTTGCACGGACACATATCGTCTTAGCAATGGCGGTGCCACGTGTTGAAAAGGCGTCCCTCCACCGTTTTAAGTGACTCGCTGACAGAGAATAAAAAATCTAAGAAAGCTCCCCGGCCAAATTTACACGACTGAATTGGGTGGTGGAAATGGCTAGATTTGGGCACAATTCGCGTCCGGAAATAGCCAGCGATACGGTTCCCTCCATTGGGTTCGCCAATTCACTCGATTGCCGCTTGGCGGCGCGCGTTCGCTCGGCCATTTTCGCGCCATGCCCGCCGCTTCCGCATCGCTCCAACAGCAGGCCGCGCGCTTGCGCCGGGAGCTGGCCGAGCACAACCGGCGTTATTACGAGGAGGCCGCGCCCAACATCTCGGACCAGGAATACGACCGCCTTTATCGCGAGCTCGTCGACCTCGAGGAAAAGCATCCCGAGGTGCGCACGGATGATTCGCCGACCCAGCGGGTGGGCGGCCGCGCGCTGGACGCGTTTGTCTCGGTCCGTCACCGCCTGCCGATGCAGAGTCTCGACAACACCTACTCGGAGGACGAAGTCGTCGAGTTTTACGCGCGACTGCAAAAGTTGCTGCCGGGTCGCGAGATTCCAGTCGTGATCGAGCCCAAGGTCGATGGCGTGGCGGTCGCGCTCACCTACGAGGATGGAAAGTTCGCCTTGGGCGCCACGCGCGGTGACGGAACCATGGGCGACGATATCACGCAAAACCTGCGCACGATTCGCTCGCTGCCCAAGAGGCTGCGACAACCCTTCGACGGCGTGCTCGAGGTCCGCGGGGAAGTGTATTTTCCCCGCGCGGGCTTCGATGAACTCAATCGCCAGCGGGCGGCCGCCGAATTGCCGCTCTACGCGAACCCGCGCAACACCGCGGCGGGCTCGCTCAAGCTGCTCGATCCCGCGCAGGTCGCCGAGCGGCCGCTCGAGTTCATCGCCCACAGCTTTGGACTCGCCGAGGGGGTCGAGGTGGATTCGCAGCTCGCCCTGTTCAAGCTGCTCGGCCGGCTGGGCCTGCCGCATTCCGAGAAACATTGGACCGCAAGTTCCGCCGAGGAAATACTCGCCGCGATCCACCAGCTCGATCAGATCCGGCGTGCGTTTCCCTACGAAACGGACGGGGCAGTCGTGAAGGTCGATCAGTTCGCGCAGCGCACACGACTGGGCGCGACGAGCAAGGCGCCACGCTGGGCGATGGCCTTCAAGTACGAGGCCGAGCGCGCCGAGACCAGGCTGCTCGAGATCCAGCTCCAGATCGGCCGCACTGGCGTGCTCACTCCGGTGGCCGTGCTCGAGCCCACGTTGCTCAGCGGGACCACGGTCGCACGCGCCACCCTGCACAACGCCGACGAAATCGCGCGCAAGGATATCCGCGTGGGCGACACCGTAATGATTGAAAAAGCGGGCGAGATTATTCCGGCCGTGATTTCGGTGCGCACGGATTTGCGCACGGGCCGCGAAAAGAAATTCTCGATGCCCGACAAATGCCCGGTCTGTGGAACCCGGCTGGTGCAGGACGAAGGCGGCGTCTTCTGGCGCTGTCCGAATCATGATTGCCCGGGCGTGCTCAAGCGCCGGTTGGAGCACTACGCCTCGCGCGGCGCCATGGACATCGAGGGCCTCGGCGAGGCAATGGTCGAGCAGCTCGTCGAGGCGAAACTCGTGCGCTCGTTGCCGGATCTCTACGACGTGACGATTGCCCAGGTCGCCGCGCTCGAGCGCCAGGGCGAGAAGAGCGCTGGCAATTTGATCGACGCGCTGAACGCCAGCAAGGAGCGCCCGCTTTGGCGATTGCTCTTCGGGCTTGGCATCCTGCACATCGGCTCGACCGCCGCGCGCGCCCTGGCGACGCGCTTCCGCACGCTCGACGCGCTGGCGGAAGCATCGGTGGACGACATTTCCCTCGTGCCGGACATGGGCGAGGTCGCGTCCGGCAGCGTGCACGGATATTTTCAGCGCTCGGAAAATCGCAAGCTCTTGAGCGAATTGCGCCAGCGCGGACTCAACTTTGGCGAGCGCGATCCCGAACCGGTCGCGCGGGCCGCGGGCACCTCGGCGATTGCGGGCACCAAGTGGGTCATTACCGGCACGCTGAGCCGCCCGCGCGAGGTAATCGCCGAGCAGATCCGCGAGGCCGGCGGCAAGGTAATTGGTTCGATCAGCAAGAAGACCGACTACCTGCTGGCCGGCGCCGAAGCCGGCAGCAAGCTCGACAAGGCGCGCGAACTCGGCGTGAAGATCATCGACGAAGGGAAGCTGGCGGAGTTGCTTTCCGGCTCGGCGAGCGGTTGACTCCTCGCGACCATTGCCAACCCCATTCGCGGAAAGTAATCATCTTCCGACGCGGCGTGCGCCGTGCCGACACACCTCCCATGGACCCCACCAAGCCGGGATTTCTCGACAAGCTGATCGGACGGCTCGGTCGCGTCCAGCCGGAGGAGGCGCAGGCGCATCTCCTGCGCGTGGTTCGCGAGAAGGGCTTCTTCGAGGCGATCTTCAACACGATCCAGGAAGGCATCATCGTCACGGATCCCGCCGGAAGGATCACCTACTTGAACGAATCGGCCTGCGACCTTTTCGGGCTGGAGCGCGCGACCAGCCTCGGCAAACGGCTCGCCGACAAGGTGCGCGGGCTTGACTGGAAGGCGCTCACCGGCGCCGACCGCCTCGTCAGCCGCGACATGCAGATCCTTTATCCGCAGCCGCGCTTCCTGAATTTCTACCTCGTCCCGCTGGACCGCGACGATCTCGATCCTGCTTCGCACGCCAAGCCGGTCGGCGGCGGCGCGGCGCGCGAGGACAAGCCCTATGCCTACGCGATGATCGTCCGTGACATCACGGAGAGCCGCCGCAGCACGGAGGAAGCCATCGAGAGCGAACGCTTCAACGCCTTGACCCTGCTCGCGGCCGGCGTCGCGCATGAGATCGGCAATCCGCTCAACTCGCTCCACATCCATCTCCAGTTGATGGAGCGCAAAATCCGCAAGCTCCCGCCGGGCGAGCGCGGCGGCCTGGAGGATTCCGTGCGCGTGGCCAAGGACGAAATCCGCCGGCTCGACTTCATCGTCAGCCAGTTCCTGCGCGCGGTGCGGCCAACCATCCCGCAGATGCAGCGCGACGACATCAACGCGGTCGTGCGCGAGTCGGTATCGTTTCTCCGCGCGGAAATGGAGGATCGCGGCATCCTGATCGAGTTGGAGCTGGCGGAATCGCTGCCGCAGTTGCTGGTCGATCGCGATCAGATCAAGCAGGCGTTCTACAACGTGATCAAGAATTCGTCCCAGGCGATGAAGGAGGGCGGCATCCTGCGCATCCGCACGAGCGCGACGCCGGCGCAGGTCTCGATTGCCTTCGAGGACACCGGTGGCGGCATCTCGCCGGAAAACCTGAGCAAGGTCTTCCAGCCGTACTTCACCACCAAGGACTCTGGGACGGGCCTCGGTTTGATGATCGTCCGCCGCATCGTGCGTGAACACGGCGGGGAGGTCGAATTGCAGAGCGACGAGGGTCGCGGCCTTACCGTCACCATCCGCCTGCCGACGAGCGACCGGCGCGTGCAGATGCTCGAGTACCCCACGACCGGGGCGGCCGGGGACGGAGCGGCGAACCCGGGGTAGAAACAAATCGCTGGGCAGCGTCGCCGCGGCGCGACTATCCTCTCGCCCCTTGCCAAACGTGAGCCCCACGATCCTCATCGTCGACGACGAAAAGCACACGCGCGAAGGGATCCGTCGCGCGCTGGAGGATGATTTTGACGTGTACGTGGCCGACGGCCTGCCCGGCGCGATGTCATTGCTCGAGACCGAAAAAGTCGATCTGCTCCTCACCGATTTGCGCCTTGGGGCGGGCGAGGACGGCATGACCCTGATCGACCGCGCGCTCAAGATGCCGGTACCGCCGGTCTGCATCATGATGACCGCGTATGGCTCCGTGGACACCGCGGTCGAAGCGATGAAGCGCGGCGCCTACGACTTTGTCACCAAGCCCATCAATCTCGACAAGCTGGAGATCCTGATCCGGCGCGCGCTGCGCAGCCGCGAGATGGAAACCGAAAACACCGCGCTCAAGGAGCAGGTGCAAAAGAATTACGGTCTGGAAAATATCATCGGCCATTCCGCCGTGATGGAAGCGATTTTTGCGACGATCCGTCAGGTGGCGCCCACCCGCGCGACCGTGGCCATCTCCGGTGAAAGCGGCACCGGCAAGGAACTCGTCGCGCGCGCACTCCATAATCTGAGCAACCGCGCCAAGGCAAAATTCATCGCGGTGAATTGCGCCGCGCTCTCGCCGCAGTTGCTGGAAAGCGAACTCTTCGGCCACGAGAAGGGTTCGTTTACCGGCGCGTCGGAGCGGCGCATGGGCCGCTTCGAGCAGGCCGACGGCGGCACGCTCTTTCTTGACGAGATTGCGGAAATTGACGCCGGCACCCAGGTGAAAATCCTCCGGGTGCTGAGCGAGCGGACGTTTGAGCGTGTCGGCGGAAACCAGTCCATCGCAACCGATGTGCGGTTGGTCAGCGCCACGAACAAGGATCTGCGCCTCCTGGTAGCCGAGGGGGGTTTCCGGGAGGATCTTTATTACCGGCTGAACGTCGTCCCGATTCACCTGCCGCCGCTGCGCGAGCGCCGCGAGGACATCCCGCTGCTGGTGGCGTCCTTCCTCAAGCACTCGGCCCAGGAGAACGAGAAACCGTATCGCGAGTTCACGTCGGAGGCCGCCGGCCGGCTGATGGAATATCCCTGGCCGGGCAACGTGCGCGAATTACGCGCGGCGATCGACCACGGCGTCGTGCTGGCGACCGGGCCGAAAATCACCTTGCGCGACTTGCCGTCCATCATTCGGCACTGGCATCCGGATGACCTGGCGGGCAAGCCCGGCGGGGGGACGTCGTCGAATCAACTGCGCGGCGTGGCCACGAGCATTCCCGGCACGCTAAACCTCGAGGCGACCGAGCGACTGATGATCACGCAGGCGCTGGAGCAGTCGAACGGCAACCGGACCCAGGCCGCCAAGAAGCTCGGCATCAGCCGGCGGACGCTGCACCGCAAGCTCAAGGAATGGAATCTGGCGAAGCCCGCGGACGAGGCGTAGGCCTGCGCGATCCGTCGTTGAGTTTCCGTCCGCCCGTTTATCTTGCGTCGTGAGCACGCCCGTTATTGAAGTCTCGAACCTGACCAAGGTTTACCGCGTGTATCGCAAGGAAAGCGGCGTGCGCGGCGCGCTAAAGGGTCTCTTCTCGCGGAAATACGACGAGGTGCGCGCAGTCGATGGCGTCAGCTTCTCCCTGCGCGAGGGCGAATTTGTCGGCTTTCTCGGCCCAAACGGCGCGGGCAAGACCACCGTGCTGAAGATGCTGAGCGGCCTGCTGAACCCGACCTCCGGCGACGCGCGCGTGCTGGGCTTCACGCCGTGGGAGCGCAGCAACGCGATGAAGCGCCAGTTCAGCCTGCTGATGGGCCAGAAAAACGCGCTCTGGTGGGATTTGCCGGCGCGCGAGTCGCTCGAGTTGAATCGCGCGATCTACGAAATTCCCGCCGCCCAATTCAACGAGGTGGTGGAAACGCTCACCACGCTGCTCGACGTGAAGGACAAGATGAGCACGATGGTGCGCGAGCTCAGTCTAGGCGAGCGGATGAAGATGGAGCTGATCGCCGCGCTGCTCCACCGGCCGAAGGTGCTCTTCCTCGACGAGCCGACCATCGGACTCGATGTCGTCTCGCAGAAAAAAGTGCGCGAATTCCTCCGGCAGTACAACGCGGAGCACCGCATCGTCACGATGCTGACCAGCCACTACATGGGCGACATCGAGGAACTCTGCGAGCGCGTGATCATCATCGACAAGGGCCGGCTCTTCTTCGACGGACCGCTCGACGACATCACCAACCGTTTCGTGACGGAAAAAATCCTGACGCTTGACTTTGCCGATTCGCGGATGGATCGCGGCCTGGAAGGTTGCGGCCAAGTGCTCGAGCAGACGCCGGTCTCGCTCAAGCTCAAGGTGCCGCGCGCCGAGGTGGCGGCGGTCTGCCGGCGAATCCTCGAGAACAATCCGGTGCGCGACATCGAGGTGCTCGAGCCACCGATCGAGGATATCATCCGCCGGCTCTTCGACGAGCGGCGGGCCGCGCGGTAGGCAAGGGTGCGCGCCCCGCTTACTTTTTCAGCGACTTGTTCCACTGCTCGATCTTCGCGGCTTGTGCGGCGAAGAGCGGGCCGGTCGGGTCGAGAATCTCGATCGACCGAATCATGTCGCCCTGCTTGGTGGCCATCACGACATCCTGGCCCTTGGTCACGGCGCCGAAGATGGTGTGGCGATCGTTGAGATGCGGCGTGGGCCCGTGCGTGATGAAGAACTGGCTGCCGTTGGTGCCGGGACCGCGGTTTGCCATGGCGAGGAGACCCTCCTTGTCGAAACGCAAACCGGGCCGGAACTCATCCTCAAAGGTGTAGCCCGGTCCACCCGAACCGTTGCCGGACGGATCCCCCCCCTGGATCATGAAGCCCGCGATGACGCGATGAAAGAGCAGGCCGTTGTAAAACTTCTTCTCCGCAAGATTCAGAAAATTCGCGACCGTCACGGGGGCCTGCGAGGCGAAGAGCGTGACTTCGATGTCACCCTTCGACGTCTTCATCACGATGTGGATGTCGGAAACGGTCGGGGCGGAGGGGGCTGGCGTCATGGCGGGAGTCGGTGAGGGGGTCTGGGCGTGAAGTTGCGCGATCACGGCAACGGCGGAAAAGAAGGCGGGCAGGAGACGGTGGAATTTCATACGCGGGAAACGCGCACAGCGTATGCTTTCCCGCGCAGAAGTCCAACCGCGTTGGGACCGCTGGCGCGAAGGGGCCGGCCGCCGCGAAAATACCACAAATTTTTCCATCGCCATTCCTTGGATTCCGGTTAACACACAAAACGAATCCGCCAGACCCCGAGATGCCCGCCACCCGCCTGAAGAAAGCCAAAGCCACGCCGCTCAAGCTGGCGGTGATCCAGATGCGCTGTGTCGCGTCGCCCGACGCCAACCAGCGCAACGCGGAAAGGAAGGTGCGCGCCGCGGCGAAAATGGGCGCGGGCATTATCTGCCTGCCGGAATTGTACCGCTCGCTCTATTTCTGCCAGGAGGAGAATCACCAGCATTTCGCGCTGGCCGAGGCCGTTCCGGGACCGACCACTAAACGACTCGGCGCGCTGGCAAAGGAACTTGGCATCGTGCTGGTGGCCTCGCTGTTCGAGCGCCGTGCGGCCGGGCTTTACCACAACACGGCCGCCATCCTCGACACGGATGGCAAAATGCTCGGGAAGTACCGCAAGATGCACATTCCGGACGACCCGTTGTACTACGAGAAATTTTATTTCACGCCCGGTGACCTTGGCTTCCGGTCGTGGCAAACGCGCCGGGGGAAAATCGGGGTGTGCATTTGCTGGGACCAGTGGTTCCCGGAGTCCGCGCGCCTGACCGCGATGAGCGGCGCGCAGATCCTGTTCTTCCCGACCGCGATCGGCTGGCATCCCGGGGAAAAGACGAAGCACGGCAAGGCCCAGCATGATTCCTGGGAAACGATTCAGCGCAGCCACGCGATTGCGAACGGTTGTTATGTCGCGGTCCCGAACCGGGTCGGGCTCGAGACGCCGGTGGGCGGCGACGGCATCCAATTTTGGGGCCAGAGCTTTGTTTGCGATCCCCAGGGCCAGCTGCTCGGAAGGGCGTCACGCGACGAGGAGGAAATCCTTTGTGTGGACATTGACCTGCAACGCGTGGAAGAACAGCGGACGCACTGGCCGTTCCTGCGCGATCGCCGGACCGATGCTTATGGCGACTTGAGCAGGCGATTGATTGATTGATCGAGGGAGGTGCGGCGTGAAACCTGCGAGGCAAGGAAGAATGTTTTCACGGCGGCAAATCGCGTCCAATCTCTAAAGCCGTCCCGGATATTTGCTGAAAATGAATCGCTCCAACCAAACCCCCGCCCAGCTGGGATACCGGATGCCGGCGGAGTGGGAGCCACACGCCGCGACGTGGCTTTCGTGGCCGCGGCGCGACGGCATCAGCTTCCCAGGTAGCTACGATCAAGTGCTGCCCGTGCTGACGAAGATGGTCGCCGCCCTCGGCGAATCGGAGCCGGTCTGCATCAACGTGCGCGACGCGGAACAGGAGAACGACATTCGCAAAGTCCTGGCCAACGGTAACGGCAACGGCGGCGATGCTGTGCCCGTGCGCTTCCAACGGGTGCCGACCAATGAGCCGTGGTGCCGCGACCATGGCCCGATTTTCCTGACCAAGCCCGGCGCGCCGAATCCGCTGGTCGCGCTGGACTGGGAATACAACGCCTGGGGCTGGAAGTATCCCCCTTTCGATCTCGACAACGCCGTGCCGAAAAAGATCGCCGCCATCCTCGACAACATTCCGGTCTTCAGCCCCGGCATCGTGCTGGAGGGCGGGTCGATCGAGGTCAACGGCGCCGGCACCCTGCTCACGACCGAGAGCTGCCTGCTCAACCCCAATCGGAATCCCACGCTGAAGAAGGCCGATATCGAGCGTTACCTCCGCGACTTCCTCTGCGTCACGAACATCCTCTGGCTGGGCGACGGGATCGAGGGCGACGACACCGACGGCCACATCGATGACCTCACCCGCTTTGTCAGCCGCACCTCGGTCGTCACCGTGGTCGAGGAGGACGAACACGACGACAACTACGAGCCGCTGCAAGTAAACCTGAACCGGCTGCGCGAAATGAGCGCGGAGGACGGCACGCCGTTGACGGTCCGCACGCTGCCAATGCCGGGGAAAATCGCCCGCGAGGGCCAGCGGTTGCCCGCGAGCTACGCGAATTACTACGTCGCGAACAAGGTCGTGCTGATGCCGGCTTTCAACGATCCGCACGACGCCTGGGCGGCGGCGGTGCTGCGCGAGGCGTTCCCGACGCGTCGGATCGTGCCGATCGACTGCCGCGAGCTGATCTGGGGCCTGGGCGCCTTCCACTGCCTCACGCAGCAGCAGCCGGCCGTTTGAGCTAGACGCCGATGTCCTCGTTCCAGAGGGCCGGCTCGTCGCGGATGAAGTCGGCCATCAGCTGCACGCATTCGGGAAGATCGAGATCGATCACTTCGATGCCGTGGGAACGCATGAATTCCGGTGCGCCGGGAAAATTGCGGCTCTCGCCGACGATCACCCTGGCCACGCCGAATTGCACGGCCGCACCCGAGCACAAGTAGCACGGCATCAGGGTCGAGTAGAGCGTGGCGCCACGAAAATTCCCCGGGATGCGGCCTGCGTTGCGCAGGCAATCGATCTCCGCGTGCGTGATGGGGTCGCCGTCCTGCACCCGCTTGTTGTGGCCGGATGCAATTACCGTTCCGTTGCGCACCAGCGAACTGCCAATCGGGATGCCCCCTTCCTGCCGGCCCCGCCGCGCCTCGGCAATCGCCACCCGCATGCCTTCGTCGATTCCGCCTTCGTTCGTCATGCTTCGCTTATCGCATGAAGCCGGCAGCCGAGGCAAAACGGAAATGCCGGGCAGAATTGTTGGTTTGTGGCGATTTCGTCGTTTCCCCCGCGCGGCGTCGCTCCTAGATTCCCGACATGCTCGGCAAGCTCCTCCAACCGGAAATTGAATCGCTGGTCGCCGCCCGTGACTTCGCCGGGCTGCGCGAGACCTTCTCGGATTGGCCGCCCGCGGACATCGCCGACACGCTCAACGATTTGCCATGTGAAGATCAGGTCGCGATTTTTCGGGTGCTGCCGAAGGCGCAGGCGGCGGATGTTTTCGAATACCTTTCCCCCGACGAGCAGGAGAGCCTGCTGCGCTCCATGGGCCAGGAGACGGCGACCGCAATTCTGAACGAGATGTCGCCCGACGATCGCACGGCGCTGCTCGAGGAGCTACCGCCCGAGGCAGTGAGGAAACTCGTGCAGTTGCTTTCGCCCGAGGAACGCAACATCGCGCAGAAATTGCTCAACTATCCGGAGGGCACCGTCGGGCGGTTGATGACGCCCGACTACGTCGCCATCAAGCCGGGCTGGAATGTCGGCGAAGTACTCGATTACGTCCGCCGGCACGGACGCGACAGCGAATCCCTCAACGTGCTCTACGTCACGGACGCGCACGGAAAGCTGATCGACGACATCCGGATCCGCGAATTCCTACTGCGCCCGATCGAGACGCCCGTGCAGGAATTCATGGATCAAAATTATACGTCACTCCGTGTGACGGATCCGGAAGAGAAGGCCGTGGAGGTCTTCCGGAAATACGATCGCACCATCCTCCCGGTCACCGACGCGGACGGCCATCTGGTGGGCGTCGTGACGGTCGATGACGTGCTCGACATTGCGGAAGCGGAGGCCACCGAAGACATCCAAAAGCTCGGCGGTCTCGAGGCGGCCCTCGACATGCCGTACCTGGACAGTCCGATCCAGCAGCTCATTCGCAAGCGCGGCACGGTGCTGGTGGTGTTGTTTCTCGGCGAAATGTTGACCGCGACGGCGATGGGGTTTTTCGAAGAGGAGATCAGCAAGGCGGTGGTGCTTTCGCTTTTCCTCCCGCTCATCATCAGCTCGGGTGGAAACAGCGGCTCGCAGGCGAGCACACTCATCATCCGCGCGATGGCACTGGGCGAAGTCACGCTGGGCGACTGGTGGCGCGTGGCCCGCCGCGAGGTAATGAGCGGTCTTTCGCTCGGGGTGCTGCTCGGCGCCGTCGGCTTCCTCCGCATCATGGTGTGGGCGCTGGGGTTCGGTTCGTATGGCCCGCACTGGCCGCTCATCGCGCTGACGGTCGGCGTGGCGCTGATCGGCGTGGTGGCTTGGGGCAGTCTGATGGGCGCCATGCTGCCGTTCATCCTGCGCAAGGTCGGCATGGATCCCGCCACGTCGTCGGCGCCGTTCGTCGCCACGCTGGTCGACGTCACGGGTTTGATTATCTATTTCCTCGTCGCCGCCGCGATCCTGAGGGGGACGTTGCTTTAGCCCGGCCGGGCTAAAGCAACTCGAAGTTCGAAACTCGAAACTCGAAGAAAGTCTAAGGCTGCAAAGGGAAGAAAGCTCGAATGGACACCCGCGGACATTTTCCCCACTTCATTCATTTTCGAAACTTACTTCGAATTTCGAGTTTCTAAGCTACTTGGCGCGCGCCGCCGCGGCCTCGCGCAAAGCCGGACCCGCCGGGGAATGCGCCGCCCTCCCCGTGTAGCGCCAGATCAGCTTGAAAAAGCGCACGGCATCGCGCGCCGGGCGGATGCTGCTGGTCTCGTCGCGATACACCGTGCTGATCGGCACCGCGCCAATCGCCTCGCCCGCGCGCGAAATCCGGATCAACATTTCCGACTCGTAATCAAATGCGCTCGACTCGCAGTCGAGCAACGGCACGAGACTGCGATGCACGAGGCGGAAACCGCATTGCGAATCCGCGATGCGCTGGCCGCAGACCCGGCTCAGCAGCCAGGACATGAACCGGTTCGTCAACCGCCGCACCAGCGGCATCGAACGCGTGTCGCTCATGCGATTGCCCAGCCACAGCCGGACGGATTCGCCGGCTCGCGCGGCGGTCAAAAAATTCTGGATTTCCTCGGGCCGATGCTGGCCGTCGCCATCGAGGATCATGATGTAATCAAAGCCCCGGCGCGCGAGGTGGCGCAGACCTGACTTGATGGCCGCGCCTTTGCCGAGATTGCGGTCGTGCAACAACACCTCCGCTCCCGCCTCGAGCGCCAGCGGGCCGGTCGCATCGCCCGAACCGTCGTCCACCACCAACACAAATCCCACGGCCGACGCCGTCCGGCGCACCACATCGGCGATGTAGCGTTCTTCGCGGTAAGCGGGGATGAGGGCGGCAACTTCCATGGTCAGGAATCATCAACGGGCATGATTCATGTACCTAGTTTCGTGCCAAATCCGGCCGGAAAACACTCAGGACGGCTTCCCCAGCGGATGGAAGTCCGCTGCGTGATAGGAGCTGCGCACCAGCGGGCCGGAAGCGACGTATTCAAATCCCTTTTCCCGCGCAACAACGCCATACCGATCGAAGTCCGCGGGCTCAATGTAAGCCACCACGGGCAGATGATTTGGCGTTGGCCGCAAGTACTGGCCAAGCGTGAGCACCTGTACACCGACCGCGCGCAAATCATCCATCGCCTGAAACAATTCCTCTTCAGTCTCGCCCAGGCCCAGCATCAACCCGCTCTTTGTCACGAGCTCCGGACGCATTTCCTTCACGAGCGCCAGCATCGCGAGCGAGGTGCGGTATTTCGCGCGCGAGCGCACGAGCGGGGTCAGTCGCTCAACCGTCTCGAGGTTGTGATTGAAGATGTGCGGATCCGCCGTCAGCACGGTCTGGATGGCGTCACGCTGTGCGTGAAAATCCGGCGTCAGAATTTCCACGATCAGCCCGGGCACCGCCGCCTTCAATGCCAGCACCACCCGGCGAAAATGGTCCGCTCCCCCGTCCGCCAGGTCGTCGCGCGCCACGGCCGTGATGACGACGTGCTTGAGCTTCATCCGCTTCACGGCTTCGGCGACCCGTGCCGGTTCGTCGTCCTCGAGCGCAAACGGTTTGGCGGTGGTCACGGCGCAGAATCCGCACGCGCGCGTGCAGCGGTCACCCGCGATCATGAACGTGGCGGTCCCGCCGCTCCAGCATTCCCAGCGATTCGGACACTGTGCGCTCTCGCACACCGTGTGCAGCTTGAGATCGGAAATCAGCGCTTTCGTCGAGAAAAAGACCGGGTTCGACGGCAACCGCACCTTGATCCAGTCAGGCTTGCGCTCCTGGTGCAGCTGGGGATCGATTTTGGGGCGACTCGACACGGGAAGAACGATGCCTTGGCCGGCCCGGGAAGCAACAAGGAGCCTGTTGAAATACTGGCACGGCCCGCGCGAGCGTCGCTTGGGCTGGATGGCGGTGGCGTGAGGAGGGAGCGGGTCTCATCGACCCCGCGACCGACGAGCAACTCCGGCAGACGGCCCAAGCCACGCTCGCCCTCCGGGTTGCGCCGCTTTTTGGCTTGGGCAGCGTCGCCGCGCTCGGGCAGGATCGCAGTGGACCCAGCCGCTTCGCGCGCTCCTTGCCCCAGCCAAAAATCGCCTGCAACGCGGGCCATGCCAGTATTCCAACAGGCTCCAAGGTTCCGACAGGTTGACACCGTGCAACCGGTCGGCTCCAGCGTGGTTTAATGGGGAATGCTCAACCCGCTGCCACCCGCCAAATGGGACCGCGCCAAGGCCGCGCATCTGCTCAACCGCGCGGCGTTCGGCGGATCGCCCGCGCAAATTGATGCGCTGCAGAAGTCCGGTCTCGCCACGGCGGTTCGAACTCTGGTCGATGGGCCGGCCCAAGTCGTGGCCGCGGTGCCACCGCCTTGGGCGACGCCCAAGGATCTGCAAGCCCGGCGCGACAGCGTGCAGGACATCGCGGCACTCAGCGCCGATCCGGGCACGCGCAAGCAGATCGAGCAGCAGTTCCGCAAGGACGTCCGACGGGAATTGATCGGCCAGATTCGGGATCTCGGCGTCTGGTGGCTGCAGCGCATGCGCACGTCGGCTGACCCCCTGCAGGAAAAGCTTACCCTCTTCTGGCACGGGCACTTTGCGACCAGCGCGCAGAAAGTTCGCGACGCTTACTATATGTGGGTTCAGAACGAAACCCTGCGATGCCATGCGCGCGGTCACTTCGGCGCGCTGGTGAAGGCCATCTCGCGCGATCCCGCGATGGTCATCTGGCTTGATCTGCGCGACAGCCGCGGCGCGCATCCCAACGAAAATTTTGCGCGCGAGCTGATGGAGTTGTTCACGCTCGGCGAGGGCCACTACACGGAGCGCGATGTGGCCGCCGGCGCGCGCGCGTTCACCGGTTATCGGCTCAACCCGCGTGACCAGACGTTCCGCTACGCGCTGCGCGAGGCGGACCTGGGTGAAAAGGAAATATTCGGGCAGAAGGGGAGCTTCAATGGTGACGCGGTGATCGACCTGATCCTGCAGAAACCGGAATGCGCGAAATTCCTGGCCCGCAAGCTCTGGGAATTCTTTGCGTACCAGGATCCCGAGCCCGAGATCGTCACCCGGCTGGCCGAGGTGATCCGCCTCTGCGACTATGAGATGCGGCCGGTGCTGATGAAGATTTTCGGCAGCGAGGAATTCTATGGCGAGCGTGCGATGCGCACGCAGATCAAGAGTCCCGTGCAGTGGCTCGTGCAAAACGCGCGGATGTTCGAAACCGATTTCCCGCCGCCGTATGTGCTCTTCTTCGCGATGCGGCAACTCGGCCAGATGCTGTTTAATCCGCCCAGCGTGAAGGGCTGGGACGGCGGCAAGGCATGGATCAGCACGTCCACCCTGCTGGCGCGCTACAACCTTGCCGGCTTGCTGGTCGAGAGCGGCGGCCAGGAACTCATGCTCAACATTCAAAAGTCGGTGCGAGATCTCGGCTTTGATCCCATGAACGATGCCGCGCCCACCGTGCGCATGCCGGACGCCGGTCCGCTCGACGTTGCGAAAATCGCGCCGGCAGACCTGCGCGCGGATCCGGAGAAACTGATCGACCGTTTGGCCCTGCGTTTGTTCCAGGCGCCGCTCGCGGGCCGGCCGCGCGAGGCGTTCCTCGAATATCTCCGCGCCAAGGCGCAGCCGGCCGACGACGAGGCCATCCGCGGGCTGCTGCACCTCATGATGAGCACGCCGCAATTCCAACTCTGCTGATTGATCTGTTTATGGACGACCACCCCTCGACCGACACGCCCGGCACGCTGCAAACGCGCCGCGCCTTTCTCCGCACTTCCATGCTCGGCGCGGCCGCGGCGTGGACCCTGCCGGTCTTCATCGACCAGACATTCTTCACCCTCGACGCGCTGGCTGCGGATCGCGCGATTCAGAGCCCGACCGGCAAGGACGCGACCATCCTCGTGGTGCTCCAGCTGGCGGGCGGCAACGACGGGTTGAACACGGTGATCCCGTTCGCGGACGACGCGTACCGCCGCGCGCGGCCGACGCTCGGCTTCGCGCCCGACAAGGTGCTAAAGCTCAATGATCATCTGGGCTTGAATCCCGCGCTTGCTCCGCTCCGGGCCCTCTACGACGAGGGTCACCTCGGCATCATCCAGGGCGTCGGCTATCCGAATCCAAACCGCTCCCACTTTCGCTCAACAGAAATCTGGCAGACCGCCTCCGACGCCAACGAGAACCGCGCTTATGGCTGGCTCGGCAACTACTTCGACAGCTGCTGCAAGGGCGCGGACCCAACCGTGGGCGTCGCGATCGGCGGCACCTCGCCGCAGGCCTTCTCGTCGAAAACCCCGACGGGCGTCAGCTTTGCCCGGCCGGAGCAATATCGGTGGGTCAACTACGAGAAGACGAACGGCAAGATGGGCGCGGCGGAATATTTCTTCCGCCAGCTCAACCAGCCCGAGGACGTGTCCGTGGACGTCGCGTCGATGTTGGGCGGCGGCGCCGAGACGACGGCCGGGGGCAGCGTCGAGGCGATCGGCGGCGGGGTCCGCGACGCCAGCAATCCGCTGGATTTTCTGGAGCGCACCGCGCTCGACGCGCAGATCAGCTCGGACCGCGTGCTCGCTATCGCGCGCAAGACCAAGCCGTTGGTGACGTATCCCGGGGGGCGATTGAGCGAGAGCTTGAGCCTCGTCGGGCGCATGATTGCGGGCGGCCTGCCGACGCGCGTTTATTACGTGAGCCTCGGCGGATTTGACACGCACCAGAACCAGCTTCCCGCGCACGAACGGTTGATGACGGAACTCGGCGCGGCGATGGGCGCCTTCGCGTCGGATCTCAAGGCGCAGGGCAACTTCGAGCGCGTGATGATGATGACCTTCAGCGAATTCGGCCGGCGCGTGGAACAGAACGCGAGTGGCGGGACCGATCACGGCGCGGCCGCGCCCATGTTCGTAATGGGCGGACGCACCAAGCCGGGACTGCACGGAACGATGCCGAGTCTCACGCAGCTCTTTCAGGGCGACCTCGTCCATACCCTCGACTTCCGCTCGGTCTACGCCGGCGTGCTGGAACAATGGCTGGGTGTTCCGAGCCAGCCTGTGCTGGGTCGGAAATTCAATCCGCTCGCGCTGGTATAGCGGGGTCATCGTCCGGCACGAACAGCCGGACAATCAGCGCGCCGAGCAATACGCCGCCTGGCATCGCCATCGGCAGCCACCAACGCAGCCGGTCGTACAAAATCCACGCCACCACCGCGTAGAGCAGGAGCGCCGCGAAGGCGAGTACCGCCGCCCCGAGCCGGACGCGGGTATGCAGCCAGGTGCCAAACGCGGCGAGCGCGGCCAGCAACAGCCATTGGCCCCAGGCGGGCACGCGCCGGATGAAATCGCCGCGCTGGATCGACGCCAGCGCCGCGGCACTCCAGTCGATCGGCGCGCGCGCCTCGACCCGCCCCTCGCCCACCGGACCAAGCACGGATCGGTCGGTGCGTCCCAGCAGCGTGATTCCGCCGGCAGACGGAGCCTCGAGATTGAGCCGATCGTTGGGCACGGCCTTCGCGCCCTGTTCGGCGACCAGCAGGAGATCGTCGAAGCCGAGTCGCGAAACGCGGGCAGGCGACCACGGGTCCACGAACATGAAGCCCGCGGCGTCGATCGGAATACGCCGGCCATCCCCCAGGTCAATGTGCGAACCCAGGCGAACCTTGATTTCACCGGGCGTGACCTTCAGCCAAAGCAGTGCCGCCTGGAGGGTGAACGTCGGCAGCACCTGCCCGCGATACCGCACGAGGAGCGGGACGGCGGTCGGAAATTCGCGGGCTGCCACGGTGGGTCCCAGCGAGGCCAGCGCCTGTAAATCGCGCGTCGGCCGCGCGATCAATTCATCCGCGAAAGGCAGATTGGCGACGTTGCCCGAGACATTGCGCAAGCCCTCGGGCAGGATGCCCGCATCGTCGCTTTCCCGCCGGCCGCTGCTCGCCGTCACCACGCCGAGCACCAGCTTGGGAAACTGCAGCGCGCGGTTGGCCAGCATCCGCTCGGCCTCGGCCTGCGGGCGCGCCCAACTCAGCACCGGTTCGATGCCCACGACCGCGGGGCGCATCTCCTCCAGGGCCTGGAGAAACAGCGCGTAGTCGAGCGCCGGCAGCGGCCACTTGTTCCGGCCCGCCAGAACTGCGTCGTTGATTTCCACCACCGTCACCGAAGCGGGACCCTTGGGATAACGCGCCTGATCCCGGTGCGAGGCGACCCAATCCAGCCAGCTGTAATCGACGGTCGACACGATCCCGCCGTCGCGTCCGCTCTCGGCCAGCAGCAACGCGCCGAGCAGAAACAGCACCAAAAATGGCCAATGGGCGAATCGCGTCACGCCCGCACTTAGCCACAAAGCGCGGGCGAAGAAACCCCGATGTGAGGATTTGCTTCAGGCCCCGCGACGGCGGGCCTCCCAGATTTCAGGCCCGGAAATTTCGTGCGATGCGCTGAGCGCGCGGGTCCCGCTGGCTGCAATCCGTTGCAATAGAACGAGTCGATCCACCGGCCGGCATGGCTGCAACGTGGGCCGCTGCACCAGTTTCAGCGCGCGGTCGCGCCGGACCAGCAGCCCCCAGCCCACCGGCACCTCCGCCGGATTCACAATGTCCGGCTCCACCACCAGATAAAAAAGGTTCGCGCAAAGATAACGCACGATGGTCTCGAACTTCACGTGACGGTAGAGCCGTCGCTGGAGCACGGTCATCTGCCCAAGCACGCGCCGGTAGTTGGCGTGCTCCAGCCGGGAGAGATCGGGCGAGTCAAAATCGGGGAAAAGCGAATCCCCGCTGCGCAGCGAGGGATAATGCACGCACAACAGCCGCTCCAGCGTCTCGCGTCGGCCCTGCAATGCAGCCAGCTTCTTCCGCGTCGCCGCAGCCGAGCGGGAATCGATCAGGAAATCCGAGCGCGCCTGTTTGCATTCGAAGATGGCGGTGGTGCCGAGGTCCGGGCCGCCGGCCGCGCGCTGGTGGGGTCCCGGCTTGTAGGCCGCGAGGTCGGCGCGGAAGCGGCAGCGCGGGGGCATCACCTCGAAGGCGCACGCGCGATAGCCCTCCTGCTGCGCCCAGAAAAGGGCGTGCTGCTTCAACGCGCGATGTGCCGGGGATTCGCCGCCCGCTGCCATAGGCTCAGATGAACGCCGCGATCGATTTCGGCACCGGAAACCGCTGGCCGGACGCGAAGTCGTCGAACAGAGCCTGCAGCCAGGGGCGATCGATCTCCACCTTGCCCGGCACGAAAAACGTCCCGTCCTTTTCCCGCTCGATGCGGTACTCGATGAGCTTAATCCCGATGGTCTTGTCCTCGCCTTTTGGCAGCAAGGTGGCGCGAACCTGCTTGGTCGCGGTGTCGAGCTCGAAGTCCTGGAGCTGGCCGTAGCGGGCGAATTGATCGTTGAAATACGACTTCGCCGCCATCACGAGGAACGAGTCCTTGCCCTTCTGCAGGAATTTCCGCATGGGGCCAACCTACGCGGCCCCGCGCCGAGGGAAAGCGTCGGCCCGTCGCATTGCGGGACCCCGCATTTCTGCTAATAGCCGCAGGATGTCGAGCCCGTCCCCCATCCGTGTCCGTTTTGCGCCGTCCCCCACGGGTTTCCTGCACGTGGGCGGTGCCCGCACGGCCCTTTTCAACTGGCTCTACGCACGCAAGCACGGGGGCACGTTTGTGCTGCGCGTGGAGGACACCGACCAGTCGCGCAACACCGAGGAGGCCGTGCAGGTGATCTACGACGGTCTCAAGTGGCTCGGTCTCGACTGGAACGAAGGCCCGCTTGTCGGCGGCGATTTTGGACCGTATTTCCAGAGCCAGCGCAACGCGATTTACGAACGCTACCTCAAGCAGCTGCAGGACGGCGGGCATCTCTACGACGACGCGGGCGCGACCCGCTTTCGTTCACCGCGCCAGAGCGTGGTGGTGGATGACGCGGTGTGCGGCCGCATCGAGTTCGACATGTCGAATCCAGCCACGCATCCGGACATGACGATTCGCCGGCCGGACGGCTCGTGGATTTTCCATTTCGTCAACGTGGTGGATGACATCGAGATGAGGATCAGCCACGTGATTCGCGGCGAGGATCACCTCTCGAACACCCCCAAGCACGTCGAGATGTACCGCGCCCTCGGCGTGCAGCCGCCGGTCTTCGCGCACATCCCGCTTATCCTCAAGCGCGACGGCAAGGGCAAGATGAGCAAGCGCGACGAGGGTTCGTCGGTGAACAGCTACATCGAGGGCGGCTACGTCCCGGAGGCCGTGCGAAATTATCTCTGCCTGCTCGGCTGGTCGCCGAAGGACAACCGGGAAAAACTCGACATCGAGGACGTGGTACACCTCTTCGACCTCGACAAGATCAACCGCCGCAACGCCGCTTTCGATCTGGATAAATGTTTTTGGCTCAACGGCCAGTACATCGCCCAGATGTCGATGGCGCGGTTCCGCGAGCTGTGTGCGCCGGCCTTGGCGGCTGCGGGCATTCCGACGGACGAGCGCGGCGACACCTACCTGGAAAGCGTGCTCGGCCTCGTGAAGGAGAAGATTAAGCTGATCACGGAAGTTGGCCCGTGGACGCGTCCGCTTTTCATGGATGATTTTCCCTTCGATGAGGCGGCGGTCGAAAAGACGCTCAAGCCCGCGGGAACGGGCGGGCGGTTGCGAGAACTGGCCGCCAAGCTCAACCGGGTGACCGATTGGAGCCACGATCCGATTGAGGGGGCGTTCAAGGAGTTGGCGACGGCGGCTGGCGTGAAACCCGCGCTGTACATTCATCCGGCGCGCATTGCCCTGAGCGGGCGGGCGGTCGGGCCGGGTCTCTATCAAATGATCGGGGTTCTCGGCAAGGACCGCATCCTGGCCCGCCTGGAGAAGGCGGCCGGGATGGCGGGTTGACGACGCGGAAAGTTTTTCCTCCTTCCCATGCCCGAGCCCCGCGAAATCTATACCCTCGCGGACTTGCGCGACTGGCAGGCGGCGACGGACGGACTCCCGCAGCCGTTGAAGCTTGCGGTGGTGGGCGATCCGATCGCGCATTCGGCCTCTCCGCCCATGCAAAATGCGGCGCTGCAGGATCGAAAAATTGATGCTGCCTACACGCGTCTGCACATCCATCCGGAAGAGCTGAGGGAGGCCATCAGCCTCCTGCGCAAACACGGGTTTGTCGGGGCGAACCTCACCATCCCTCACAAGCTTGCCGCGCAGTCGCTGGTCGATGACTTGAGTGACGGGGCGCGCCAGCTCGGCGCGGTGAACACGCTGGTGTTCGAGCGGAACCGAGTCCTGGGGTTCAACACCGACGGCCCCGGTTTCGTGCGGGCCTTGCGCGCCGAATTTGGCGTCGACCTGCACGACCTGCGCGTGCTCATTCTCGGCGCCGGCGGCGGGGCCGGCCGCGCCCTGGCGGCGCAATGCGTCGACTCCAAATGCGAGCGCCTCGCACTCGTGAACCGCGATGTCGCGAACGCGCAGTCTCTGGTCCACACCCTGGCGCCGCGTTTTCTGGACAGCACACGATTGAAGGGACCGGTCGGGCGCTTGAAAGCCGTGGCGTTCGAGGACGACGCGATCACGTCGGAATTAAACCACACCGACTTGATCGTGAACTGCACGCCGCTGGGGTTGCGCAACACCGATCCAATGCCGCTGCCGCCGCGGCTCCTGCAGGCGCATCATCTGGTTTTCGACACGGTCTATTTCGGCGGCGGAAGCCCGACGCGCCTTGAATCCGCCGCGCGCGAGGCCGGCGCCCGAGCCGTGAGTGGTCATGCGTTGCTGCTACACCAGGGCGCGCTCGCGTTTGAGATCTGGTTCAACCAACCCGCCCCGCTCGAAGTGATGCGCGCGGCTCTGGCGAAGGTGTAGCCAGCCCGGATTTCGTCGCCCAATCCGAAGCCGGTTGTGCCTGCCAGACCAGGGTTGCGGCAGCCCTGGGTCGTCCCACGCCCGGAATTCCAACCGCAACGCGGTTACGGCCTTCGACGCGGATCACGCCTAGCCGCGTCGATCCCGCGGACAGAACCGCGTTGCGGTTCATCCGATTTCCTACGTCGCATTTCAGGGTTGCGGCAACCCTGGGCTGGAGGACAAGACGCCGTTGGCGTCGAAGCGAACGAATTCTCACCGCCCCGGCCGCGCGTGCGCTCGGGCCCACTCCTGCGCCAGCAGCGCGGCCGCCTCAGGAGATTGTCCGGCGCCGTAGCGCGCGCCTTTGCGCTGTTGCGCCTGCAAAGTCGACACCGTCACGGCAACCAAGCCGGCGATCGCGAGAGTCGCCATGAGAATCCAAATCACCCGTTTCATGCCGCCAGCATGCGCGAGCTTGCCTCCGTTGATGAAATTGATAAACGTGGGCCACAAATCGGTGAAAACGATTACCCCATGAATGTCCA
>JANMQT010000025.1:0-4778 GCA_031370675.1 Verrucomicrobiota bacterium
CCGCGGCGGCGACACGCTGCAGGTCGGCTTCGTTCGCGCCGCCAAGCCCGGCGAGTTCAGCAACGTCACCCTCTGCGGCCCCGCCGACTTCGCCTTCGCCGGCGAAATAGAATTCTAGCAATCTACCTCTGGCCGTCGACCGTCGAGCGTCGACCCTCGACTTTTGACTCTGCTCCCCATGTTCTCCGGCACCTACACCGCGCTCGTTTCGCCGTTCCTCAACGATGGTCTCGATGATGAATCGTACGCGCGGCTGATCGAGCACCAGATCGCCGGCGGGGTGAACGGCATCGTGCCGGTGGGCACGACGGGTGAATCGCCCACGGTCACCCACGACGAGCACCTCACGCTGGTGCGCCGCGCGGTGGAACTCGCCAAGGGCCGCTGCCAGGTGATCGCCGGGGCGGGGTCGAATTCCACGCGCAAGTCCATCGATACCGCCAAGGAATGCGAGCAACTTGGGGCGACCGGCCTGTTGTTGGTCGCGCCGTATTACAACAAGCCGAGTCCCGAGGGGATGTTCCGACATTTTCGCGATGTCGCCGCGGCGACAAAGCTCCCGATTTTGCTCTACAACATCCCGGGCCGTTGCGGGGTGGAGATCGGGGTCGATGTGGTGGCGCGACTGGCCACGGAATGTCCGACCATTGTCTCGATCAAGGAGGCGGGCGGAACGCCTGAACGGGTCAGCCAGATGCGCCAGGTGCTGCCGCCAGCATTCACCATTCTCAGCGGGGATGACAGCCTCACGCTGTCGTTTCTCGCCGTCGGCGCGGTCGGCGTGGTCAGTGTCGCGTCGAACCTCATTCCCGCCGAGGTGGTGGGCATCGTGAAGCATTTTCTCGACGGCCAGCCGCTGCCGGCGCGCGTGCTGCACGAGGCGTTTTACCCGTTGTTCAAAGAGATCTTCGTCGAGCCGAATCCGGTCCCGATCAAACTCGCGCTTTTGTGGAAGGGCATCATTGCGAGCGCTGAAGTGCGCGGTCCCTTGTGCGAACCGACGCGCGAGAATGCGGAGCGGCTGCGCGCGCTGCTTGGCACACTGAAGGTGATCTGAGCGGAGCGCGCAGACGCATCCGAGCACAGGCGATGAAGAATCCGCTTCGAGCTTTGCGGCGGATCGCCTGGGCCCTCTCGCTGGGATTCACGGGCCTGCTCCGGGCGCAATCCGTCCCGGACGAGGGCTTGAAAGAGGTTCGTTTCAACGAGCTTTCCAGCACGTCGCTCAATCCCCTCGGGCGGACGGCGCTCGCCTTGAATCGCGACGGCTGGAAGCACGCCGAGACCGCGAATTTCATCTACCATTTTTTCGATTTCGGCGCGGCGAAACAAGTGGCGAGCGAGGCCGAATTCTATTTCCGGGTGATCGCACGGGATCTCGGCAAGGAGGGTCAGGCGGTGGAGCGAAAGGCGCAGATCTTCATCCTGCCCAAGACCGAATGGGACGAATTCAAGCGCGGCGCGCAACTCGATCCCTGGACCGGCGGTCTGCACGCCGCGAACGAGCTCTTCATCACGCGCGATGGCGACCGCTTCCAGGGTTCGACGCTCGGACACGAGATCGCCCACCTCGTGGTGGAGCGATTCTTCGGCGGACGGATTCCGCTCTGGCTGAACGAGGGCTATGCCGAATACATCTCCGGCGTGCTCTACGCCGCTTACTACCGCGCGCGCGGCTACGCATCGAAACCGCGCTACGCCGAGATCAAGACGGAGGACTATATCCCGATCGAGAAGCTGGCCGCCTTCACCGGCTATCCGCCCACGGAGCGCGAGGTCGTGGCCTTTTACGTCGAGTCCCGCAAGCTGGTGACGTTCCTGCAGCAGCGCGGCAAGGAGGCGTTTCGCACGTTCTTCGAGGCGATGGCGAAGGGAGCCTACTTTGAATCCGCCGTGGACGGCGCGTATGGCGGTCGGTTCACCAGCCGACGCGACCTCGAGGAACAATTCCGCATGGAAGCCTTCAAGATCCCTTGATCGACGCGCCGCTTGGCGGCGGGGCGAGGCTGGGCTAAATGCTGGCCATGGCCGTCCGCCCGTCGAAGCCCACCACCGCGTCGAACATTCACGCGGTGGTGGGGAAACACGACAGCACCGTTAAGGAGGCGGCGCGCGCCCAAGCCGGGAAACTGGCGCCCGTCTCGCTGGAGGATCTCAGCACGGAGATCATTGATGGCGAGACCACCTACGCCGACTCGGCCGCGGAACGCATCTACGCCACGATTGGGGCGCTGCAAACGCTCCCGTTTTTCGGCGGCGAGAAACTCGTCTGGCTGAAGAGTGCGAGCTTTCTCGCGGACAACGTGCTGGGCCAGTCGAAGGCAGTCATCGAGGCGCTCGAGGCACTGGCGGAATTGCTCGAAGCCGGGCTGCCCCCCGGGGTTCGCTTCCTCATTAGCGCCGTGGACGTCGACAAACGCCGCCGCTTCCTCAAGGTGCTCGGCAAGGTCGGACAGATGTCGGTGCACGACGGCGTCGACAACGCGAAAACCGGCTGGGAGGAAAAGGCGGAGGGGCTGGTGGCCCAGCGTGTGGCCGTCCGAAAACTGCGCTTCGAACCGGAGGCCGAGCGCCTCTTCACGCTGCTCACCGGCGGCGACCAACTGCAAATCGAAAACGAACTGGAGAAAATCGATCTGTATCTCGGACCGGACCGTCGCGAGGTCACGCTCGACGATGTGCATGGGCTCGTCTCGCGCTCGCGCGCCAGCGTCATCTTCGAGCTGGGTGACGCCATCCAGCGCCGCAAACTTGACCACGCCCTCGGGCTGCTCGCACAACTGCTGGAGCAGAAGGAAACGGCGATGGGGATCCTGCTGGTCGCGATCGTGCCGACGGTGCGAAATCTTCTGCTCGTGAAGGATCTGCAGGAGAATCACGGCGTCCGCCGCGCGGAGAATGCCTTTCGCTTTGGCGACGTGCTCGCGCGCCTGCCCCCGGAGACGACCGCGCATCTCCCGCGCAAGAAGGACGGCACGGTCAACGCCTTTGGACTGGGCTTCGCGGCGCAGTCGACCAGCCGTTTCACGCTGGCCGAACTGCAGGCGGGCCTGCGTTCGTGCCTTGAGGCGAATCTCGCGCTGGTGACCACCGGCACCGAAGCGCGCATCCTCCTCGAGCAACTGCTCGTGCGATTACTCTCGCGCCCGCCTGCGGCAGTGGCGGCGCCGATGACACCCTGAGCAAAATATCATCCCGGATCCCTCGGATCCGCTGCAAGGCGTGGAACGCCCGACCATTAGCGCAGCTTCATGAATCGGGAGATGGCGATTTTGTCACTCTGCATTAACAAAACTAATAATTGGTGCTTGCCCGGCCGGTCTGGGTCACTACGATTTGGGCAGATTTGAAAGATTGTTCTGGGGGGAACAGACGCCCTCTGCGCCCAAGCGGGCGCGGGGGGCGTTACTTTTTCCGAGCGCCGCGAGGCGAGCCGAGTTCTGACTTCCCCCGAATCCTGCGTATCGTCCGCGCTGATGTCCGACGTCCCACTGCCACCGAGTGTGCCCACGCCGACCCGCGCGCGATTGGGATTTCCCGCGGCGTTCCTGGGCTCGATCGTCGCGCTGGTGCTGTTCGCGTCTTTCGCGCTCTGGCGATGTGAGCGGGTGGCAACCAAGGTCGCATCGCAACCCTTGGAGGCCGTGGATCGTGCCGCCAAGGCGTTCAAGGAAATCCTGCAGGTGCAGCCGCGCGTGACGATCAACGAGCGTGTGGTACTCAACCAGTCGTCCCAGCTGCTCGAGCTGGCCGTGCTAAGCCGCGAGGTCGAGGTGGAGCGCGAGTTCGAACACACCTGGCTTGGGAGCACGAAGCGCGTCCGCCTGCGCGGCGTCTATGTGATCAAGACCGGTTTCGATTTGACGCAGCCGTTTGCGATTGAGTTGAGCGATGCGCCCGGGGTCGCGGCGAAAATCAGCCTGCCAGCGCCAAGAATTCTGAGCGCCGACGCCCGGCGCGTCGAGGTGCTCGCGCTGGAGAACGGGCTCTGGAACCGCGTGCAGGCGGAAAACCTCGAGTCGGAAATCGCGGCTCTGCCCGAGGAGGCGAGGAGGAAAGCGCAGCGCATCGGCGTGGTGCGCGAGGCGGAGGAATCGATCGTGAAACAGCTTTCCGCGCGCTTTCCCCAGCCGCCGGGCGTGACGGTGACAATCGTTCCCGCAGCGCCGGCGGATTTTCGGAAATAGCTCAGCGCGGGAAGACGCCGAGAAAATTTCGCACCGTGCCAAATTCCGGCACGGACCGCGGCGCGGCGCCGTCTGCGCCCTTGACCCAAAGCCCGGTCGACGAGCCCCCATCGAGATTCAGCGCGCGCTGGACTTGAATTCCATCCCCAAGCACGCCCGGCGTGGCCAGCAGTCCCGCGGCCTCGGCGAGCGTCGCCCGATCGACCATCAGAATGGCCCAGCGCCCGGACCCGTCGGTGGCCAGCACGCTGCGGCGCGCGGCGCGGGTGTTCTCGAGCCCGGCGACGGCGCGGCCGGCATCGACGAGAAACGGGCCGGCCTGCAGGGCTTCGCGCACCTCGAGCCGGGCACGCGGCTCCGGCACGCGCTGCAGCTTCATCGAGCCGTCGGCGTAGACCAGCAGCACGCCGCTCAGCAACCGCGCGCGCTCCTCGGGATGAATCGCCACGCCGCGGCTGATCACCAGCCCGAGGGGCTGGCGGTTCGGATGAAAATAGCCGCCGTTGATTCCCGCGATCGCCCCGGCGGAAGTCATGGCGCCCGCGAGACCCTGATCCCCATCAGGGCCTTGGTCTACCACGCGCAATCCGG
>JANMQT010000041.1:0-9383 GCA_031370675.1 Verrucomicrobiota bacterium
GAGCTTCTCGCTCATCGCGAAAGAGCGCGGCATTTTTCCCATGGTCGTATCATAGGGCTTCATCACCTCGGTTCCGAGATCCTTGGAGATCAACTGCGTGCTCTGCGGCTCGCTCTGGCAGGCGCCGTCGACGCCCTTGACTAGGAACGCCTGCGCGATGTCCGCGTAGTTCATGTAGACGAACTGCACGTCCTTGCCGGGCTGATCGGAATAGGTGAGGCCGTTCTTGTTCAGTTCGGCCAGCAGCGCCAGCTCCTGGGCGCCGCCCCGCGCCACCGCCATCTTACGGCCCTTGAAATCCTGGATCGTCTTGATCTCAGGCAGATCTTTCCGCGCGAGGATGCGCGAACCGCCCTGCGAAAAGCCGGCCACCACGTAAATCGGCGCGCCACCCGCGCGGCCTGCGATCGTGCCATCCATGCCACTGGCCGAGATGTCGACCTCGTTCGCCATGAATGCGGGAATGATGTCGATGCCCTTGGCAAAAATTTTCTCGTCGATTTTGAGATTATACTTCGGCGCGATCTCCTTCATGTAGTGCACGGCGCCGTAGTGCGCGAATTTCATGTTGCCCAGCCGGACAACGTCCTCGGCGCGGGCGGTGAGGGCGATCGCGGCCAGCGCGAGGGAGAGGAAGAGGGTTCTGAGCATGGAGGGATGAGTGAGGAGTGATGTGCTAACAGGGTGGTTCAAGCGGATTTGGCGAACTCGACAAAGAACTCGAGCGATTGAGGATTCACCATGGCGGCGGCGCTGGCCGCCTGTTCGATCGGCATGCCGGAGAGGATGCGCTTCACTGGCACCTCGAGCTTCTTGCCGTTGAGGGTTTTCGGGACCTCGAGAATCGCGTGGATCGCGTCCGGCACGTGACGCGGGGAAAGTTGCGCGCGCAGTCGCGCATTGAGGCGCGCACGCAGATCCTCATCGAGTAGCGTGCCCTCCCGCAGGACGACGAACAAGAGGAGCCGGCCGTCCCGCCCGAGGGCGCCCGTGTCGATCACGAGGGCGTCGGTCACCTCGGGCATTTCCTCGATCGCGCGATAGAATTCACTCGTCCCCATGCGCACGCCGCCGCGATTCAAAGTGGAGTCCGAGCGACCGTACACGATGCACGCACCGTCCTCGGTGATCTTGAGCCAGTCGCCGTGCCGCCAGGTGCCGGGGAAGTGTTCGAAATAGCTCGAGCGCAGGCGCGCGCCGTCCGGGTCGTTCCAAAACATCACGGGCATCGAGGGAAATGGCTTCGTCAGGACGAGCTCGCCGACTGCGTCGCGTCGCGACTGGCCGGATTCATCCCAGGACTCGACCGAAGCGCCGAGGCCGCGGCATTGAATTTCGCCTTCGCGCACCGGCAGCAAGGGATTGGAAAGGATGAATGCCGTGCAAACATCCGTGCCGCCGCTGACCGAACCGAGCAAGAGATCGCGGCCGACTTTTTCGTAGACCCAACGGAAGCCTTCCGGCGGCAGGGGCGAGCCGGTGGAGCCGATCGCGCGCAGCCGCGCGAGGCCGAACTCCCGCGCCGGCTCGATGCCTTCCTTCATGCAGGCGATCAAATACGGGGCGCTTGTGCCGAAATAGGTAACCTGGTTATCCGAGACGAATTTCCAGAGCGCGCGTAGACCCGGATGCTTCGGGCTGCCGTCGTAGAGCACCACGGTCGCGCCCACGAGCAAACCGGAGACGAGGAAGTTCCACATCATCCAACCGGCGGTGGTGAACCAGAAAAAGCGGTCATCGGGTCCCAGGTCGAGATGGAAGGCGAGCGCCTTCAAATGCTCGAGCAGGATACCGCCGTGGCCCTGCACGATGGCTTTGGGGGCGCCCGTCGTGCCCGATGAATAAAGAATCCATAGCGGATGCTCGAAGGGGACCGGCTCGAACTGCAACGCGGCGTCGGGCTGGGCCGCCAGCGCCTTGTCCCAGGTCACGCGCGTGATGCTCGCGCGGAAGCTGGATGTGCTCGGCAGGACGCCGGCGCGCTGGCCGCCGCGAATGATAATCAGCGCCTGGACCGAGCGCAGGCCGGCGAGAATCTCCTCCGCGGTCGCGCGGCGGTCATGCGCCTTCCCGCCGTACCAGTAACCATCCACGACAATGAGGACTTTCGGCTCAATCTGGCTGAATTTCTCGATCACACCCTTCGCCGCCAGCTCGGCCGGGGCGCTGGTCCAGATCGCGCCCAAGCTCGCCGTCGCGAGAAATGCGATGATGGTTTCAGGAATGTTGGGCAGGTAACCCGCCACGCGATCGCCCTTGGTCACGCCCACTGATCGCAAATATGCCGCGAGCCGCGCGACCTGTGTCCGCAGTTCCGCCCGGCTGATTGTGCGACGGTGTGAAGCGGCGTCCGCCGACGGCTCGCTGTCGGACAGGATTGCCACGTGGTCGTCGTCGTGCCGCAGCGCGTACTCGGCATAGTTCAGCGTGGCTCCCGGAAACCAATGAAAGCCGGGCATGCGGTCGCCGTTGACGAGCGGCTCCGCGGCGGTGCGGTGAAAGGGCACCTCGAAGTACTCGGCGATGGACCCCCAGAAGCGACCTACGTCCTCCACCGACCACCGCCAGAGCGCTTCGTAATTCTCAAAGGTCAGGCCGCGTCTTTCCTGCAGCCAGCGTTGGTAGGCGGCCAGCCGGGAATGCTCTGAGCTCGCCGGTTTCGGTTGCCAAAGAATCCGGCCGCGTTCGGGCGCTGGGGACGGGGAACTCATTTTGGGGGGATGGTGCAGCGTAGCATAAAGTCGTGAAAGTCGAATTCAATCGCGCGTGCGTCCGTCGCGTACCCGTGGCAGGATCCGCGGCCCGTCCATTTCATTTATGAGCCCTCCCGCAGCCTCCGCCGTGGTCCTGATGGTGAGCCCAACCGGCGCCCGGCGCACCAAGGCCGACCACCCGGCGTTGCCGATGACGGCGGCGGAGATTGGCCGCACGGCGGCCGAGGCGGCGGACGCGGGCGCGAATGCGATCCACCTGCACGTGCGGGATCGCGATGGGCGGCACACGCTGGACGGTGACGCGTATCGCGAGGCGATTGCGGCGATTGAGCGCGAGGTCGGCGCGGCGCGGCTGGTCATTCAGTCGACGAGTGAATCATTTGGCATTTACGAGCCGGCGCAGCAAATCGCGGCGATGCGGGCATTGCGTCCCGGGGCGGTTTCGGTGGCGATCCGCGAGATTTTTCCGGACGCTGAGCACGAGGCGCCGGCGGCGGATTTTTTTTCGTGGCTCGATCGCGAACGGTTGGGCACGCAATGCATCATCTACAACGTGGAGGAACTGCGGTACTTCTACCAGCTACGCCGGCGGGGTATCATTGCGGGAGAACGCGTGACGCTCCTGCTCGTGCTGGGGCGGTACACCACGGGAGCGGTTTCGAAGCCGGCGGATCTGCTGCCCTATTTGCAGTCGCTGGACGCGTCGCAGCCTCGCCGGTGGATGACGTGTGCGTTTGGCGGGAACGAGGGGGCGTGTGTGTTAACGGCCGCGGCGTTGGGCGGAGACATGCGCGTGGGCTTCGAGAATAATCTTCACCTCGCGGACGGGACGATGGCACCGAGTCCGGCCGCACTGGTGGCCCAGGCGGCGCCGGCCGTGCCGTTGATGGGTCGAAGACTGGCGACGTATGAGGAAGCGCATGTGGCAATGGGGTGCGGGTAATTGAGCGCATTCACCGCGATACTAATCGTTAGTGCAGGCGAGAAGTTTCACCGCGTCACTGCCGCGACGCGCGAATCCCGGATTGCGGGGATCCGGGGTCTTACAACCCCGGCTACCATCACTTCGTCGCTGCCGCGACGTGGTCGATTCGGGTGATGGTGATCCGGGGTCTGACAACTCCGGCTGCCATCAGATCGTCACGGCCGTGACGTGAGCGATTCGGGTGATGATGATCCGGGGTCTGACAACTCCGGTTGCCATCACGTCGTCACAGCCGTGACGTGAGCGATTCGGGTGATGGTGATCCGGGGTCTGACAACTCCGGTTGCCATCACGTCGTCACAGCCGCGACGATGCGGGGGAGAATTGAGCCAGTGAGCCTCCTGGCACGATTATAGCGTCTTTGGATTACTCAATCGGACCGTGGCGAAGCCACGATGTGATGGTAGCCGGGGGTGCACAACCCCCGGAATCCAGAGCGCAAAAATAAGAACCGCCGCGGCAGCGGCGGTGTGAAACGCCGGGCAAGCATCTGTCGTTATACGTGCCCATCACGCGGCGAGAGATCGCTCACAGGGTTTGTGGCGAGTCCTCCATGTGCGAACGCGCTAGACCTTCAGCGTGGCGCTTTCCGCAGCGCCTCCAGCAGCGCGATTAGCGCGGCGTCGCGCTCGGTTTCGAGTTCGGTCACGCTGCGACCTGCGGCTTCCGCCGAGACCCCGTCGACCACTGCCCGCTTCAATTCCTCCGTCAGCTCTGGCGTTTTCAACTCGGCCCACCGTTTCAACTGACTTGGGCCGAGATGCTCCAGATAATGCGCGATACCGCCGGGTCCGCCCCCAAGATGATACAAGAGATGCGGACCCATCACCGCCCAGCGCAACCCCGGACCCGTGGTCATGGCCCTGTCGATGTCCTCAACCGACGCGATACCCTGCTCGACCAGGCTGACGGCCTCACGGTAGATCGAGGAATTCAGCCGGTTCGCGATGTGTCCGATCACCTCCTTGCGCACCACGATCGGGCGCTTGCCCAGCCGCGTGTAGAAATCCACGGCCCAGCGAACCGCGGCGCAGTCCGGTGTATGGCCCACGAGTTCGACCAGCGGGAGCAAATGCGGCGGATTAAACGGATGCCCGACGATGACGCGTTCGGGATCGCGCCGACAATCTGCCACGATTTGGCTGCGCAAGAGAGCTGAAGTGCTCGAGGCAATCACCACGCCCGGATCGAGCAACGCGTCCAATTCCGCGAGCACCTGGCGCTTGAGCACCTCGTTCTCCGGCACGTTCTCCTGCGCAAAGTGAGCAGGGGCGAGATCGCCCATCGCACTCGTCAGATTCAATTGACCCGGTTTCGTGCTCACCGGCTGCAAGCGCCGCAGCGCCGGCATCGCGCGTGCGACAAAACCGTGCAGACGTTCGGGCAGGACCGGCGACGGGTCCTGCGCGATCACGTCGAAGCCATGGTGCAGAAACATCGCCACCCAGCTGGCACCGACGGTTCCGGCGGCCCCAAGGACGGCGACCGTCTTCACCTCGCTCATGGGAACCAATTGGCTCATCGGATGCAATGCGCTGCGGTCTCGGGTCGCGACGTCAGGATCGGTCAGGCCGGGATGATGATTTGCGGCGTCCCACAGATTCGGTCGGCGAGATTCACCGGTCGTTCGAGCGAGGCGTGCTCCGGCCGGACTTGATAACCCCAGACGTCGAAGCGCCGCCATTGCACCGCGCCAAAAACCGTGGCAAACGCGCCGTCCACGGCGTCGGTCCCCTGGGCGATGTGCACGCGGCCGATCCGGCGCGAGTTGAAACGCGCGTCAAAAACGTGCCATTTGTCGCCGAGCCAGACCTCAAAATACGCGTGGAAGTCGTTGGGCGTTCCCGGGTCGGTCACGCCGATTTCCGGAAGATAGCCGGTGACGTAGCGCGCAGGCAGGTTGAAGCAGCGACACAATGCAAGCGCGAGATGCGCGAAGTCACGACAAACGCCGAAGCCCTGCTGCAGGATGTCGTTGGCCGTGGTGACCGGCGAGCCGGAGTATTGACGGTACTCGATGTTGCGATGCACCCAGTCGCAAATCGCCTGCACCTGTTCGGCGCCGGGCTGGCAGTTGGCGAAATGTTCGTTGGCAAACCCGTAGAACCGATCCGAATCGCAGTAACGACTCGGCAGCGTGTAGCGCAGCAGCTCCACCGGCAGGTTCTCCACCCGCTGTGGCGGCGCAAAGGGCCCGGCGTTCTCAGGTTCGGAGGCAACCCGCACCAGGCTGTCGTAGCGCACGTGGTTCACGCCGGCGCGCAGCTGGTGGCAGTGGATGATATTGCCGTGCGTATCCTCATACTCGCGCACCGCATGAAGCGGATGAAAGGTGAGCTGCTCGGCAAAGACGAACTGGCCGGGACGCTGTCGAAGCTTCAAGGTCAGAAAGATCGGCGCGTCACCCTGGGATTCATAGAGGAACTCGCAGCCGCAGCGCAGGATGAGATCAAGCTGCCGCGGCACTTCTTCCGCAAAGGTGAAACTGGGTGCGGGCGAGGACATCGGTGGGAAACGAGGTTACCAGTAATCAGCCATCACGTATCGGTTATTGCGTGCCGCCCGGCTCATTTATTCGCGCGCTTTGGGAGCGCGGCCCGCCTTAGGCCGATCCACCAGTATGGATCGCCAGTCTCCCAATCACCAATCACTTGTTCGCATCGCGGTGGCGCCGAAATCTTCGCACGCCAGCGAGCGATTTCTTCTCTAGGCGCGAGGGAAAGAGGAATGACATCCACCACAGGGTGCGACCGTACCTGGGAAAGACGATGACCGCGTGATTGCGCCGCACGCCGTCGAGCGTCAGGCGGGCGGCCTCTTCCGCGCTGATCATCTTGAACGGGACCATCCGACGGACCTTTTCCTGCGGCACACCGACCGCGGTGGCGTTCTCATAAATGCGCGTGTCGATGAATCCGGGGCACAGCGCCGTGACGCGCACGCCCAGGTCGCGCGCCTCGATGCGCAGGTCGCGCGAGAGGGAAACGACCGCCGCCTTGGTCATCGCGTAAGGGATGCCGGTGGGAAATCCCACGAGGCCGGAGAGTGACGAGGTGTTGATGATGTGCCCGAAGCCCTGGCGCGCCATGATGGGATACGCCGCCATCACCCCGTGGATCACGCCCTTGAGATTGATGTCGATGATGCGGTTCCAATGGTCGAGCGAGACGTCTCGCAGATCGGCGGTCATGCCGATACCCGCGTTGTTGAAGAGGTAGTCAATCCGGCCGTGGCGCGCGACGGTGTCCCGCACGAGCGCGTCGAACGCGGGCGCATCGCGCACATCGAGCGTGGCGGCTTCCGCTCGGCCTCCGGCCGCCCGAATGGATTCGGCAACCGACGTCGCCGTCTCGCCGCGCGCATCCGTCACCACCACGATCGCACCCTCTCGCGCCAGCGCCTCGCAGATCGATTTTCCGATCCCGGAGCCGCCGCCGGTCATGACGACGACTTTGTCGCAAAACTCGTCCATGGCCCATCGGGTGGTCAGACCTGCATGACGCCGGAATGAAAGCGGGCCTTGGGCGTGGGTCGACTGACCCACTCGAGGCATTTCCCCAACACCGTCCGCGTTTCATGCGGCTGGATGATGGCATCGACCCAGCCACGGGCGGCGCCGTAACGGATGTCGGTTTGCTCCTGGTAGGTGCGGTGCACGCGCTCGCGTAATTTCTCATCCTCCTCGGGCGTACTGACGCTGTTGCGCTTGAGCAGCGAGTAGACCGTGCCGGCGGCCTGCGCTGCGCCCATCACGGCGTAGCGCGCGTTCGGCCACGCGAAAATGAAGCGCGGATCGTAGGCGCGACCGCACATCGCGTAGTTGCCCGCACCAAAGGAACCGCCGATCACCATCGTAATCTTCGGCACCACGCTGTTGCTGACGGCGTTCACCAGCTTGGCGCCGGACCGGATGATGCCGGTTTGTTCGGCATCGCGACCGACCATGAACCCCTGCACGTCCTGGAAGAAAATGATCGGCAGGCCGGTCTGGTTGCAGTCCATGACAAAGCGCGCGGCCTTGTCGGCGCTGTCGGCGTAGATCACGCCGCCCATCTGGATGCCTTCCTTCCTGGTGCGAATCTGCTGTCGCTGGTTCGCGATGATGCCCACGGGATGCCCGCCGATCTTGGCGTAGGTCGTGACCAGCGACTGGCCGTATTCGGCTTTTGATTCCAGCATCGAACCGCGATCCACGACGCAGCGCAACATGTCCCGCGCATCGTACTGCTTGGACCCGTCCGGGCTGACGATGTCGTAGAGAAATTGCGGATCGCGCTCGGTGTCGTCGGCGAGTGCGACGACCGGCGCCTTGTTCGGCAACAGGTCCACCAGCGCGCGGAGCCGATCGATGCATGAGGGATCGTCCTTCTCGCGGAAATCCACCGTGCCGCTGATCTCCGCGTGCATTTGTGCGCCGCCCAACTCCTCGGAATCCACCTCCTGACCGATCGCCGCCTTCACGAGCGACGGGCCCGCGAGGTAGAGTCCGCTGCCCTCGGTCATCAGAATCTTGTCGCAGAGCACGGGTAGATACGCGCCGCCGGCCACGCAATTCCCCATGATCGCCGCGTATTGCGGCACACCCGCGGCCGAGAGGATTGCGTTGTTGCGGAAGACGCGGCCAAAATCGTCCTCGTCCGGAAAGATCTCGTCCTGCATCGGCAGAAACACACCGGCCGAATCAACTAGATATAAAATCGGCAGGGCGCATTCAAACGCGATGCGCTGCGCGCGGATGACCTTCTTCGCGGTCTGGGGAAAGAAGGCGCCCGCCTTCACACTGGCGTCGTTCGCCGCGATCAGGCAGGGCTGGCCTGAGACCCGTCCGATACCAGCGATGAAACCCGCGGCCGGGGTGTCGCCCCAGTCGGGATACATCTTGTGCGCGGCCCAGAGACCGAGCTCGAAGAAGTCATTGGGATCGTCGAGCAGTCGCGCGATGCGCTCGCGCGCGGTCAGGCGGTTCAGCTTGTGAGCGCGCGCCACCGCCGACTTGTTCACCACGCGCAACGCTGTCTCCTCGGCGGCGAGAGTCGCGCTGACTTCGCGGAGCGTAGGCTTGGGGGCGGGGACTTTGGACATGAGGGCGGTTAAGGGCGGGGTTAGGAGTTACGCGATTACGGATCAGCGCGCGAGAGTCGATGGTTTGCTCGGCCGCTTGACCATTAAAGCCTACCGCTTAACTCATGTTTACTCCGGCATCTCGAAGAGTTCGACGAAGCGCTTCAGATCCTGGATGAAGGCGGCGGCGCCGGCGCCATTGATGACGCGGTGATCGAAGGTGAGGGACAGCGTGACCACCTCCTGCGCACTCGGCCAGCCGCCTTCGGCGTCGCCCTGCATTTCGTAATGCGCCTCGCCAATGAAGAGCGTGCCGACCGCGGGGGGCACGAGAATCGGCTGGCCCGTACGCACGCCGAATCCGCCGAGGCTCGTCAGGATGACAGGCGCGTGAATTTCGCCGTGCAGCCGGCCGCCGCGCGCTTCCTCGACCGCGAAATTGTAGCCGCGCACAAAATCCGGCCACGACATCCGGTTCGCCTGCGGGATCACCGCGGTGACCAGCCGGTCGCCATCCAGCGCGACCGCGAGGCCGAGATCAAAGTCCTCCCATTGCTTGATCGAATCGTCCGGCAGCACCTCGCGACGGAAGGAGGGCTGCTTCTCGATCGCGCGCACGATGC
>JANMQT010000060.1:0-9003 GCA_031370675.1 Verrucomicrobiota bacterium
CCCCGGTCGTCCCAAACGTCCCGACTCCGGCGTTCCTTACCAATCAGGATCCCGCACGGATTTCAGATCGCATTCGCCAGTTTGGGACGCGCTAGGATGCGCGGCATTGCCTCTAGGTCATCGGCTCGGGCGCGCCGAACCCCCCCTGCTCATCCCTTATAACTATTTCTGAAGCGGCCAATCGGCCGGCCCCATCCTCGGCAGTCCCACGTGGATATAACGCCAGAATTCTTCCGTGTCCGGCGCGGCCTTGGCCCGCGCGTCGATCAAACTGATGCGGTGCAGTTCCGCGAAGGGCGTCGAGCGATCCAGCCTCCCCGCTCGTAGACAAGCGTCCGATCCTCCCAGTGCACGGTGAAGTCCGTTTCTGATGGGTGGTTGAATTCCGCACGTTCCAAATCGTTAGGCGGCCTCATCAACCTGCGCGGTGGCGACGCGCGCGACGGCGGGTTGCCCGTCGGCCTCATTCGTCGCCCGAATGCGCAGCCACCAAACCAGGCCGACTCCGACCGTTGCGAAGAGCGTCAGAAACCGGGGCTTGCGACCGCGAATCCGCCAGAAGATGAGCAGCAGCGCAGGGAAGAACGCGGTCAATCCCGGACGGCCGTCAAACCAAAGGGCGGCCGCGCACCAGATCAGCAGGCCGGCGAGAATGACATACTGAAAGGTCCGGCCGAGGCCAGCGACGATGCTCGACACCCCCCGAAATTCACCGGCGCGAGGTAAAAAACAAGGCCCGTCGGAAAAGCCGTTGGCAACCGCGAGCCCCCCGCGCACACTGCGGACATGGCCGCTCCGCCGCTGTCGGTCTCGCTGATCACACTGAACGAAGCCGCGAATCTGCGGCGTTGTCTCGACTCCGTGCGTCGGATCGGCAGCGAGATTGTGGTGGTGGATTCCGGCTCCACCGATGCCACTCGCGAGGTCGCCGAGGACTTCGGTGCACGCTGGGTGGAGCAGGCTTGGCGCGGATTTCGCGAACAGAAAAACGTCGGGCTGGATCAATGCACGAACGATTGGGTGCTGTGCCTCGACGCGGACGAGGCGATCTCCCCAGAGCTCCTGGCCTCGATTCGCGCGTTTCTGGAGTCACCGACCCGCGATGAATCGGCGGGAGCTTATTTCCCGCGGCGCACATGGTTTCTGGGGCGCTGGATCCGGCACGGCGACTGGTATCCGGATCATTGCCTGCGGCTGTTTCGGCGCAGTGCGGGTCGCTGGTCCGGCACGAGCGAGCACACGAAGGTCGAGCTGCTGGGCCGGACGGTGAAGTTGGACGGCGATCTGTTGCATTGGTCGTTCCCAACGCTGCGTCGCTTCGTCGAAAAGCAGCTTTCGTATGCCGACTCATTTGCGGCGCGCGCTGCCGAGGAGGGCAGGCGATGGACGCTTTGGGATAATGTCACGCGGCCAATCTGGCGCTTCTTTCGGGGCTATGTCCTGCGCGCTGGATTCCTCGACGGCTTCCCGGGTCTGTGGGTGGCGGTCGGCAACGCGTATGCGACCTTTGTGCGCTATTCGCAGCTTTACGAGCGTCGCGTCGCGTCGAATGCCGAAGTCCGAATGCCGAAGTCCGACTGACCTGGGTAAGACGCGTTGGGCGTCTTCGCTGTGACTAAAGTGCATTCGGCGTTCGGACTTCGGAGTTCGGCGTTCCCCGTCCCGATTCGCGCGGAAGGCAAAGCTGAGCGATAGTGGTCCGATGGATTTCAAGGATTTGCAGCTTTCGGATGATGTGATGTTGGCGGTGGAAGCTGCGGGATACACGGTGCCGACCCCGATTCAGGAGCAGGCCATCCCCGCGGTTCTGGCAGGACGCGACGTCGTCGGCTCGGCTCAGACGGGAACCGGCAAGACTGCTGCCTTCACGCTCCCGATGCTGACCAAGTTCAACAAACCCGGTGGTTTGCGCGGACTCATCATCGAACCCACGCGCGAGCTCGCGCTTCAGGTCGAGGCGTCGCTCAAGCAGTTTTCCCAATTCAGTCCGCTGCGCGTGGGCGTCATGTACGGCGGCGTCGGTTACGGCGAGCAAAGCGAGAAGCTCAAGCGCGGCATGGACATCTGGGTCGGGACGCCGGGCCGGTTGCTCGACTATCTCGAACGCGGGGAATTGAGCCTCAAGGATCTCGAAGTCGTCGTCCTCGACGAGGCCGATCGCCTGCTCGACATGGGATTCATGCCGGACGTGAAGCGCCTGCTCAAGCAATGCCCGGAGAAACGCCAAACGCTGCTCTTTTCCGCCACGATTCCGCCGGAGATCGAGTCGCTCGCCAAATGGGCCCTCAAGGATCCGCTGACGATTCAGGTCGGGATCCGCCGTTCGCCCTCCGAGCTGGTCGACCACGCGTTGTATCCAGTCGCCAACGCGCAGAAATTTGAACTCCTGCACGAACTGCTGGAGCGCACGCACTACCAGAGCGTGATCGTCTTTTGCCGCATGAAATCAGGCGCGGACATGGTGGCGGCCAAGCTCCTGCAGGAAGGTCACAAGGTCGTGGCGATGCATTCGGACCGCAGCCAGAAGGAACGGGAGGAAGCGCTGCTCGGTTTTCGCGAGGGAAAATACGAGGTGCTGGTTGCGACCGACATTGCGTCGCGCGGCCTCGATATCGCGGGCGTGACGCACGTCATCAATTACGATGTGCCGCAGCACCCGGAAGATTACGTGCACCGGATCGGACGGACTGGCCGCGCGCTGACCGAGGGCGACGCCTTCACGCTATTCACCTCCGACGACATGACGCACGTGCAGGCGATTGAGCGATTTATCGAGCGGCCCATCCAGCGGAAGAGGCTGGAGAATTTTAAGTACACCTACACCGTGCTGCTCTCGCTGAAAGACGGTGAGGATCTCCCGAAGATGCGCGTGGCCGGTGGTCGCGTCGGCTCAAAAGGCTACAGCTTCGCGCCCGCGCGGCGGTAAGGATTGTCCGGACTATTCCGCGCGCAGCGCCACGTTTGGATCCACGCGCGTCGCGCGCCGGCTGGGCAGCCAGCACGCGAAAACCGCCACCAGCGCGAGGAGCACAGGCACGGTCGCGAAGGTCGGGGGATCGTGCGGCGACACGCCGTAAATGATGCTGCGCAGCAGATGCGCCACAATCCACGCGCCGGCGAATCCGAGGACGAGCCCGACGGCCACGAGCTTGAGCCCCTGCCTTAGGAACAACCGGATCACCTGGGCAGGTTGCGCCCCCAGCGCCATGCGCACGCCAATTTCCTGCGTGCGTTGCGTCACCGCGTAGGCCATCACGCCATAAATGCCGATCGCGGCCAGAAAGAGCGCCGTGATCGCAAACGAGACGAAGAGTCGGCCGAAGAATCGCTGCGGCCAATAGGACTCCGCCACGACGTCGGTCATGGGTTTCGCGTTGTAGATCGGAATATTGTCCTGGGCAGCGAACACCGCTTCCTTCACGGCCGGCACATACTCCATCGGTCGGCCGCCCTTGATTCGAATGGTCCCGGAAGCGAAGTGGTTGCCGTCCTCCTGCAGATTGGACACCCAGACGGCGCGGCGCGGCAGGCTTCCCGTCGGCATCTGCACGATATTTCCCACGACGCCCACAATCGTGAACCAGGTGGTCTTTGCCTTGTCGTGTGGATCGGCGCTGATTCGCTTGCCGATGGCATCCTCGCCGGGGAAAATCTGGTCCGCGAAATTCTGATCAATCACGGCGACCCGGGGTGAGTCAAAATTGTCTGTCTCATTGATGAACCGCCCGCGGTGCAGCGGAATCCGCAGGACCTCGAGCACCCCCGGACTGGCGTTGCGCATGATGGCCACCGGGGCTTCCGCGAGCGTCTTCGGCGCGGGGCGCCCTTCCACCTGGAAGGCGGTGACGCCGAAATTGTCGGACGCGGGCAGCTGGCTGATGAAGCCGGCTTGCTCGACGCCGGGCAGTTGCCGCAGGTTTTCGCGCAACTTGATCCAGAAAGCGCGCACGACTTTCTCGTCCTTGAATTGGGTGGGCGGGAGACCGACGCGGAAGGTCAGGACATTTTCCGGATTGAAGCCCTTTTCGGCGCGCTGGAGGTAAAGGAAGCTGCGCATCATCAAGCCCGCACCGACCAGCAAGATGAGCGCGAGCGCGATCTGCGCGATGACGAGGACGCCCCGGAGCCGCAGCGTTTCGTTGCCGGTGGTGCTGGCCCGCCCGCCTTCCTTCAATTCCGAACTCAGCTCGGGTTGCGAAGTTTGCCACGCCGGGAGCAACCCGAAAAGCGCGCTGGAGCCCAGCGTGGCAACGCTCGCGAACGTCAGCACGCGCCAGTCGACCTCAAACTGGATCCAGAAGGGCAACTCCACCGGGATCAGCGCGCGGATGAGATCGATCGACCACATGGAGAGAATGATCCCGAGACCGCCGCCGATGGCCCCAAGCAACAGACTCTCTGTCAGCACCTGCCGCATGATCCGGCCGCGACTCGCCCCGAGCGCGGTGCGGATGGCCACCTCGCGCGACCGGGTGGCGGCCTTCGCCAGCATGAGATTGGCGACGTTCGCGCAGGCGATGAGCAGAACGAAGAGGACCGAGCCGAGCATCGCGTAGAGCGTGGGCCGGATTTCCCGGACCGCGTCATCGCGAATGGGGATCGCGCGAAAACCCATGCCTTCGTTGGTGGTGGGATGGGCCTTGGCCAGCTGGGCCGCGATGACGTCGAGTTCCGCCTGGGCTTTCTCCACGGTCACACCTGGCTTGAGCCGGGCGACGAACGGCAGGGAAAGATTTCCCCGGGAATCAGGTTTGCGCTCGTAGCGGAACGGCATCCAGAGCTCGTGGTCGCGCGGGAACCGGAATCCGGGCGGCATCACGCCAACCACCGTCACCGGTTCGCCGTTGAGCACAATCGATTGCCCGAGAATGGATTTGTTGCCGCCGAAACTGCGCTGCCAAAGTCCGTAGCTCAGAATGACGACCGGAGGGGTCCCTTCGTTATCCTCCTCCGGCCGAAATGTCCGGCCGAGGACCGGCTTCACTCCGAGCGTGTCGAACCCGACCGCCGAAATCCACGCGCCGAGCACGCGCTCTGGTTGTTCGGCACCGGAGATGATGTACGTCCGGCCCATCGTGACCAGGCCGCCCTCGAGAGTCTGGGTGCGCTCGCGGACGTCCAGGAAGTTTGGCTCGGAGAACTGCATGTCCCCATCCACCTCGCGCGGCGTGAACGAACGCACCATCACCAGGCGACCCTCGTCCTGCAAACCCGGGATGGGCCGGAGAATAATCGCGTTGAAAAACGTGAACTGAGCCGTGGCCGTGCTGATGCCCAGCGCGAGCGCCAGGACCGACACCAGCGTGAAGGTCGGGTTCTTGAGCAGAACGCGCAGGGCGAATCTTAGGTCGTAAAACATCGGGAGGAGCAGAGTTGACGGTCAACGGTCGACAGTCGACCGCCAGAGGGCGAAAATGGAAAGTCGGAATATTGTATTTGTGCCTTTGTACGTTACCTCGTCATTCGGCGCGCAGCGTGATGATGGGGTCGACACGGGCCGCGCGGCGCGCGGGGAGCCAGCAGGCGAGCAGCGCGGCCAGACCGAGCAAGCCGGTCATGCCGAGGAAGATGCTTGGGTCGGCTGGGTCGACCTCGAAGAGCAGGCTGCGAATCAAGCGGGACGCCGCGAGGGAAGCGACCAGGCCGGTGGCCCCGCCGATGATGAAGAGCCTCATGCCCTGGCTGAGGATCAGGCGGCGCACCTGCCCCGGTCGCGCGCCGAGTGCGAGCCGCACGCCCATTTCGCGGGTCCGGCGCAGGCTGTTGAAGGCCATCACGCCGTACAGCCCCACCACGGACAGGACGAGGGCGAGGGACGCGAACGCGAGGAGGAGAAAAGTCATCAGTCGTGGGGTAGCCCACGTTTCCGCGACGCGTTCCTGCATGGCGCGGATTTCAAACACGGGCTGCGCCGGATCGAGCGAAGAGACAATTTGCCGGATTGGTTTCTCCAGGATGCGCGGCGCCGCAGAGCTCCGGATCAGCAGGACCAGATCATCGTTGCCAATCTGCGTCTGCGCGAGATAGGCGCGTGGCAGCGAGACCGATTCCTCGAAACCATAAACCTTCAGACGCGGTGTGACGCCAATGATCGTGCGGAACACGTGCTTGCCGTCGCTCGTCATGCGGATGCGTTTGCCCAGGGGATCCTGCCCGGACAGAAAGCGATCGACGTAAAGTTGATCCACGACGATCACGGGAGTTGACTCCCTTGTATCCGTTGCGTCGAACGAGCGGCCCCGCAGGAGGGGGACCTTGAGCGTCGAGAAATAATCGCCGAGCACGACCTCCATCTCGAACGACGGTGACTGGCCGGCTGGCGGCTCGGGCGAGCCCTCCGGCAGAAACGAAGTCTGCCAGCCCGTCATCATCGGCGGGCAAACGCCGATCGCGGCGCTGGCCACGCCCGGCACTTCGCGCACGCGGCGCAGGAGTTCCTCGGAAAACTGGATCACTTTCTTCGGGTCGGCATACGTTGGACTGGGCAGGGCGACACGGGCGGTGAGCAAACCATCCGGTTCGAAACCCAGGGGCAGCGACTGCACTTTGGCGAAACTCTTGAGCACGAGACCGGCCGCGCTCAACAGCACCAAAGTCACCGCCACTTCCGACACGACGAGCCAGTCGCGAATCCGCCGCGAGGCCGGCGCGTCGGAACAGCCGTGAGCCCCGGACTTGAGCGCGAGGTGAATGTCGGCGCGCGAGGCCTGCCAGGCGGGCCACAGGCCGAAGAAGAGATTGGTGATCAACGCCAGGCCAAAGGCGAACGCAAGCACCCAGGCGTCGAGGCGTATCTCCTGGAAGCGGGGGACGTCGGCGGGACTCAAGGCGACCAGCACGCCGCGCCCCCAGTACGCGATGATTACGCCGAGGGTGCCCCCGATCAGGCTGATGAGCAGGCTCTCGGTCAGGAGCTGGCGGACGATTTGGCCACGCGAGGCACCCACCGCGGCGCGGATGGCGAATTCCCGCGCGCGCGCAGCGCCGCGTGCGGCGAGCAGATTCGCCAGATTCGCGCAGGCGATGAGGAGCACAAGAGCCACGGCGATGAGCAGCAAACCAAGGCTGGATCGATATTCACCCACCTGGTTGTCCAGCAGCGGCGTCACGTTGACGCCAATCTTAGTGTTCGACTCCGGATAGGTTTTGGCGAGGCGATCGGCGATGGCGGACATTTCCATCTGGGCCTGTTCGCGGTTGACGCCGGGCTTCAACCGAGCCCAGCCAAAAAGCCCAGGATGATTGCCGCGCTCCTGCCACGCCGGGTGGTCGGTCCGGCACATGAGGGGAAACCAGACCTCGACCGTGCGCGGCGAAAACATCATCGGCGGCATGACGCCCACCACGGTGTAAGGCTGGTTGCCGAAGTTTACCGAGCGCCCGAGAATGTTTGGGTCGCGCTGGAACACGCGCTGCCAGAGCTTGTCGCTGATTACGGCGACGAGGGGTCCGCCCACGCGATCCTCGTCCACCGTGAACGCGCGGCCGAGTTGCGGCGCCAGGCCGATGACGTCGAAGAAATTCGCGGTCACCAACGCGCCGGAAATTTGCTCGGGTTCGCGGCCTTCGAGCCCGCTGAGGTTGAACGACTCACGACGGGAAATCGCCAGATGCGTGAAGCTGGAGTTCTCTTTCTTCCAGTCAACGTAATTGGGGAATGACACTGATATGCTTGGCTGGTTGGCGTCGGATTCGCTGAGAACCATCAGCCGTTCCGGGTCGGGATACGGCAGCGGCCGGAGGAGGACGGCGTTGATGACGCTGAAGATGGCGGTGTTTGCGCCGATCCCGAGCGTGAGCGTGATGATCGCGATGGCGGCGAAGCCAGGATTCTTGGCGAGCTGGCGAAAGCCGAATCTTAGGTCGTTCATGGTTGTGACCAGTTATTGGTTATTGGTTATTCGCTATAGGATCAGACGCGACGTCTCATTCCGACCGCAGAGCTTCCCCGGGGTCGACGGCGGCGGCTCGCCGGGCGGGAATCCAGCAGGCGATGCCTGCCACGACGAGAAAGGAACCGGCTGCCACCGCGAGGATGCCCGGTTCGAATGGTGCGACGCGGAAGAGCAGGTGCTTCAGCAAGCGTCCCGTCAGGACGGACGCTCCCAGTCCACCCGCGAGACCAAACAGCAAAGGCGTCAGACCTTGCCGCAGCATCAGGTCAACCACCTGCCGCGAATTTGCACCGAGCGCCAGGCGCACGCCGATTTCGCGACGCCGCTGCGCGACCGTGTAGCCCACCACGCCCCAGAGTCCCAGCGCCGCGAGCAACACGGCGAGGCCGGCAAAGAGACCGAGCAACGTGGAGTAGAGTCGCGCGGACACGAAAGTAGCATTCACGATTTCATCCATGGTGCGCACGTCCGACACGGGCAGATTTGGATCGAGTCGCGACACGGCCTCACGGAGCGGTGCGACGAGGGCGGAAGGATTTCCGTCGGCCTTGACCAGCATCGTCGTCTCCAGCAATCCGATCTGCCGGCGGGCGAGGTACGCCTGCACCAGCCGCGGTTGCTCGGCGTATCCGTAAAGCTTGAGCGTGGGCACCACGCCGATGACCGTCGCCTTTTGCAGCTCCGGGTTCTTCGACCAGCCGTCGCCGAGCACGATGCGCCGTCCCAACGGATCGACGCCGGGGAAATGGCGGTCGGCAAATGACTGGTCGATGACGATGCCACGCAGGTCTTCGAATTTTTCGCGGTCGTCGAACGTGCGCCCGCGCAGCAGCGGGATGCCGGCGGTGCGGAGATAATCGGAGTCGATGAAGCTGAGTTCCATCGACGGCCGTTCCGACGGCGGCGGCTCCGGCTGGCCCTCGACGTAGAATCCGGACTGCCACGCGCCCCGCAACGGCGGCGCATAGGTGCTACCGACCGAGCGCACACCCGGCAGCGCCGCCAATTCGCGTTTTAGATTGTCGTAGAGCTGGCTCACGCGCGCCGGATTGCCGTCATATTCGCTCACCGGCAGCTCGAGGCGAAACGTGAGAATATTCGCGGTGTC
>JANMQT010000105.1:0-24663 GCA_031370675.1 Verrucomicrobiota bacterium
CGTGATGGCGCACGCGTTCCTCGAGAGCGCGCGCGTCCTAGCCGCCTCGGTGCAGGCCTTCCAGGACAAATGCGTCGCGGGCATCACGGCCAACAAGGCGCGCTGCAATGAACTCGTCGAATACAGCATGGCGATGGTCACGAGCCTCGCGCCGATCATCGGCTACGATCGCGCGTCGGAGATCGCCAAGGAAAGCGCCAAGACGGGACGGACCGTGCGGGAGATTTGCATCGCGCAGAAAGTGCTCCCGCCGGATGAACTCGCCAAGGCGCTTGATCCCGTGGAAATGACCAAACCCGGCGGGGAAGGCAGCGGCGGCGGGTAGACGTCACACGCGTCGGCGACGCAGGTGTGTTTCTTACTAAATTAGTAAATTTTGTAGATTTCCCAATTAGGAGAAAAGAGGTCTGTCCGTCTCCTGGCTCCCAACTTCGTTAATTTGGAAAATTTGGTAAAATCCTCGCCGATACCGCCCGCTACTGTGACACCTATTTCGGTTCCGGCGCCTCTCCCTCCGGCAGCACTTCGCCGCGTTCGTTGATTTCGCAGCTGCCGACCTCGAAGGCCATGATGCGATCGATCCCCTCAATCAGGAATTCCTCGCTCGCCGCCGCGTCACGCTGGAAAAATCGGATGCTGCCCTTCGCTTCACCCCGAGTCATCGCCACTGCCTTCGCACTTTTCACCGCGCTGACCTGCCGGAGCCGGAGGCCGTCCGTCGTACCCAAGTATGAGCCCCTGTCATCAGCCATCGCCTGCAGCGTGAGACTGGGCTGACCACCACGCCGCAGTCCCAGCGGATTCTTGACCAAATCAATCCGCAGCGTCGCAGCCGCGGCTGGTGCGTCGAATTTTTCCGGGACGCGAATGTTCCGCTCAAAAAATGTCCGCCACTCGGCTGCGGATGGGCCACCGCCCGACGTCGTTGACGCCTCGATTCCGCGGAGGCGCTCCCAGGCAGGTGAGGAGTTTCGCTCGATCAGGTAAATCCGGTTTGGCCCGTCCGGAGCCAGCCCAACCGGTGCGGGTTCGCCGGCAGCCGGTTGCCACTGGCGCACAACCGGACCGTCCGGTGAATGTTGCGCGAGTCGCCCATTTTCCAGCTTCCACCCGTCCGCCGACGGCAGCCTCCCAGCCGCGGAATCACCGCTCTCGACCGCCGCGCCGGAATCGATCCGAAACTTCGCCGATTTTCCGCCGCGCGACACGACGATAAACTCGTCTCCACCTAATCCGAGGGTGGCTTCCCCGCGACTGGCGACCGCGTCGACCGGCACATGCCACGCCAGGCGTCCGTCGCGCACGCAGATCAATTCCGCTCGACCATCGGCGCAACGAACGAGGGCCGCCAACGCGTTGGACGGCAGCGCGACGATGGCATCGACTGCGGTCACCCGCAGGCCTGGATCATCCGCCAGCCAGTCGTTTCCCTTGGTCGCGACACCGCTCACCTTCATTGGTCCCACGGCGTAGCCGCGCAGTTGATAATGCCCATTTTGCAACCGGCGACCCGCGTCGTCTTTCGCGTTCCATCGCACGATCAAGCCATTCAACGCGGCGGGAAAGGCCGACTCGATCGTGCCCTCGTGCAGTCGGCGCACCAGCTTTCCCTTCGCGTCGAACACGCCAATCGAGTAGCGCGCCTCGTCGATCGGCGGTGGCAAAAACTGAAACGTGATTTCGTCGGCCGAACCCCTGGCCACGCCCTCGTCCTCGCCGCGCAACCCCGCCGCGAAGGCCAGTCCGACGATCAGCGCAATCGTTCCCCGGCGAAATAACGGCATGACAAACTTTAGCTCCATATTGGGGGTGGCGTAAACGGTCGAAGCCTCACGGGCCGGCAAACGCGCTCCAATCGAGTTCAGCAAAGAGATTGTCGCGCGCCTCGCAACGTTCCAACTCAACCACATCCACCTGGCCGCGGCGCACCGAGTCGTGGAGGTGATTGAAGCGCGTCAGATGTCTCCGCGTGCGACGGGCGGCGTATTCCGTGGCCGTGCCCGTCTTCATTAGGAACGCCCAGTCGCTGGATTGCGCGAGCATCAACTCGCGCGCCATCTGCCGCAGCGCGCGGTCCACCAGGGGCGCGGCTCCGTTGATCCCCTGGTGCTCCCGCGCGAGGTCCGTCATGCGCTGCGCTGCCGTTTGCAGATGCCGGTAAATCCAGGCGTTGCGCGGATGCACCCAAACTTCCCAATAACCATGCTGGCCCCAGCTCGACGGTGACGGCGTCAGCAGTTGCTGGGTTGGATTTTCCGCGAGGAAGCGCGAAGGGCTTGTGAGTTTCAGTCCGCCGTCCAGGGCCGCGGCGGCGCGGAAAAAATGTTCGAGGAACTCCGGTCCCTCGTACCACCAGTGCCCGAACAGCTCGGCGTCAAACGGCACCACCAGAATCGGCGGGCGGCCCAACGCCTCCCCGAGCGGCTCGAGCTGGCGCACGCGCGACTCCAGAAAGTGCGCCGCATGCGTGCGGGCCGCCTCCATCGCATCCGCGCGCCGGTAAAGATCCTTTTGCGGGAGCGGTACGTTGCGATCCGTCACGCGGTGATATTTCAAGCCGGTGAACCGCCGCGGCGCGCCTTCCGGAATCAACGGCGTCAACTGCTCCCCCGGCAGATCGAACCCGATGTCGCGATAGAAATCGCGATACCGCGGATCACCCGGATAGCCCGCCTCCGCGCTCCAGACCTGGCGGCTCGCCTCGCGGTCGCGCGCGAAGGCCGCCGGGCCCGCCGGCGTGATCCCCGGCGCGTACATCGCGGCGCGCGGTCGCGGCCGCCCGAAGAGCAGGCCGTGCGTGTCGAGCACGAACCAGCGCAACTCGGCTGCCGCGAGCTCGCGGTCCAGGCCGGTGAAGTAGGCGCACTCCGGCAGCCAGATGCCGCGCGGCTTGCGACCGAACAACCGCGCGTAATCCTCGCAGGCTACCCGAACTTGCGCGCGCACCGCGCCCGCCTGCTCCGCCATCATCGGCAGGAAACCATGCGTGGCCGCGCAGGTGATGATCTCGAGCTGCCCGGAGTCCTGGAACGAACGAAACGCCCCCACCAGGTCCCCGCGCCAGCGGTCGTGATATTGCCCGCGCAGCGCGTCAAACCGGTCGCGATAAAAAATCGCCATCTGATGCGGTCGCGGGTCGTCGAGGATCGCGGTGCGGCCAATCTCTCGTTCCGACAGCTCCAAGACACGATCGAGATAGCGCTGGGTCCGCGCTTGCAGCAGCGGATCGCGCAGCATCGCGCACAGCGTGGGCGTGAGCGTCATCGTCAGCGCAAACGGCACGCCGTCGCCCGCGAGTCGATCGAATATTTCCAGCAGTGGCAGGTACGTCTCAAGCACCGCCTCGAACAGCCAGCACTCCTCGAGAAAATCGTCGTGCTCCGGGTGCCGCACGAACGGCAGATGTGCGTGGAGAACGAGGGCAAGCTGGCCGGGAGCCATGAAGGATGGCGCGGGGAACGCCGCAGGACGAATGCCCGATTTCGGGGCGTTTGCCAAGTCCCGATGCGTCACCAAATCAAAGTGCGATCGATTTCTGCGATGGTCGCCCGCCCGGTCAGGGTCATGCCCACCTCCAGCTCCTTGCGCAAAAGATCGACGCAGTGGGTGACACCCGCAGCGCCGCCGACCGCCAGCGCATAGACGTACGGACGTCCAATCAGCACCGCCGTGGCGCCCAGCGCCAGCGACTTGAGCACATCGGTGCCGCGCCGGATCCCGCCGTCGATCAAGATCGGAATGCGCCCATCCACACGTTCCGCGATGGCCGGCAGAGCCTCAATCGTCGCCGGCAGCGTGTCCAGATTCCGGGCGCCGTGGTTCGACACGATGAGGGCGTCGGCGCCGACGTCGATCGCCCGGGCCGCGTCGTCCGGATCGAGGATACCCTTGAGCACAAAGGGAAGTTTGGTGAGCGAGCGGAGCCACTCCACGTCCCGCCAGGTAAGGATCGCGCGTTGCGGCGCGCTCACGCCGCGCAGGCCGGTGTTCCGATCGTTCAAATGCGGCGTCACCATCTCCGCCGGCAGCTCGAATTCCGCGCGCTGCTGCCTTCGCCGATCGCCCAGCACGGGTGTGTCGACGGTCACCCCCAAAGCCTTGGCGCCGCTGGCTTCGATGCGCGCCACGAGTGCTTGGTTGAAGGCACGGTCGCTCTGCCAGTACAACAGGAACCATACCGGTGCCGCGCTCGCCGCGACGCATTCCTCGACGCTTGCGGTGCCGCTCGTGCTCAGGATGAAGACCGCGCCCGCCGCGCCGGCGCCGCGCGCGGTGGCCACCTCGCCCTCCGGATGCGACATCCGCTGGTAGGCGGTCGGCGCGAGCAAAATCGGGTGGGCCAGCGTGTCGCCGAAGAGAGTCACGCGCGTGTCCAGCTTCGCGACGTCGCGCAGCACGCGCGGCCGGAGCTTGAGGCGATTGAAGGCCTCCTCGTTTTCACGATAGGTCACCTCGTCGCCGGCCGCGCTCGCGACATACTCATAAACCGCATGCGGCAGACACTCGCGCGCCGCGGGTTCAAAGTCGGCCAGGGCCAGAATGCGCGTCAAAGGATCAGAAGCCATGCGCCACCAAGGTTAAACGCGCGACCCGTCGGAGGGAAGCCATCAAGCGGCGACCGCTTCCTCTGCCGACTCGGCCGCGCCGGTGCGCAGTTCCTCCTCCTCGCGCTGCTGGCTCGCGGCGTAGAGCTGCGAGTACTTGCCGCCGCGCAGCAGCAGCTCCGCGTGCCGCCCGCGCTCCGCGATGCGTCCGCGCTCCAGCACCAGAATTTGATCCGCGTTGCGCACGGTCGAGAGGCGGTGCGCAATGACAAAACACGTGCGGTGCGACATCAGCCGGTCCAGCGCCGCCTGGATCAGGCGCTCGGTCTCGTTGTCCACGCTCGCGGTGGCCTCATCGAGAATCAGAATCGGCGGATCCTTGAGCAGCACGCGCGCGATGGAGACGCGCTGCTTTTCGCCCACGCTCAATTTCACACCACGCTCTCCGACGAGCGTGGACAGACCTTCCGGAAGGCGCTCGATGAACGCGCGCGCGCCCGCCGACTCGGCCGCCGCGAGCAGTTCCTCGTCGGTCGCGTCCGGCTTCGCAAAGCGCAGGTTTTCGCGCACGGTGCCGTTGAACAGGAAGCTTTCCTGCGTCACGAGCCCGATGGCGCCGCGCAGGCGCGCTTGTGGAATGTCGCGCAATGAAACGCCGTCGATCGTGATGTCACCCTGATCGAACTCGTAGAAGCGGGTGAGCAGATTGACGAGCGTGGACTTCCCCGCGCCCGTGGTACCCACCAACGCGATCGTCTCGCCCGGCCGCGCCCGCAATGAAACATGCTGAAGCACATTAGTCCGGCCCTGGTAGGAAAAGCTCACGTCCTTGAACTCGATGTCGCCCCCAATCGCCTTTGGGCTTTCGACTTTCATCGTTCGGCTTTCGACCAGTCCCGGTTCCGGAGCCTCGTCCATGATCTCAAAGACCCGCGCCGCGGCCGCCCGGCCCGCCTGGAACATCTGGTTGAGCGTGTGCAGCTTCCCGATTGGGTCGTAGAGAAATTTTACCAGCGCGAGAAACGCGACCAGTTCGCCAATCTGCATCTCGCCCGCGAGCACCGCGCGCCCGCCCAGGAACACCACAAGCACGAGTCCGCAGTTCGTGAAGAAATCCATGGTCGGGCTGTAGCCGGCCCAGACCTTCATCACCCACAGCGTGGCACGGCGGAGCTTGTCACTCACCTCGTTGAAGCGGCCATGCTCGGCCTCCTCGCGGACGTAGGTCTTGATCTGGCGGATGCCCGCCAAGTTGTCGTGCAGCAGCGAGTTCATGGCCGAAGATGCCTTGCGCTGCGCCTTGTAGCGCCGGTGCGCCGTGAGCGTGTAAGTCATCGCGCCCGCGGCGAGAAACGGAATCGGCAGAAGCGCCGCCCACGCCAGCGACGCCCGGTAGTAAAACAACATCCAGAGGACCGACGCGATTTGGAGAATCGCAATGAGCCCGGTCTCGATGCCGTCGATCAGCACGCGCTCCATCGAGCTCACATCCTCGATCACGCGCGTCATCACATCGCCGGTCGCGCGGTTGTCAAACCAGTTGAGCGGCAGGCGCTGGAGATGCGCGTAGAGATCACTGCGCAGATCGAAGATGACGCGCTGCTCGAAAACGTTGTTCACGAGGATGCGGAGCGATGTGAGACCGTTCTGCAGGACGAAGCTGCCGAGGCCGATGAGGCACAGGGGCAGCAACAGATCCGGCCGGCCGCCGCGGATGGCGTCGTCGATGATGCGCTGCGTCACCGCCGGGAAAACGATGACCATGAGCGTGCTGCCCGCCGCGCAAAGCAGCATGCCCGCAGCCATCCACGGGTAGTGGCGGACGTAACCAAAGACGCGCAGGAGGTGCTTCATTTTCCCGGAAGGCCCGGCCGGGAAAGTCGCGGCGATCGACCGCGGAAGCAAGCGGGCGGCGCGTCCAGCTTTAGCGCCGGCGCGTCTTGATCACGATTTCCACGCGCCGATTCAGCCGCTGCTCATCGACGGTGCCCGCCGTGGGGGCGAGCGGCTTGGTGCTGCCGAAGCCGCGCGTCTGGATCCGGCTCGGGTCAATCTGCATGTCCGCCACGAGCCAGTTCTTGACCGATTCGGCCCGTCGCTCGCTCAACGTCCGGTTGTAGCCGGCGGACCCAAAGCTGTCGGTGTGGCCCTCGATGGTGAAGTCCGCGTTCGGATTCTTCAGGATGAGCTGGCCAAGCTTGCGGAGGCTGTCGAGCGCCTCGGACCGCAACTCCGATTGGTCGTAATCAAAGAGCAAATCGGTGGGCAGCAGAATGGGCGCGGTGCGGTCGCCGACGCCCCCGCCCTGCGCGAGCAGGCCGTCCAGGCTACTGAAATTTCCCTGGCCTGGGGCGGGCGCATCACCCGAGCCGTTTCCGGCGCCGGGCGGTCCCGCTTTCATCTCGAGCAGCGGCCGGCCGGCGACAGGCGGCTTGGTCTCGGCCAGCTGGTCGAGCAGTGAGCCGGGCTCGCCGGCGGCCGGCGCCACCGGCTTCGGCGGCTCGGCAAGGGCCTTCGTCAGCGAATCACTCGGCGTCATCGCAGGCTTCTCCTTGACGATGCCCTTGTCGAGCACGTCCGGCGCGGCGATGACCTGATCCGCCTTGGCGAGCACCTCCTCGAACGACTTCTCCTTGGCCCCAATCTGCAGCGCGCTGATGTCCGTAATCGGTTTCGCGGCCGGCCGGGGGGTGACCACGGGCTCCGGTTGCTCAAGCGTGGCCGGATCGATCTCCACCTTCTTCACCGTGAAGGTGCGCGGAATGAGCCGGTTGAAATGCGATGGGCTGATCGACTCCAGCACGGCGTACCGGCTGGCGGCCAGAAAGGCCGCGTGCAAGGCCAGCGCGAGCAGCAGTGCGCCGAGGAAATAGCGCCGCGTCGGGCTGCTTTCGCTGGCAAATTGTTCCGGGGAATCGTTCACGGGGGGAGCCCAACAGGGCGGGGTGAGGAAATTAGACATGAACCGACGCGATTCGTTTCATGGTCGCTCGTTTTTGCCGTGGCGCCAGCCTTGGCAGGGCTTCAGGTGGCGCGGCGTCCCGCGGTCGCGTCCTGCACCCGCTTGATTTTGCGCAGCAGCAGGGAGGTCTTGTCGTGCGCCGAGCGGCCGACGGCCGATCTCAGGACGGGACCAAACGCCTTGAGTAATCGTTCCGCCGTCGCCGTGGTCTTGAGAATCTTAATCGAGGTGACCCGGTCACTCAGGTTGTCGTAAAGGTCTGCCATTTTGGCAATTTTCACGCTCTCCGGCGCCGAGCGCAGGCGCTGCTCATACTCGCGCTCGCGCTTTGGTTTGGGCAGCATGTTGTTCTTGGTCAGCAACACAACCATGTCCGCCACCGAACCGCCAAACTCCGCCTCGATTTCATCGTAATCGGTGGCCGTGTCCTCGACCGTGTCATGGAGGAACGCCGCCGCCAGCAGGCGCTCGTCGCGCACCCCAAAGACGTGGGAGAGAATGAACGCCACGCGCGCCACGTGGGAAAAATACGGTGTCACGCCGTCGGCGCGTTTTTGGCCCATGTGCTTGCGGGCGGCAAAGCTGGCCGCCCGCAGCATCATCTGCAACGGGGTCCCGAGCACCGGCGCGGCGGCCTCGGTGCTGGGCACGCGCGCGCGCAGATGTTTTTTCTTGAGCGGCTTCTCGCGCTTTCTCGCCGGGGAACGCTTGGGCCGTTTTTCTTCGCGGGTCTTCTGCTTTTTCCTGCCGGCGCGGGGACGACGCCGCACGAGATACTTTCGGAACGCGCGAAAGGATTTGGGAGCTTTCTTCGACGACTTCTTCGACATGAATGTCGGTCGCCGGATGCCACGGTGGGCTGAGGCTGGTGCCGTTCCGCGGGGCGCGACCTGCCTACAGGTGCCCGCAATTGCTTCGTAATTCAAGCAAATCCCGCGCGCGCGACGTCGGTCAGGACGAGGGACGCGCGACGCCCAGCAAATCCTCTGTAACCTTTTCTGGCGGCGGAACCATATTCGGCACGAGTCGATGGAGGTTTGCGTAGATGTCGTCCATCAGCTTGCGCGTCGCCGCAATCTGAGCGGCGGTGGGCTTCGTGTTTTGGAAGAGGCAGTACATCTTCAGCCGCAGCCCGTCGCGATCGTTGCCGCCGATTTCGATGACGCCATCGGCGTGGCGCGCGTCCGACACGTACACGATCCGATCCGTCGACTTGTTCGTGTATTCCACCTGCCCGTAACCGGTGGTCGGCGGCAAATGCTGCTCCCTGATGATGCTCACGCCCGGGGTCGCCTGGATGGCCGCGATGACGGCGGACTCCGGGACGCGCTGCGTCAGGCGCACGCTGCGCTGCACGCCGCTCGTGGTCTGGCAGCTTGTGAGCAGGAGCAGTTCTGCCACCACGAGAAGCGTAATCAGCGTCTTCATGGGCGGAGGATAGATCAGTTGGAGCGGAGTTGGAAAGCGGCGATCACGCGTCGCACAGCAACGCCGCGGACGCCGTGTACCCGTGCAGGAAGGTTTTCGCACCGATCGGCCCGATTTCCCCATTGCAAAAGAAGCCGGCCAACGGTCCTGCGCCAAACAGCTCGGCGAGTACCCCGGCATCATGATGGGGAACCTGGAAAAGCCCGCGGCCGCGGCCGTTGCAGGAAAAGAGCAGCGCAGCGAACGGCCGCACCATGTCCTCGTCGCGCGCGATCAATCCGAGCTCGCGCAGATCCTCGTCAGCCGTGTCGCGATCGCGGAGCTGGTATTGCAGCGTCTGGCCGATGCGGGGGGCGGCGCCGAGAGCCACAGCCCCGGACGAAGGGTCGGCGCCCAGGATGTTGCGGATGAGAAAATCGCCGCGCTTGAATTCGTGGAGGTATTCCGAGATCGCGAGCCCGGCGAAGATGTTTCCCTGGGCGCGCTTCCGCTCACGCTCCGTCAGCGAGAGGAACGCGTCGTTGAGCACCTGGTAGGCCGGCTTCGACGCGAGCGTGAGCACGAGGTTCTGCCGCGCGCCAGTAATGGTCAGCGGCTCGCCAATCGGCCGGCAACCCTGGCTGACAATGGTGGCGACGCGCAAGCCGCCGCGCAACGCGATCGCCAGGCCGTCCACGGCCGGGAGGGTGCGGCCATCGTGCAGGAGAAAAATTTCCTCGATGGACGCGCCGCCGCTGGCGAACCCGCCCAGCACCGGGGTCTGTGGGTACGCCACGTCCCATTCGCGCAGCCAGCGATCGACGTCGAGTTGCGCCGGATGCGCCAGCACGACCCACGCGTCCGCCTCTTCCACGCCGCTTTCCATGTGCCAGTAGGCGGGACCGGTCGACTCATCCACCTGCGCCTGATTGAATTGAAAAAGCGTGATCTCCGTCGCGGGCAGGCTCAACAAGAGGAGGGAAAACCCCGCCTCGTTCTCGAGCTCCACCCTGGTGCCGATCACGCCCGCGCCGGAGCAGCCGACCAGCAGCGGGACGCGGCCGTACACGCGCACCAGCTCCAGAAAATCCACGAGGTGCGGCGCGAAGTCCGGCGTCACAAAGACAAAGCCGAGCGCGACTTCCCCGTCGAGTTCCTCGCGCGCGGATCGCGCCGCGGCGATGACGCGTTGCTCGTCGAACTCGCCGACTTCGAGTCGGGAAACGCCGCGGTTCCGTTTCATGCTCGTGGGATAAAATTTTCGCGCGTTCGTTCAGCCGACGCGCTGCGCAAATGATTTCAAGGTGTTCGCCATCAACATCGCAATGGTCATCGGCCCGACCCCGCCCGGCACCGGCGTGATGGCGCGGCATTTTGGTGCAACCCCGGCGTAGTCGACATCCCCCACGAGGCGGTAGCCGCGCTTGTCGATCGGATCGTCGACGCGGTTGATGCCGACATCGATCACCACCGCTCCCTCGCGCACATCGTCGGCGCGTAGCGAATTGACCCGGCCGATCGCGGCGACGATGACATCCGCCGACCGCGTGATGGCACGCAGATCCCGGCTGCGCGAGTGGGCCACCGTCACGGTGGCGTCTGCGCCCGGGCCTTTTTGCATGAGCAGCAGTGCGAGTGATTTCCCGACGATAAGGCTCCGGCCGAGCACGACGACGTGCGCGCCGGCGACCTCGACTCCCGCCTCCAGCAGAAGCCGCTGGCAGCCCAAGGGCGTGCACGGCACAAAACCGGAAGGGTCGCCGAGCGCAAGCTTCGCCACGTTGAGCGGATGGAAGCCATCAACGTCCTTCGTCGGGTCAATCGCGCGCACAACCGCGCCTTCGTCCAGTGGCGCGGGCAGCGGCGACTGGACGAGGATGCCGTCGACGAGCGGGTCGCCATTCAGCCGGGCGATCAGGGCGAGCAGATCCGCTTGGGAGGTGCCGGCCGGCAGTTCCTCCTTCACCGAGTGAAAACCGAGTTCACGGCAGGTCTTGTCTTTGGATCGGACATAGGCGCGCGAGGCGGGATTTTCGCCCACGAGCACCACCGCCAGACCCGGCGCACGGCCGCGGGCGGCGGAAAGTTCGGTTGAGCGGGCCTTGCACTCGACGAGAATCTTGTCGGCAACAGCGCGACCATCGATGATCAGGGGGGAAGACATGTCGGCTCATCCTCACGCAAACCGGCGGGTGCGCAACGGGGGAACACGCACTCAATTTCAACGCCGCCGAACCAGCGCCATCATGGCGGTTTCGCAACGGAGCCGTTGCTCCTCGAACTCCCCTGCCGTCTGCGTCACCGGCACGTGTACCAGTTCACCCAGGGTCACATCCACCCGCGAAAACGGCAGAGGGATCATAAATCCATCCCAGCTGCGCAGGCGGACGCAGTGGGCGTATTCGACGCCGACCGGGAGAATCGGGCGGCGGCTGAGCTGCGCGAGAATCACGAGTCCCGGCTTCAATTCGTAAAGCGGTCCACGGGAGCCATCCGGGGTGACGCCCACGTCCAGACCGCGCCGGAGAAACCGGGCGAGCTCACGCAGGGCCGCCGTGCCGCCTCGCGCCGTCGAGCCGCGCACTGGCGTGATGCCAAACCGCAGGACCAGTTGAGCCGCCCATTCGCCATCCTTGCTGCGGCTCGTCATACCCGCGCCGGGCGGACGATGCGTGAAAAACCGGCGGTGCACGTACGACATCAGGAACAATCGATTGTGCCAGAAGGACCAGATCATCCCTTCATTGGCCGGCATCTGCTCAATCCCCGCGCGATCGTCGAAATGGTAGCGCAGCGTCCAGCCGACCATGCGAATGACCGCCGCGCCGAGCACGCCGAGAATCCGGTGGACCAGCGGCGGCGCTGAATCCGCCGGCTTGGGTGCGGGAGGTTCGGCCATCCGCCCAATCAATCGTGTTCCGCGTCGCTTTGCCAGCGCGGTGCGTCCTCCGCCGGGAGGCCAAGATGATCGAGAATACGAAACACCACCGAATCAACCGTCTCAGCGATCGTCTTCGGTCGGTGATAAAATGACGGCATCGCGGGAATCACCGTCGCGCCCGCCTCAAGCACGGCGACCAGATTTCGCGCGTGGATCAAATTGATGGGCGTTTCCCGCGGCACGAGGATCAGCTTGCGTCCCTCCTTCAGGAAGACGTCGGCCGCCCGCAGAATTGTCGTCTCGCTCGTTCCGTGTGCGATGCGGGCGAGCGTGCCCATCGAGCACGGCACGACGACCATGGCGTCGAATCGCACCGATCCGCTGGCAAACGGGACGTGCATCGTGGCGTCGCCCTTGTGCTCATGCACGCCCGCTGGAGGCGTCCATTTTCCAAGTTCCTCCGCCGCGACAAGACGGGCGTAGCGGCTCATGAGCAAATGCACCTCATGCTTGCCTGCGTCGATTCGTTGCAGCAAGCGCTGAAGGTAGATCGCCCCGCTGGCGCCGGTTGCGGCGATGACAAATTTCATCCCGCACTATTCCGTCGGAATGCCGTTCGCCAACGGAAAAGGCGGCCCGCGGGGGGGCGCCTCGTCCTGTTACGATGTTTCTGGAGAGAATATTACCAATAGCGGTAAACGGCCACGCGACGGTAGCCAACCCGCCGAATGCCGTAGCCATCGCGATACACGACCCTCTCGGTACGGTAACCGACGAAACGACGATGGTGGTAGTGCCGGCCGCTATAGAAGTAGATCTGATTGACTGGTACCGTTGCGGCCGAGGCGAACAACGCGGCGTTGCGCCCGGCGGGGCTTTGGGCGGCGGGTTCGGCGGCCGGGCTCGCGGCGACTCCGCCGCAAAGGACCGCAAGGAGAGAGAGGACTAGTTTCTTCATGATAAATCCAGACGTGCAAGTCCCGTGCCTATTCATCGCTTTGGTTCGGTATTTTCAATCTGGGCGTCGGGCCGACAGGTGCTGGTGATAATCGTGCCTCAGCGAGGCGGGTAGGCGACGAGTGCTTGCAAACAGAGATCCTGGCCCACCGGCTCGAAACGCGCATGCTCCAGGACAATGCGCTCGTCATTCGAATGGACACCTGTGCCCCCGACGGCTGGTACCGGTCCGCCGACGATGAGTGGCGCGAAATAGCATTGGACTTCGTTGACCAAGCGATTGTCAAAGGCCTCGCCCAGCACCTCGCCCCCTCCCTCAATCAATACACTCGTGATCTGACGCGCCCCCAAATCCCGCAGCACGGCGCTCAACGACTGGCCGCGATAGACGAGCGTGCGTTCGCGATGGACGTCGGTGAAAATCCGCGCCCGTGCCGGCAGCCGGCCGCTGCGGGTCAGCACGACCCGCCATGGCTGTCGCGCGCCAGGAACTCCGCGCACGGTCAGCTGTGGATCATCCGCGCGAATCGTGCCTGCCCCGACCAGAATTGCGTCGACGCGCGCCCGAAGCTGCTGCGCGTGCCGACGCGCGTCCGGACGCGTCAACCAGGGCGGTTCACCGGGTCGCCGCGTAAGTCGGCCGTCGAGGCTGGTCGCGAACTTTGCCACGACCCACGGTTGTCCCGTCGTCATCCAGTGGTTGAACGCACGGTTAAGTTCCAAGCATTCCTCCGCGAGGATTCCGGTGGTTACGGCAATCCCAGCGCCGCGCAAAATCCTCTTGGCGCGACCGGCGTGCCGGGGATTGGGATCGGTCGCACCAAACACCACGCGCTGAAATCCGGCCGCCTTGATCGCCCCCGTACACGGCGGCGTGAGTCCGTGCGTCGAACACGGCTCAAGCGTTACATAAAGGGTCGCCCCGCGGGCCAAGCCCGGTTTCCGCAGCGCGCGGATCGTTTCGACCTCCGCATGCGCCTGACCCGCACCACGATGAAATCCTCGCCCCACGATTTTCCCCGCTCGCACGATGACCGCGCCAACCGCCGGATTGGGACTCGTGCGGCCGACTCCCTTGCGCGCCTCAACCAAGGCGGCGCGCATGAAACGCTCGTCCCGATCGATTTCGTTGCCCGCAGCCTTCTTCACACCGCCGAGACTACCCTGCTCCCATCCCTTGGCAATTCAGCAAACAATAGCGTCATAGTGGCGCATTCGTGCACATCATGGCTCCCATATAAGCGTCATATCGGCGCGCTATTCTTCGAGGGATTGAACCACATAGAAATTTGTAATTCGTTTAAAAGAAACATTTAACGTCCTATATTTTACTTCCTTGATCGAAGTGGCATGCTGAAAGCTTGAAGAACCGACGTCCAGCGAAATGCTGGTCATGCAACTCCAACCAGAATCCACTCGTATGAACATTATCCGCTACGAAACTCCTTCCTGCAGCCGCCCGTCGTTCGCCCGCCTTTCGAGCGTGACGGACGAGATGAATCGCCTGCTTGATTTTCCTTTTTTCGGCCGCCCCAACCGGGTTGCGACTTCCGGATGGGTACCGCCGTTTGACCTCCATGAGGACACCGAAAAGCTGACGGTTCGCGCCGAGTTGCCGGGTCTCAAAAAAGGTCAAATCCAAATCACGCTCAAGGAAGGCGTCCTCACGGTCGCCGGCGAGCGCCAGACGGAATCCGACGCGCCGGAGAGCGATCTCATCCGCCGCGAGCGCGCGTTCGGCAAGTTCGAGCGAACCATTAGAATCCCGTTCCCCGTGAACGAAGCCGGCATCAAGGCCGCGCACGAGGACGGAGTTCTCACGATCACCGTGCCGAAGGCCGAGGAGGCCAAGCCGCGCCAGATCGCCATCAACTAACGATTCAAAAACCGCGCCCCGAACTCACGTCCGTGAGCCTCGAGCGCTTCCCGCCCGGCGGCCGGGATTTCGGCCCGACCGCCGGGCACCTCTCCCCAAACCCACCACGACTCCCCAACCCACTCACTCCATGACTTCCAGTCCTGAAAACCCCGCTTCTGTCGTGCCCCAAAACGGCACCGAGACCTTTCTCCGGCCGCCGGCAAGCATCACGGCCACGCCGGACGGTTACCAATTGACCATGGATCTGCCGGGCGTCCGCAAGGGCGACCTCGAGATCCAGCTCGAGAATGGCGAGCTCACAATCGCCGGCCGCCGCTCCCATTGGCCTGCGGACTCGACCCTCATTTATCGCGAGTCGGCCGCGGGCGCGTTTCGCCGCGTGTTCGAGCTCGATCCCGTCATCGACGTAAGCAAGATCAGCGCGCGCCTCGAAGAAGGCGTGTTGAACGTGCGCCTGCCCAAGGGCGAACAGGCTCGCGCGCGTCGCATCGAGATCAGCGCGTAAGCGAAATCCGTTTCCCAACGTTGCCCGCCGTGGATGGAGCCCGCTCCGCCACGGCGGGCGATTTACTTTTGGCCTGAAAAGGGAGCGGCCTCGTTCGATTTCGACGCCGAAACACCCTGCCAGGCCCGCATTTTACGGGGAAAAAGATGATTATGGACAAATGTATCATTATTACTTTCGCATTTAGCGCCAATCACTGCTAAAGGGTATGTCTCCCCGCTCTCGCTCTACCCTCCCATGGCCGCAAAAATCGCCCCCCCTGCCGAAGAAAAAGTCGCTCCCCGCGGCAACAAGAATCTCGATCTTGCCCTCCAACAGATCGCCAAGGATTACGGCGACGGCGCCATCATGCGACTCGGCGACAAGACCTCGATGGACGTCGAGTCGATCCCGACCGGCAACATTCTGATCGATCGCGCCCTCGGCGTCGGCGGCTTCCCACGCGGGCGCGTGGTCGAGGTCTTTGGCCCTGAATCGTCCGGCAAAACCACCCTCACCCTGACGGTCATCGCGCAGGCGCAGAAGGCGGGCGGTCTCGCCGCGTTCATCGACGTGGAGCACGCGCTAGATCCGCAATACGCCAAGAAACTCGGCGTCAACGTGAACGATCTGCTCGTGTCTCAGCCCAGCTCCGGCGAGGAAGCGCTGCGCATCTGCGAAACGCTGGTCCGCTCGAATGCGCTCGACGTGATCGTGCTCGACTCGGTGGCCGCACTGGTGACCAAAGCCGAACTCGAGGGCGAAATTGGCGACGTCACGGTCGGCGCCCAGGCGCGCCTGATGAGCGCCGCCCTGCGCAAGCTCACCGCGCTGATCTCCAAGGCCCGGACGTGCTGCATTTTCACCAATCAGATCCGCGAGAAAATCGGCGTGATGTTCGGCAACCCGGAAACCACGCCGGGAGGCAAGGCGCTCAAATTTTATTCCAGCGTGCGCGTCGACATCCGGCGCATCGGCCAGATCAAGCAGAGCGACGGCGTCGTGGTCGGCAATCGCACCAAGGTGAAGATCGTGAAAAACAAGGTCGCGCCGCCGTTCACGGAATGCGAATTCGACATCATGTACAACGAGGGCATCTCCGCGACCGGCTCGCTGCTCGATCTGGCGCTGGAGAAGAACATCATCGAAAAGCGCGGCTCGTGGCTCAGCTACAAGGGCAGCCAGCTCGCGCAGGGACGCGACGCCGCCAAGGAGCTGCTCAAGAAGGACAGCGCACTCTACGCGGAAATCGAAGCCGCCACGCTTGCCGCGATGAACGGCACGACGGAGGAATAGTTTCTTTGGCCCGGGTCCCGCGCGGGATCCGCCATTCAGTCACCCCACGGGCCGCCCGCCCGTGCCACCGCATTTGCGTTCGACCTTCGATGGAACATCCTTCCGGTCCACCTTTTGTTCCCTACCGGTTTGTCGACATGACCAACGAGCGGCGCAAGCCCTATCCCTTTGACGAGATTGAACCCCGGTGGCAGCGCGCCTGGGCCGACCGCCAGACTTTTCGCGTGCCAAATCCGGGCGAGCCGGGCTTCGAGGCGTCGCGCCCGAAGTACTACATCCTCGACATGTTCCCCTACCCGAGCGGGAGCGGCCTGCACGTCGGCCATCCCGAGGGCTACACCGCGACGGACATCATCGCGCGGTACAAGCGGATGAACGGTTTCAACGTGCTGCATCCGATGGGCTGGGACGCTTTCGGGCTCCCAGCGGAACAATACGCCATCAAGACCGGCCAGCACCCGCGCGTCACCACGGAGCAGAACATCAATCGCTTCCGTGAGCAGCTGCAGCGCATCGGCTTCAATTACGACTGGTCGCGCGAGGTCAACACGACCGATCCCGGCTACGTGAAATGGACGCAATGGATCTTCCGCCTGCTCTACACGTCATGGCTGGATCCGAGATCGAAGCAGGCGCGGCCGATCGCGGAATTCGTCGCAGAGCATCCCGCGGCTACCCGCGAGCAGATCGACAACGTGCGCCTGGCCTATGTCGCGGACGCGCCCGTCAATTGGTGCCCGGGTCTTGGCACCGTGCTCGCGAATGAAGAAGTCATCGACGGCAAAAGCGAAGTCGGCGGATTCCCGGTCGAACGTCGTCCGATGCGCCAGTGGATGCTGCGCATCACGGCGTACGCGGAACGATTGATTGATGAGCTCAATGGTCTGGACTGGCCCGACTCGATCAAGCTCTCGCAGCGGAACTGGATCGGGAAAAGCGAGGGAGCGAGGGTGAAATTCCAGATTTCAGATTTCAAATCTCAGATTTCGGGGGGCGCGGACATCGAAGTGTTCACCACGCGGCCCGATACGCTCTTTGGAGCGACGTACCTGGTGCTCTCGCCGGAACATCCGCTGGTGGATGCCATCACGACGGGCGACGCGAAGAACACCGTCACGGCTTACCGGGCGTCGGTCGCGGGAAAATCGGATCTCGATCGGACGGATCTGGCCAAGGAAAAGACCGGCGTGTTCACCGGCGCGCACGCGATCAATCCGGTCAACGGCGAGCGTATTCCGATCTGGATCGCCGATTACGTGCTGATGGGGTACGGCACGGGCGCGATCATGGCGGTGCCGGCGCACGATGAACGCGATTGGGCCTTCGCGAACCAGTTCGGCCTGCCGATTCGACAAGTTGTGGCCGACGCCCCTGCGGCAACCGCCGGCGACGCCACGTGCCACGCGCTCCCGCTGGAATGCACGACGGGCGAAGGCTACGCGGTGAATTCCGATTTTCTCAACGACCTCACCACCGCCGAAGCGAAGGAGAACATCTCCGCGTGGCTCAACGAGCGCGGCCTGGGCGCGAAAACCATCAACTACAAGCTGCGTGACTGGCTTTTCTCCCGCCAGCGCTACTGGGGCGAGCCGTTCCCCATCGTCTGGCGGGACGGCCACCACGACGCGGTGCCGGAAAGTGAGCTTCCGGTGAACCTGCCCGAGTTGGACGACTTCAAGCCCACCGGTACGCCGGAGCCCCCGCTGGCGAAATCTACCGACTGGGTCCGCTACTCCGAAACCGCGCGGCGCGAACTCAACACCATGCCGCAATGGGCCGGCTCGAGCTGGTACTACCTGCGATTTTGCGATCCGCGCAACGGTCAGCGCTTCGTCAGCGTCGAGGCCGAGCGCTATTGGATGACGGGGTCACTCGACCCATCCGCAATCCGCAATCCGCAATCTGCTGTTCCCCACGGCGGCGTGGATCTCTACGTGGGCGGCACCGAGCACGCGGTGCTACATCTGCTCTACGCGCGATTCTGGCACAAGGTGCTCTTTGACCGCGGCTGCGTCTCAACCCCCGAGCCGTTTCAACGCCTCGTGAATCAAGGTCTAATCTTGGGCGAGGACGGGCAAAAGATGTCGAAGTCGCGCGGGAACGTGGTGAACCCCGAGGACGTGATTCACGAGTTCGGCGCCGATTCCTTGCGGTTGTTCGAGATGTTCATGGGCCCGCTGCAGGACACCAAGCCGTGGAGCACGGCCGGCGTTCAGGGCGTGCATCGCTTTCTCGCGCGCGTCTGGCGCCTCATCATGGAAGAGGATCAGGAAGGCCGCTGGATGCTTGCAGCCGCCGTTCAGGCAATCGAGCCAACCGCCCCGCAGCGCAAGGTCGAGCACGCCACCATCAAGGCGGTCACGACCGACATCGAGGAGATGCGTTTCAACACGGCGATCTCCGCGATGATGATTTTCGTCAATGAATATACCGCCAGAGCCGCGCGGCCGGTAGCGGCGCTGCGCACGCTCCTCGTCCTGCTCAATCCCTTCGCGCCGCATCTCAGCGAGGAATTGTGGTCCGTGCTCGCGGAAAAGTTTCCGGCGACACCGGGCTTGGTCGCTGAACAGGTCTGGCCGAAGTGGGACGACCAGTGGTTGATCGAAGATGAGGTCGAAATTGTCGTGCAGCTCGCGGGCAAGGTGCGCGATCGAATCCGGATCAAAAAAGATCTGCCGACCGCCGAAGTGGAGGCGCTGGCGCTCGCCGCGCCGAAAATTGCCGAGGCGCTCGCCGGACAGACGCCACGAAAGATCGTCGTGGTGCCCAACAAGCTGGTAAATGTGGTGCCTTGAAGAAAAGGAACAAGGGGCAAGGAAGAAGGAGGAATGCCTTCGACCTCCGCAGGGCGTGGCGCCGTTTTGTTCCTTGTTCCCTCCGCCATGTTAATTTGCTTGCTGCCTGCCAGTCTTCATCGGCGCCCGCGCCCCATCGACCATTTCCGAAAAATTGGAGCAGGTGGTGGAAAAGACGAAAGAGGCCGTCGAGGATTTGGCCAGGCGCTTCAAAGCGGAACGAGAGATTTATGCGCCGAAGATTGAGGGACAGCTGCAGCAGCTGGAGTCGCGCGTCGAGGACTTGAAGCGGCAGGTCGCGACGGCCCGAAGTTGAGCGCAAGATCCTCCTGCTCGAAAACAAAACCAAGGGCTTGCGGGAGCGGCTGACCCGACTGAAGTCGGCCTCTGGGAAGGACTGGGAAGAGATCAAGAAGCCCTGGGACAAGAAGGACGCCTACGAGGACGACGAAGACGAGATCCTGAAGGAAACCAAGACCTAAAAATCGTTCCGGCCGCTCCCTTGTCTTTCCCGGGATTTGGGGAATAGTCTTGGCCCCAAACAAAGCCCAATTTCACCCAGGAGATTCTCGCCATGTCCATGCATCCCAGCCTCAAAGGCAAAGGCACCATTGCCGCCAAACGCAACGTCCTCAAGCGCTACGAGCGCGTCGAAGTGCTGAAAAAGCGCGGCCAGTTCAAGGCCAAGCAAAGCGTCATCGGCCTGCCCAAGACCAAGCCCGACGTCTAAACGTCCCGCCAACCCCGCCAAGCGTCCCTCTCGTCATGCATCGCCTCTGCCTCATCGCCCTGATGACCCTCGCCGCCCTGCCGGCGACGCCCATCGTGGCCCAAACTGCGGCCGCCGGTTCCGAAACGGTAGAGCAGCTCAAGGACCGAATCATCGACAAGGAAAACGCCGGCAAGCTCGGCTTCCGGCAGTTTACGCTTTGCACGAAGATTGACGGGTACGGCCAGTTCGAGCCGGCAGCCGGGACGAAGGTGGTGGCGGGCACGAAGCTCCAGTTCTATTACGAGCCGCAGAATCTCTTCACCAAACGCTCCGACGGCGGGTACCAGAAATGGTTCACGCAGGACATGATCGTGCGCGACAGCAACGGCAAGGAACTGCTGCGCAAGGAAGCCGCGCTGGATTTCAATTACAAGACCCGGGCCCCGGTCCTCGACGTTTACGGCATGAACAGCCTGAGCCTCGGTGAACTGCCCGCGGGGAAATACGAGTTTGAGGCCGTGATCCACGATCAATTGAGCAAGCAGGACGCCCGGTACGTTTTTAAGTTTGAGATCGCTCCCTGATTTGGTCTCGCGCTGAATCGGCGCGCCGCCAGTGTCGCAGCCGCTCCGGCCACCGTGGGTCCGGCTCCAAGCCCTCCCCATGCGACTCAATCGATTTCTCGCCTCCGCTGGCCTTGGCTCGCGCCGCTCGTGCGAGGGGCTCATCACCGCCGGCAAGGTGCAGGTTAATGGACAGGTCTGCGTCACGCTCGCCACGACTGTAGGGTCGCAGGATGAAGTGATCGTCAACGGCCGCAAGTTGCGCCCACAGGAGCGGCTCTACGTCCTGCTCAACAAGCCCCGGGGAATTCTCTGCACCGCCCACGACGACGGCGAGCGAGGCCGGCGCACGGTCTTTGATTTGCTGCCGCGCGAATGGCCGCGGCTGTTTCATGTGGGCCGGCTGGACATGGATAGCGAGGGCCTCCTGCTGCTCACGAACGACGGCGACCTGGCGCTGCGGATGACGCACCCCCGCTACAAGATCGAGAAGGAATACGAGGTGTCACTCGATCGGCGATTTGAACCGGGCGACGCCCTGACGCTTTGCCGCGGCGTGTTCATCGCGCCCGAGGATGACTCCATCTATCGCCCCAAAGCCAAAGGGGCAGCGAGCGAGCCCGCGGCTGTGAACGTGGACGGACCCGCGCACCAGCCCGCGCCAGCGCGCGCGGCACGAGTGCGCGCGAAGGCCGAGGCCGTGTTTCCCCTCGATGGCAACCGTGTGAAGGTCGTCCTCAAGCAGGGCATGAAGCGGCAAATCCGCCTGATGTTCCTGCAGCTTGGCTACAAGGTCCGCCGCCTCGTGCGCAAACGCATCGGTCCGCTGGTGGACAGCCATTTGCGCAGCGGCGAGTGGCGCGCTCTCACGCCGAGCGAAGTGGCGATTCTCTCCCGGCGCTCGGACGATCCCGCGAGCGCAAAGCCGGCGACCGCACGCCCAGCGCGTGCACACGCGCCACGAGATCGGGGAAAAACGCGCTGAAATCCGCCTCGAGTCCCGCGCGCTCGCGCTCGAAGACGGCCACCGCGCCGCTCAAATCCGCGCGCCCGCGCAGCCGGCGCTCCACCCGGTGCAGCGCCCCGCGCGGCCCGTCGAGTGACACGTTGGATCCAAGCCAGTCTTCGCGCCGCAGGTGATCGAGCAGCGGGTGAATCGATTCCGGCAGTTCGTCGCGCACCACGGCGAGGTCGGCGTAAAAACCCGAGACAAAATCCGCGAGCGGAACCCCCGCGTGTTCGCGCCATTGCGCGGCCAGGACGTGATCGTAAAAAACATCCACGAGGATGCCGGAGAAGCGCCGGTAGCCGGCGTGGAATCGGCGGCGGCTCCGGGCGAAGACCGGATGCTCGTCGGTGAACGCGTCAATCGCGTGATGACAGTCGATCCCCCGCTGATAATCGGCGCCCAGCGGCGCGAGCGACTGCATTCCGAGCACGTCCGGCAGGATGTTGCCCACCCGGAAGCGCGGGCAGGATTCCGACAACAGGACGTGCGCGAGCCAATTCATCGCCCGCCGTTCCGCCAGAGCACGCGCCGGCGGTCGACGCTCGCGCCGCATTTCAGGAAAAATTCCCGCAGATCCGGCGCCATGTGTGAGCCGTCGGGAGCCGGATTGAGATCAAGGTGGATGCGCCCGGTGGGGGTGAGCCGCTTGGCGAGATCGTCGAGGAAAAACATCCACTCCTCCGGCCCCCAGTGCGAGCCGTCAGGCCGGCGGTTGAAACAGGTCATGTGCGCGGTGATCAGGTCAAATGGCGCGCCCAGCAGAGGCAGCGGCTGGTGGGCCTCGATGCGGTGAATGACGCGCGGCAAGCTCAGCAGGGTGAAGGTCTCGCGGTAAATCGGCTCCTCATCAATGTCGAGCCCGAGCGGATCGTGCCCGAGACATTTCACGATGAACAGAAACCACCCGGCCCCCGATCCGATGTCGAGCACGCGTAGAACCGGCGGAGCTCGAAAAAGACGGATGTCGCGGACGCGCTTCACGTTGGTCGGCATCCATTCGGCGATGTCCAGATACTTCGGGGCGGCGACCTTCTCACCGGGAACATCGTACTTCGCCCGGATCCGATCGAGCCCCTCGCGATCCAGCTTGTCGACGAACTCCGACGCGCTTAGCGGGTAGGTCATTCGCTTCACGCCGGCGACGGCGCTGCGGTAGCCGTCGGGATGGAAGAGTTTGGTGATTTTTTGCGTAAAACGCATCGGGGGAAAAGAGTCGAGGGTCGAGGGTAGACCGTCGAGTGTCAGAATGGGAACACCGTCCAACGTCGGGCGTCGAAAGTCGAGTGCGGGATGCGGTCACCACACCCAAATTGGCCGAAGCGAACCACCCTGAATCGTTCGCACTGGCCTAGGGCAGGGTGCGCCAGCGGGTCTGCGCGAGCGCCATTTGCGCGCCGAGCAGGAGCACGGCCGCTCCGACAAACCAGGGGAAGAAATCGCGGTACTCACGAAATTGCGTCACCTCGATCTTCGATTTCTCCAACTGGTCGATTTGGTCAAAAATCTCCTGCAGAGCCTTCGTGTTCTTGGCGGCGAAATATCGTCCGCCCCCAATCGCCGCGATCTGCTTCAGCGCGTCCTCGTCGAGGTCGGCCTCGATCGTCCGGTAAACCGTGCGCCCCAGCGCGTCCTGCACGGGATACGGGGCCGGTCCCTGGCTGCCCGCGCCAATCGTGTAAATCTTGATGCCCAGCGCGCTGGCCGCCTCCGCCGCGGTGGCGGGCGCCACGCGGCCGGCGTTGTTTCCGCCGTCGCTCAGCAGCACGATGATGCGGGTCTTGGAGGTCGAGTCCTTCAGCCGGTTCGCCGCGGAGGCAAGCGCAGAGCCGATCGCGGTGCCGTCCTCGACCAGGCCGATGCGCAGGCGATCGAGATTCTGCAACAGCCAGCCGTGGTCCAGCGTGAGCGGACTGACGAGGTACGGGCGACCGGCGAATGCGGAAATTCCAATCCGGTCCGCGGTGCGCTGTTCGATGAACTGCCGGGTGATGCGCTTGACCGTGTCGATGCGATTCGCGCGCCGGCCATCTTCGGCGAGATAGTCCTCGGCGAGCATCGAACGCGAGACATCCAGGACCACCATGATGTCGATGCCGCTGGTCTCGACCTGCGAGAACGAGTTCGCGAGCTGCGGCCGGGCGAGGGCGAGAATCCCGGCCGCCAGCGCGGCGAGCAGCCAGGTCAACGACAACCGGCCGGCGCGCGACCGGGTGGCCACGCCGGAGGTGCGCAGGACGTCGGTGGCGGAAAATTGCACCGCGGGCGCCCCGCCGCGGCGGCCGGCGAGAAAGCCCAGCGCGGGCAGCGAAAGCAGCAGCCACAACGCCGCCGGATGCGCAAAGGTGAGCTCGTTCATGGCTGGTGCAGGGGAGGCGGGGTCGCGGCGCGCGGACTGGCGTTCTCGACAAAGGCCAGGGCGTCATCGGCCAACCGCAGCGCCTCGGGATGGGAGGTCGCGAGGTTGGCAAACTTCAGCGCATCGCATTGCGTGAGGAAGCGACCCAACAGCTCGCTCTCGCGCGCGCTGAAAACCTGATCGCGCGCGATCGCAGCGAGAAATTCCTCCGAGGTTCGCCGGAGCGTGGAAATGCCGAAGCGGGCGCGGATGAACTGGCGCAGGATGCCCGAGGCCTCGGCGCCAAAATCGCGCGCGCTCAATTCGGCGGCGCAGCGGCGCAGCGCCGTGAGTGCGGCGCGCGCGACCTCGCGGGGGTCGGCTGGCAGGGCCGGAGGCACCGGCTTCGGTCGAAGGAAGAAATACCAGGCGAGATACACCGCGAAGGCCAGCAGCGCTGCGCCGCCGAGCAGCAGCATCCAGTCCGTCCGATTCATCGATTCCAGCCAGGTCGGGGACACCGGGGGCGCGATGTCGCGCAGCCCCTCCTTGCTGTCCGGCACCGGCGTTTGCGCAGCGAGACTTCCGGCCGCGAGGCAGACCCCCAGGAGGGAACACGCGAAATCAGGAATGAAAGAACTCCGGGACCGCTTCATCGCAGGGCAAGTCGCCGCTCGCGCCGTCGGAAAAACGCGGCGAGTTCCGGCAGGTAATCGCGATCCGTGCGGAGCGGGACCGTATCCACGCGCGCGCGGCGCAGGCGCTGATCGAGCTCAATCCGGCGTCGCTCCATCGCGCGTTGATGGGCGGTGCGCGCCCGCGCGCTCGACGTGTTCACC
>JANMQT010000115.1:0-7089 GCA_031370675.1 Verrucomicrobiota bacterium
ACTGACAAAGGTCACGGTCCGCTCGCTCGCCACCCTCACGGCCATCACATTGGCCACCGGCATTGCCCGCGCGCAAGCCCCCACCACCGAACCCGAGCGCGTGATCGTGACCGGTTCGTTCATCCCGACCGCGGAGAGCGAAGGCGCCCTGCCGGTTTCGGTCGAGTCTGTCGCCCAACTTATCAAGTCGGGTGCCTCTACCCCGGCGGAGGGTCTGCGCCAGTTGCCCTCCTTCATCGGTGCGACGGCGACGGAAAATGATTCCAACGGCGGTAATGGTTCGGCGTTTGTCAATCTGCGCGGTTTGGGCGCGGGCAACACGCTGACGCTGATCAACGGACGTCGTGCGTTCTATTTCGCGGACATCAACGCGATCGGCATCGGTGCCGTCAACCGCATTGAAATCCTCAAGGACGGTGCCTCGGCCATTTATGGTTCGGACGCGGTCGCCGGCGTTGTCAACTACGTGCTGCTCAATGGTCCGGGCGCACCGAAGTTTAGCGGTGCTGAAGTCGACTTCCTCTATGGCAACACGACCGAGAAGGACGCGCACGTCATCCAGACGTTCGTGAACACCGGATACACGTCGAAAGACGGTCGGTTCTCGGCGGTGTTCAGCTTCAACTACTATGATCGCCAGGCGATCTATTCGGTTGACCGCTTCAAGCTGGCCGGCGACGCCGATCAGCGCATCCTCGGTGGCAACAACAACCGCAGCGGCACGTTCCCCGGCCGGGTGGATCTCGGCAGCGGTCAGGGTTCACGCATCGTCATCAACCCAGCCAACCAGATTACCGGTTATGCGAATACCCGCCCGTTCAGCCTGGCGGCAGGCGACGGATTTAATTTCCGTGCGTTTACGCCGGCCATTCCTGAGCAGGAGAAGTTCTTCTACTACGGCAATTTCTCATACAAGTTGTTCAACAATAACAGCGCGATCCTCTACGGGGACATGATGTATGCAGAAACCCGGCAGGATAACGGCCTGGCGCCCTCGCCGCTCTCGCAGTTGTCCACGGGCTTCCTCGGTGCCTCGGTTCGCACCAGCCCCTTCAATCCCTTTGGCCCAAACAACCCGACCAATCCTGCGAACCTAACCCGGGTGCGCTACCGTTTGACTGGAGAGGCCGGCAATCGCCGCACCGGTTATGACCTCAAGTACTACCGCTATGAAGGCGGCTTGAAGGGTGACTTCAACTTCAAGGGCCAGGTCCTTGGGTCGATGAATTACGATATCGGCGCCGTGTACGAACAGAACAAGAGTGTGCGCACCGACAACGGTGACGCCCGCCTCTCCTGGCTGGCGGCTCAGTACTTGCCTGCCAGTGCGGCAAGTCAGGCCGTGTTGGCCACTCTCGTGAGCGGACCGGCGCTGACCTATGCACAACAGCTGAATGCGCAGTTTGGCGGCACCTTCAATCCGTTCCTCGGCATCAATGCGCCCCGCGTTGGTACCGCGACCTCTTATACGCTCGGTGCTGCAACCGGGACGCGTGCCTATGACAATGTGGCGGCAGTTAACCGGGCTCTCTACACCGCGAACGCCATCGACTTCAACACCGCGACCCTGATCGACGCGCGCCTCGGCGGCACGTTCATGCCGAACTGGGTGCAAGGTGGCTTCAGCGTCAGTATCGGTGGTGAGTACCGCACCGAGTCGCAAAAGCACAAGGGCGACCCTGCGCAGACCATTGACCCCCTGCTTGGGACGAGCGACCCGCTCGGTTTCAATGCGGACGTGAATTCCGACTACAAGCGCACGACCTTCTCGGCCTTCGCTGAAATCTCGATTCCGCTCGTGACACCGACCATGAAGGTTCCAGGCGTCTACGCCTTCGACGTCACCGCAGCCATCCGCTGGGAGCAATACACGAACACGGGCCAGGATCCGTTTTTCGTGGATCCCATCACCGGTGTTGTCAACGGGCCCGTCTTGAACATCACCGGAAACAACGGTGGTACGCCGCGTTTCACGTTGCGCTATCAGCCGTATCAGGATCTGACCTTCCGTGCCTCGTACGGCAAGTCGTTTGCCCAGCCGTCCTTTGGCCAGTTGTTCCTGCCGAATACGCAGAACTTCCCGGTGATCTTCGATCCGCTGACCGGTATTACGACCCAGCCGCCTAACGGCGTCTTCCAGCGCGGCAATGTCAACTTGCTGCCAGAAAAGTCTGACACCTACACGGTGGGCCTCGTGTTCACTCCGAAGCAAGTCAAGGGACTCACGCTGACGGTGGACTTCTACCAGATCAACACGTCGAGCCTGATTGTCAGCCCGGCCTCGAACGCGCAGGTTTTTGCGACGCTCAATGGTCGCGGCGGCGGGGGTATCAATGCTCCGTTTGCCATTAACCAGGCCCAAGCCACTTCCGGCGTCTTCGGAGTGTTCCGGCAGCCCGGTGCCGTTGGTGATGCCCGCTTCCCTGATCAGATCAATGCCGGTTTCGGTAACACGGGAAAGCGGTTTGTGGAAGGTATTGACACGACGGTCATCTACGAGTGGGCGACGAGCAACTTCGGCAAGTTCACCTTCACGTTGGGCTACAACCACTTCTTCTACTACAGCATTGACGTAGGCGCGGGCATTGGGCCAACGCGCTTCGTGGGAGGCAACTTCCAGTCCCTGCCGCTGGTGCCGGGAGCGATTCCTTACAACAAGGGGTACTTCCGCACGGAGTGGGATTATCGTGGCTTCTACTTCGGAGCGACGGTCAACTACGTGGGTGATTACCTGAATGACGGTGGGTTCCTGGCGAACAACTCGAACTTCCAGGTGAACACCGATACGGCCAATCCGGCGTACTTCTATCATCGTTCCTCGGGAGCGTATGTGACGCTGGACCTCCAAGTGAGCTACTCGTTCAAGCCGCCGAAGTCGGTCGAGGCCGTGTACGGCAAGGATTCCAAGGGTGTTCGCACCCAGGTTTCCTCGAGCGGAGTCGTCTCTGGCAACTTCTTCCAGAAGCTGCTGTGGGGTACGACCCTGCGCGCTGGCGTGAACAATGTGTTCGACAAGTACCCGCCGTATGACGCCGCGGCGTTCAACGACAACTACGACACGTCGACGTACAGCATCCGCAATCGGTTCTGGTACGTCGGCATCAACAAGAAGTTCTAAGAGCGGCAACGCTTGCAGAACCCCTTGATGAAGAAGTAGTCCAAAAGACAATCAGCAACGGCCGGTCAGCGAAAGCTGCCCGGCCGTTTGCTTTGGATGGTTGCTGCCCAGCCGCCCTGGTCATCCCAAGCGCCGTCGAGGCACCTCATACAGCTTTCGGACAACTGTAACGTCGCCCCCTGCCTGCACCGCCCGCCCGCATTGCGCTGCACGACACGCTCTGCTACTCATCATCCTCCATGCACGCCCGCCGCCTTCCCGCCACGCTCCTCGCCTTCACGCTCCTCGCGTTCGCTTTCGTTTTTCCATCAATGGCGGCGGACCCGGCCGCCAAGAAGCCACTGGTTGTCGGGATGGAGCTCTCGTACCCGCCGTTTGAAATGACCGACGAAAAGGGGAACCCCAGCGGCATCGGGGTCGAGCTGGCCCAGGCGCTCGCCAAGAGCCTCGGTCGGGAAATCCAAATCAGAAATTATGAGTTCACCGGGCTCATCCCCGCGCTCAAGACAAAACAGATCGACCTAATCATCTCGTCGATGACATCCACCGAGGAACGCGCGAAATCGATTGATTTCTCCGACCCCTACATGAACACGGGCCTCGCCATCCTCGTGCCGGCGAAATCCGACATTCAGTCGATCGCCGACGTGGACAAGCCCGGCCGCAAAGTGGTGGTCAAGAAAGGCACGACCGGATTCACCTACGCCACGGAGAAGTTGAAAAACGTCACACCCCTCATCATCGAAGCGGAGGCCGCCTGCGCACTTGAGGTCATCCAGGGGAAAGCCGACGCATTCATCTACGACCAGATGTCTGTATTTCAATTCGCAAAGCGCAATCCGCAGACCACGCGCGGCCTGCTGGAGCCGTTTCAACGCGAGAGCTGGGCCATTGGCATCCGCAAGGGGAATGACGAACTGCGCAAGCAGGTCAATGCCTTTCTCGCCGAGTTCAAAGCCTCCAAAGGCCTCGAGAAACTTGGCGAAAAATACATCGAAGCCGACCGCGAGGTCTTCCGCGAAATGGGTTATCCATTCCAATAGCGCGCCCGCCTTTGCCTTCGGAAAATTTCCGCATCGGGCGAGCGGGGCGGGAAATCAATCCTATGGAACTGCAGCCGAAATACGAAATCGTCCTCAATGAGAACGCCGAGGCGGCCAAGAGCGCGGTGCTCGACCCCGCCGCCAGCCCCTTCAAGCTGGTGGTCGATCCCCTCATGCGTCAGCGCCTCCGCCAGGCGCTTTTCGACCTGATCGACCATCATGATGCGTCGCTGGCCAGTTACTTCACCGACGGCAAGCTATCGCTCGAGTCATACAAGGAATACATCGAGCTCTTCGCGCGCAGTCTGCGGGAAACCATGGAAACGCGCGAAGGCGTGGCCTACCTGCTCAAGGCCACCGGGCTGGAGATTCCCTTGGATGGAATCAATCTTCAGCCCGAATGGCGCTGGAAATGAGCCGGTCGGATCTTAGTAGCCGAACGAGAACGCCACGCGGGGGCGGTAATACGGGCGGGACGGATTGACGTAGCGGACATAATGGCGCCGGTATGGATGCTGGTTGTATCCGTAACCTCCTGCGTACACCGGCGCGTAATTTTCGTAGCCGTCGCGAACCACCACGACGCGCTGCGGATTGCAACGATATCCGTCGTGGACGACCACGACCGGCTCATATTCAAAGTCATGGGCTTTTGCTTGGACCGAGCCAAGGAATGAAAAACCCAGAACGGCGGCACCCAATGCGAGCAATGTTTTCATGAAGCATTGGATCGTTTTAGCTGGCTGATTATTCAAAAACCAAGCTTGGCGTCCCGCAAAATCCTTTGAATAGGACCGGCGCGACTACGTCACGCCGATTGGAAACTTAGTGGCCTCGTAATTGAGATTCGGGGCCAACCAACGCTCCAGCTCTGGCAGCGGGATCTTCTTCCGGCTCTGGTAATCGAGCACTTGATCGCGATCGATGCGACCGACGGCAAAGTACTTCGCTTGCGGGTGGCCAAAGTAAAGGCCGCTCACGCTGCTGGCCGGGTGCATCGCAAAACTTTCCGTCAGTCGGATCCCGGCCTGGTTCTCCACATCGAGCAATTGGAACAGCGTGCGCTTTTCGGTGTGGTCGGGGCACGCCGGATATCCCGCCGCCGGCCGGATGCCGCGATATTTCTCCCGAATCAGATCCTCCTTGGTCAGGTGTTCCTCGCCTCCAAAGCCCCATGCGAGGCGCGCCTTCTGGTGCAAAAATTCAGCGAACGCCTCGGCCAGTCGATCGGCCAGCGCCTGGGTCATGATCTTGTTGTAGTCGTCGCCCGCCTGGCCGAACTGCGTGGCCAGCTCGTCGACGCCGTGGCCGGTCGTGACGGCGAACGCACCGAGATAGTCCCGCAGGCCAGTGGAGCGCGGCGCGACGTAATCCGCGAGGCAGTGATGGAACTGCCCCTTCGGCTTTTCCTGCTGCTGCCGCAGAAAATGAAATCGCGCGACCGGGGCCTTGCGTGCATCGTCGCCATACAACTCGACATCGTCGCCGACGCTGTTGGCCGGGAAAAAGCCCCAAACCGCCCGAGCCGTGAGGCGCCGGCGCGTGATGAGATCAGAGAGGAGTTCCTGTGCGTCTTCGAACAGGTCCCGGGCCTGCTGGCCGACGTACGGGTCTTCGAAGATCCCGGGATATCGTCCACGCAACTCCCAAGTGTGGAAAAACGGTGACCAGTCGATGAACGGCACCAATTCCTCGAGCGGTTGATTCTCGATCACGCGCACCCCGGTAAACGACGGCGTACCGATCTCGGCCTCCGACCAATCGATCGGGGTCTGGTCGGCCCGGGCGGCCGCAATGGGAATCATCTTCCGGACAGCGCTGCGAGCTTCGTGATCCGCGCGCACCTTCACGTATTCATCCGCCACCGCAGTAACATACGCGTCGCGCTGGTCCGGATGAATCAGGGACCCCACCACCCCGACCGCCCGGGAGGCGTCCAGCACATGAATCACCGGCCGCGCGTAGTGTTGGGAGATCTTCACGGCGGTGTGCGCTTTGCTCGTGGTGGCTCCGCCGATCAACACCGGGGTCGTGAAGCCCTGGCGCTGCATTTCCTGGGCGACATGAATCATTTCATCAAGCGACGGCGTGATCAGTCCGCTCAGGCCGATCACATCGACCCCATGCGCGCGCGCGGCCTCGAGGATCCGCTCGCACGGCACCATCACTCCAAGATCGATCACCTCGAAGTTGTTACACCCCAGGACCACCCCCACGATGTTCTTGCCGATGTCGTGCACGTCGCCTTTCACGGTCGCCAGCAGGATCTTGCCCTGTGCCCGGCGCTCCTCGACGGGTTGCCGCAATTTCTCCGCCTCCATGAACGGCAGCAGGTACGCGACGGCCTTCTTCATCACCCGTGCGCTCTTCACGACCTGCGGCAGGAACATTTTTCCCGCGCCAAATAAATCGCCCACCGTGCTCATCCCGGCCATGAGTGGTCCCTCGATCACTTCGAGGGGGCGGGCGAATTTTGCCCGCGCCTCCTCGGTGTCGAGCTCGATGAAATCCGTGATTCCCTTGACCAGCGAATGGGCGAGGCGCTGTTCGACGGGTTCGCTGCGCCAGGCGTCGTCGCGGACTTTCTCATCCTTCTTCCCGGTCTTGATCTTCTCGGCGAATTCCACGAGGCGTTCGGTGGCGTCGGGTCGGCGGTTGAGCAGGACATCCTCGACCCGCTCGAGCAGGTCCTTGGGAATCTCCGCGTAGACGGCGAGCTGGCCGGCGTTGACGATCGCCATGTCCAGCCCGGCGGCGATCGCATGATAGAGAAACGCGGCGTGCATGGCCTCGCGCACCGCATGATTGCCGCGGAAAGAGAAAGAGATGTTCGACACGCCACCGCTGACGTGTGCGCCCGGCAGGTTCTCCTTGATCCAGCGCGTGGCGTTGATGAAGTCCACCGCGTAGTTGTTGTGCTCCTCGATG
>JANMQT010000136.1:0-11368 GCA_031370675.1 Verrucomicrobiota bacterium
CGCAACTGGATTCGCGATTCGTTCGGCCATCAGACGCATCTCGCTTACTTCGAGGCCGCCGGGGCGATGGATGAAATCTGGGCGGTGGCGGACGCCGCGGTCCGGCATTGCCGGGCCAACCGCACGCCAGTCTTCCTGCACCTGCACACGGTGCGTTTGTGGGGTCACGCCGGCACCGACTTGGAATCGTCCTACCGCAGCGTCGCGGAGATTGAAGCCATCGAGGCGCGCGACCCGCTGCTGGTCAATGCGCGCCTGCTGGTCGAGAGCGGCGCGGCGACCCCGGACGAATTGCGGAAGATGATCCACGCGGTCCAGCTCCGCGTCGACGCGGCGTGCGCGGAAGTCGTCGCGCACGATCGGAAACTGACAAGTGTGGAGGAGATCGTCCGCCCGCTCGCGCCCTTTGATGAGGCGGCGATTCGGGCCACGGCCGGCGTCCAGGCGGAAGGCGGGGCGCGGGCCGCATTTTTTGGTGACACGCTGCCGGAGAAGTTCACCGCGACGACCAAGCGCACGCTGGGCGCGCACCTCAACTCGGCGCTGGCGGATGAGATGCTGCGTTTCCCGGAGATGATCGTCTTCGGCGAGGATGTGGGAAAGAAGGGTGGGGTTTACAATGTGACCGCCGGCCTGCAGGCGAAGTTCGGTTCGCATCGCTGCTTCGACACGCTGCTCGATGAGACCACGATTCTGGGCGTCGCGCAGGGCGCGGGCCTGGCGGGATTGCTGCCGATCCCGGAAATTCAATACCTGGCCTACGTCCACAACGCGCTCGACCAGCTGCGCGGCGAAGCTTGTTCGCTGCAGTATTTTTCCACCGCGCAGTTTGCCAACCCAATGGTCGTGCGCGTGCAGGGACTCGCGTACCAGAAGGGATTCGGCGGACATTTTCACAACGACAACTCGATCGGCGCTCTGCGGGATATTCCGGGCCTGCTGCTTGCGGTGCCGTCGCGCGGCGACGACGCCGCAATGATGTTGCGCGGCCTCGTCGCCACCGCGCGGGTGTGCGGCCGGGTTGCCATCTTTCTTGAACCGATCGCGCTCTATCACGAACGGGATCTGCAGGCGGAAGGCGACAATCAATGGCTTTTCGATTACCCGCCGCCCGGGCAAATGTTGTTGCCTGGCGAGGTCGGCCTTTATCACGAGGAGGCGGGCGATTTGTTGATCGTGAGCTATGCGAACGGGCTGCGGCTGTCGCTGCGGGCGGCGCGGCGATTGCAAGAGCAGGGGATCCAGGCGCGCGTGCTGGATTTGCGCTGGCTGAATCCGTTGCCGGTGGAGGCGATTCGCCGGCATGCGTGGGAATGCGGACGCGTGCTCGTCGCGGACGAGTGCCGCGCGACCGGCGGGGGCATCGCGGACGCCGTCATCGCCGCGCTGGCGGAGACTGGATTCATCGGACCGATGGGGTCGGTGCGTGCGGTGGATACCTATGTGCCGCTCGCGGCGGCCGCGAATCTGGTCCTGATTTCCGAGTCGGAGATTGTCGCGGCGGCCCGCAATCTTTGCGGCTAGATCCGGGGCGAGTCTGAGGCACGCGCTCCGGCGCCGATAATTTTGTCGTTTCCGGCGAGCGAACGATCTACAAGGAGTTCCGCTCCCGCCGTCCCTGCCTTCCTTGGAGATTGTCCCCATGAACCTGCCCGCCAAACTCAACCTCGCCAAATGGATCAAGGAAAACGCTCCCGATCTCAAGCCGCCGGTCAGCAACAAGCAACTGTTCACCGCGGCCGCCGACGTCATCGTCTTCGTTTCCGGCGGACCGAACACACGCAATGATTTTCACGTCAATCCGACCGAGGAACTCTTCTACCAGTTGAAGGGCGACATCGCCGTTCGCGTGCGGCCGGTCGATGGCGGCGAGCCGCACGACATCATCATCAAGGAAGGTGATATGTTTCTACTGCCGCGCTGGCTTCCCCATCGCCCGCAGCGCCCGGCCGGCACGGTCGGACTGATCATGGAATTCCCGCGCGGGGTCGATCCGCACGGCAACCCGCAGAAAGACGCATTGCGCTGGTACTGCCCCGCCTGCGACGCACCGGTCTACGAAGCCCAGTGGGTACTCAACAAGATCGATCAGGATCTCAAGATCATCATGGAGGAATTCTGGGGTGGCCCCGCCGATCGCCGCACCTGCCGAAAATGCGGCACCGTGATCCAGCGAGGTGCGGCGATCGAGCTGCGCCAGGGCCAGGTCCGCGCCGCCAAGTCGGCAGCGAAGCCAAAGCCCAAGGCGAAGCGGCCCGCCACCAAGACGAAAGTGCGGGCGAGGCGCCCGGCTGCCCGGCGGCGTTGAGCCCGTCGCCACCCCGACCGCAACCCCGCCGAGCCACCGAGCACGCCTGTGCTGAGGATTGATCTTCACACCCACCTCCTGCCCGAGCGCTGGCCGGACTGGACGCAACGGAGCGGCTATGCGGGCTGGATTGAACTCGCGCACGATGCGCCCGGCTGCCTCGCAGGGTGCGCGCGCATGCAGCGCTCGGAACCGGACGGTTCGCGCGCCAGTTTCCGTGATGTCGGCGCAAACTTGTGGAATCCGGCCCTGCGCATGGGCGAGATGCAGGCCACCGGCGTGGGAATGCAGGTGCTTTCCACCGTGCCGGTGATGTTCTCTTACTGGGCGAAGCCGGCGGATGCGCACGACCTCGCCCGGCTTCTCAATGATCACATCGCCGGCGTAACCGCCGCGCATCCCGATCATTTTGTGGGGCTCGGTACCGTTCCAATGCAGGACGCCACGCTCGCGATTCGCGAGCTGGAGCGTTGCGTCAGGGAACTCGGATTCCCGGGGGTCCAGATCGGGACGAACGTCAACGGCCGGAATCTAGACGACGCGTCGATCCTGGAGGTGCTTACGGCCGCGGAATCGCTCGGGGCGGCGGTGTTCGTGCATCCCTGGGACATGCTGCAGTTCGGCTCACATGCGCGCGCCGGCGAAGCGAGCCAGGCGGTCGACCGATTGAGTCGCTACTGGATGCCCTGGCTCGTCGGCATGCCGGCGGAAACGTGCATCGCGATTTGCTCGCTGATTTTCGGGGGCGTGCTCGACCGCCTGCCAGGTCTGCGCGTTTGCTTCGCGCACGGCGGCGGATCTTTCCCGGGCACGATTGGCCGCATCGCGCACGGTCGCTCCTGCCGCCCCGATTTGTTTCCCGCCGAATCACGGGATCCGCGCGACTACCTCGCCGGGCCAGCGCGTCCGGCAAAGTTTTTCGTGGACTCGCTCGTGCATGACATCGACGCGATGCGCTTTTTGCTGCATCAGTTTGGTTCCAACCGCATCGCGCTCGGCTCGGATTATCCGTTTCCGCTGGGCGAGGATCGGCCCGGTGCCTTGATCGAACAAATGGAAACCGAGCTGGGAGCAGAACACCTGGAAAATCTGTTTTCTGGATCGGCCATGAAGTTCCTCAACCTTCCGCCGCGGCCGACCGGGACAAAGCGATGAGCAAGTCAAACAACTCCGGGGAGGACGACGCGCGCCGCCGCGATGCGGAGGATCCGCTGCGGTCCTATCGCGATCTCTTTCATTTCCCGCGCTCGCCGGCGGCCGAACCGCTTTATCTCGTCGGTAATTCCCTCGGCCTGCCGCCCAAGGCCGCGCGCGCCGCGGTCGACCAGGAACTCGACGACTGGGCCGAGTTCGGCGTCGAGGGACATTTCGCGGCCCGTCATCCGTGGCTGCCGTATCACGAGGAGGTGCGGGAGACACTCGCCCGGCTGGTCGGCGCGCTCCCGCGCGAAGTGGTCGCGATGAATTCGCTGACGACCAACCTGCACCTGCTCATGGTCTCCTTCTACCGGCCCACCCGGGAGCGATACCAGATCGTGATCGAGGACACGGCTTTTCCGTCGGATTCGTACGCGGTGCAGAGCCAGCTCGATTTTCATCACGAACGCGCCGGGTTCGATCGGGCGCGCGGCTTGATCCGTCTCAAACCGCGCGACGGCGAATCCGCCCTGCGCACGGCGGATATTCTTGCCACCCTCGATCGGCAGTCGCCGTCGATCGCGCTGCTCCTGCTGGGCGGCGTGAATTATCTCACAGGCCAGTACTTCGATATTCCCACGATTACCCGCTTCGCCCGCGAGCGTGGCATCGTGGTCGGTTGGGATCTCGCCCACGCGGCCGGGAATCTGGATCTCCGCCTTCATGATTGGGACTGCGATTTCGCCGCCTGGTGCTCGTACAAATATCTGAACTCCGGCCCGGGGGCCGTCGCCGGCGCCTTTGTGCATGAGCGGCACCTGCGCGACCGTGCTCTCCCGCGCTTCGCCGGCTGGTGGGGCAATGACCCCGCCATTCGATTCAAAATGGGACCGGAGTTTGTGCCGGTCGAGAGCGCCGACGCCTGGCAGCTCAGCAATCCGCCCGTGCTTGCGCTGGCGCCGCTGCGCGTCTCGCTGGAGATCTTTGACCGTGCCACGATGCCCGCCCTGCGCGCGAAATCGATTGCGCTCACGGGTTACCTCGAACAACTGCTGAGACAGTCCGCGATCCACGCGCGCATGCGAATTCTCACTCCGCCCGAGGCCGCGGAGCGCGGCGCGCAATTGTCGCTCGAAATCGACGACGTCACGCCCGCGACGGCGCGGTCGCTGCACGAGCGCGGTGTCTTTTGCGATTTCCGCGAGCCCAATGTCATTCGCGTCGCGCCCGTCCCGCTCTACAATTCATTCCACGATGTCTGGCGCCTCGTGCAGGTGATGAACGAAGTTTTCGGAGGACCATGAGCACCTCGTCCACGCATGTCATGATCATCGGCGCCGGTCTGGCCGGCTCGCTGATGGGCTGCTATCTCGCTCGCGCCGGCTATCGGGTGAGCATTTACGAGCGCCGGCCGGATCCACGCGCCAAGGGCTATCTCGGGGGGCGCTCGATCAACCTCGCGCTTTCCAGCCGCGGCCTCAGCGGTCTGGCGGGAGCGGGTCTCGCCGAGATGGTGATGAACACCGAGGCCATCCCGATGCGCGGTCGCATGATTCATCCGGCAGCAGGCGCGGGGCCCATTTTCCAGCCCTACAGCCACGACCCTGGCGACGCGATTCACTCGGTTTCACGCGGCGGTTTGAATCTCGCCCTGATCCACGCGGCGTCCGCGTACGAAAACGTGCAGATCTTTTTCGATAGTCTGTGCCTCGACGTGGATCTCGATGGTCCGGCCGCGCTCTTTGAATCTGCCCGCGGACCCCGGCGGGTGGGCGCGGATCTCATCCTCGGCGCCGACGGCGCGTTTTCGCCCGTGCGGGTGAGATTGCAGAAGACCGATCGCTTCGATTACAGTCAGAGCTACCTCGAGCACGGTTACAAGGAGCTGCAGATTCCGGTGGCGGGGGGAGGCTTTGCGCTGGACCCGAATGCGCTGCACATCTGGCCCCGCGGCAGCTCGATGATGATTGCCCTGCCCAATCGCGACCAGTCCTTCACCTGCACGCTTTTCTGGCCGTTCGCGGGCGAGCACGGCTTCGAGAGCCTGCGCACGGAGGAGGAAGTGCGCGCGTTTTTTGGTAAACACTATCCCGATGCGGTGCCGCTGATGCCCACGCTGGCGGAGGACTATTTTCAGAATCCCACCGGCTCGCTGGTCACCGTGCGGTGCTCGCCGTGGCACTGGCAGGACAAGGTCTGCCTGCTCGGCGACGCGGCGCACGCCATCGTGCCGTTCTACGGCCAGGGCATGAACGCGGCGTTCGAGGATTGTCTCGCGATGTCCGAATGCCTCGCGAATCACCCGGCGAATCGGGGCGCGGCGCTCGCGGAGTTTCAGGCGCGGCGGAAGCCCAACGCCGATGCGATTGCGGACATGGCCCTGGCGAATTTTGTCGAGATGCGCGACAAGGTCGGCAACGCAGAATTTCTCTATCGCAAAAAGGTCGAGCAGACCGTGCACCAGGCCTTTCCGGATCGCGTCACGCCGCAGTATAATTTGGTTTCGTTTTCCACCGTTCCCTATGTCGACGCGCTGCGGCGCGGGTGCAAACTCGATGCCGTGCTGGATCGGGTGATTTCGCAAATTCCCGCCGCGAAGCTCACGGCACTCGGCGAGGATGCCTGGAAAGCCGCGGTGCGACACTGCGCGGGACGGGTGCTCGATTGAGGCAGCACTCCACCTACCCGACGGTTGCGATCACCTTGATCTCAAAGTGAATCGGCGAATTGCCGCCAGTGGGCAGTGCGGAAATCTCACAGGTCGTACGAGTGGGCTGGTTGGGACCCGGCGGAAAATATTGGCCATACACCCGGTTGTACGTGGTCCAGTCGCGCTTCAGGTTCGTCAGGAACACCGTGACATCTACGATTTGCTCCCAAGTTGAGCCCGCCGCTTCGAGCACGTTCCGCACGTTTTCAATAGACGAAAGCATCTCGGCCTCGATGTCGTAGTCGATCAGCTTGCCCTCCGCATCGAGCGTCGATCCCGGGATGTCCTTCGTGCCACGCTGGCGCGGTCCCACCCCCGAAAGAAAAAGCAAATTCCCGACTCGCCGCGCATGCGGATACGGCCCGACTGGTTCGGCGGCCTTTGCACTGTCGATTCGGGTGTCCATCGGGTGGTGGGTTCGGCATTCAGACTTTGGCGCTCGGAATTTCGATCAGGCGGCCACACAGATATTCTTTGGTTCCGTGAAAAACCGGAGCGCCTCCAGGCCGCCCTCGCGTCCCACCCCGCTCGCCTTCGCGCCGCCGAACGGCGTGCGCAGATCGCGCACCATCCAGCAATTCACCCAGACAATGCCGGCATCCATCTGTCCAGCGACCCGATGGGCTCTCGAAACATTCTGCGTGAAGATCGTTGCGGCCAGCCCGTATTTCGTGCCGTTGGCGAGCGCGATCGCGTGCGCCTCGTCCTTGAAGGCTTGCACGGTGATCACCGGACCAAAGATTTCCTCCTGCTCGACCGCGCACGCGGGATCGAGCCCGCTGATGACGGTCGGCTGGTAAAAGAAACCGTTGCGGCAGCGCGGGGGGAGCGAACCCGCGGCCACGCGATCGCCGCCGCAGTGAATGATGCCGCCGAGATCGCGCGCGACGTTGACGAGCGACGCGACCTTCTCCAGATGCGCGCGGCTGCTGAGCGCGCCTTGTTGCGTGGTGGCCTCGAGCGGATCGCCGACGCGCAACGCCTGCGCGCGTTCCGTCAGGCCCGCGATGAACGTCTCAACCAGGGATTCGTGCACGAGGACGCGTGAGCCGCAGAGGCAGATCTGGCCTTGATTGGAGAAGCCGGCCCGCATGGCCGTTTCCATCGCCAACGAGACGTCCGCGTCTTCGAAGACGATGAGCGGATTTTTCCCCCCGAGTTCCAGCGACAGTCGTTTAAACATCGGTCCGGCCGCCTGCGCGATCCATTGTCCCACCTTGGTGGAACCGGTGAAGGACACGGCGGGCACGTCCGGGTGCTGGACGATCGCCGTGCCGCATTCCTGTCCGGTGCCGTGCACAATGTTCAACACCCCGGCCGGAAGTCTGGCTTGCGCGCAAAGATCGGCGAGCAGGCTCGCGGTCATCGGCGTGATTTCCGACGGTTTGGCCACGGCGGTATTGCCCGTCGCTAGCGCGGGGGCGATCTTCCAGGTGAAAAGATAGAGCGGCAAATTCCACGGCGAGATCAGGCCCGCCACGCCGCGCGGCCGGCGCAGCGTGTAGTTGAGCGCGGGAATGCCGCCGGGAATGCCGCCCCCATCGAAATCGTGAAACTCGGACGACGTGTGCAGAATCGCCGTCGCGAAGTAGCGGAAATTGGCGGCGCTCCGCGGAATGTCCACCGCACGGGCGAGCGAGATGGGCTTGCCGCTGTCGATTGATTCCGCACGAGCGAGGATTTCGAGATTTTCGTCGATGAGATCCGCGAGGCGCAGCAGAATCTGCGAGCGTTCCGCGGCTGACGTGGCGGACCAGGCAGGGAACGCAGCCGCCGCGGCGGCGACAGCGGCATCGACATCCCCCGCGCCGCTCGCGGGGACGCGGCCATAGGCTTCGCCGGTCGCCGGGTCGACGTTCTCCAAATAGGCGCCCGAGGCGGGCGTAACGACCTTCCCGTTGATGAAATTACCGAGGGCGTTCATGCCTGTTTCAATTCCGTGCGCACGTCGAGCAGCTCCGGGAAAAAGGTCAGCTCGAGGGCCTTCTGCAAAAAGCCCACGCCGGAAGAACCGCCGGTGCCGCGCCGAAATCCGATGATGCGCTCCACCGTCTTCATGTGGCGGAAGCGCCAGAGCGCGAAGTACTCCTCCACGTCCACCAGCTTTTCGCACATCTCGTAGGCGGCCCAATGCTCGTGCGGATGCTCGTAAATGTCCTTGAGGATGGGGATCAGTCGCGCGTCGCGTTTGTGCGGCTGCGAAAAGTCCCGCTGCAACAGGTCCGCCGGCACCGGGAATCCGCGACGCGAGAGATGGGCGAGGAATTCATCATAAATCGCTGGCGCCTCGAGCACCGCCTTGAGCGCGGCGTAGGCGGTAGCGTCGTGACGGTGCGCTTCAATCGTGCCGGCATGCTTGTTCCCGAGCAGGAATTCGATCGTGCGGTATTGCACGGATTGAAAGCCCGAGGCGTTGCCGAGGACGGAGCGAAATTGCAGGTATTCCGTCGGAGTCAGCGTCTCCAGCACGGCCCACGCGTTGAACAACTGCATTTGGATTTGCTTCACGCGCGCCAGAATCTTGAAGCACGGCGAGAGCTCGTCGGCGCGCAAATGCCCGATGGCGCTCGTCAGCTCGTGAATCATGAGCTTCATCCAAAGCTCCGACGTCTGGTGCTGGATGATGAACAGCATCTCGTCGTGATGCACCGGCTGCGAGAGCGGCTGCTGCGCCGCCAGCAATTGCTCCAGCCGGAGGTAACCGGAGTAGGTGAGACGATCTTTTAGATCAAGCACGATGCCGGGCTCAAGGGAGCGCTGGTTTTCCAGCTGAGAATGGGGATCGGTCATGGAAACTCGGACGAAGCCGAAGCGGGGTGAAGGCGACGAATGGCAAGGGGGAACGCGCCCGCCATTATTTCCCACAATCCGGCTAGCGTCGAGTTTCTATGCAGCGCCGACTGCCGCGCTGGCTTCGCGCGCGCGGCGCGCCTCGAACGTCTTCAGGTGAGTGTTGACGATCCGGAGCAGCGGGCTGGCGCCGCCCTGTTTTCCGTCCCGCCTCAGCAAGTCGCCGACGATCTGTTCGGCCTCGACGGCCGCGCCGCGCTCGAGGTCGCGGAACATCGAGGCGACAAAGGCGGAACCCGGCGCGGTCAGGAAGCCGTGCGTGCGCTGCAGGGCGGCCGCACCCGGTGGGAACCCCTGGCGGATCGCGATCGCGGCGCATTCCTCGATGAGTTTCGCGGCCAGGTCCGCCCCGCCCGCGGCCACGATGTCGCCGACGGTGCCCCGCATAAGGCAGGTGATGCCGGCGGCTGAGGCGATGAAGACCCATTTCTCCCACAGTTCCTGCAGGATGTTTTCGCTGAGATGCGCGTCGAAGCGCGCACCCGCCATTTCCGCGGCGATTGCCACCGCGCGTGCGGACCGCGTGCCATCGTGCTCGCCGAAGGACAGCGTGTGGATCTCCTTCGTAAGGTGCAGGATTCGTCCCTCGGCATCGAGCACCGTCGAGATCTGGCATAACCCGCCGAGCACGCGCGCGGCGCCGAAACGCGCATCCAGGGCATCGAGATGGCGCATGCCGTTGAGCAGCGGGAGGATGACCGTGTTTGGGCCCACGGCCGGCGCGATGGACTCCATCGCGCTTTCCAGATCGTAGGCCTTGCAACTCAACAAAATGAGATCGTAGGTCTCGCGGAGACTTTCGGCGGTGAGCGTCGGCGGCGCGGCGTGGTGCATATCGCCCGCTTCGCTCTGGATCACGAGACCGGTCCGGGCCAGCTCCGCGGCGCGGCGCGGACGCACGAGGAAAGTCACGTTCCGGCCGGCCTGCAGCATCCGACCTCCGTAATAGCCACCGATCGATCCGGCTCCGAGCACGAGAGTTTTCATTATTTTGATTCGCTCGACGCTAGGCGGCGAAGTTCGGAGGTCGAGGGGAGTTTGGCGATGATCGAGAATCTGCCAGCCTTGACCCGTCCGCGCGGCCGCCTCACAAACATCTGATGCTACCGAAGACGAAATACGCCCGCAGCGGAGAGGTGCTCATTGCCTACCAAATTACAGGCGAAGGCCCCGTCGATGTCGTCTGGGCACCAGGCACGATGTCGCACCTGGACATGGACTGGGAAAATCCACGGCGCGCGCTGTTCTTTGAGCGGTTCAGCAAGTTCTGTCGGCTCATTCGCTTCGATAAGCGCGGCACCGGTCTTTCCGACCGGCCGGTGAAAATGGCGACGCTCGAGGAACGCACCGACGACATTCGCGCGGTGATGGATGATGTCGGCATTGAGCGCGCGAACATCATCGGCGTTTCCGAGGGCGGCTCGATGGCGAGCCTGTTTGCCGCCACCCATCCGGAGCGTGTGATCACGCTGATGGTCTGGGGCGCCCAAGCCCGCTGGATCAGTTCCCCAGACCATCCGTGGGGTCAGACCCAGGAAGAACACGATCAGATGCTGGCCTCGATCCAGGACGACTGGCCTTCCTTTGATTACATCACGGGATTTGGTGCCGGGGTGGGCCGGGATGCCGACCCCGCATTCATTGAAGCGGTCGCCCGTTATATGCGTGCGGCGGCGAGCCCGTCGGCCGTCCGGGCCTACGAGACAATGAACGGGCAGATCGACACGCGACCGATTCTCCCTTCGATCCGGGCGAGCACCCTGGTGATGCACCGCACGGGCGACCCGTGCGCCAACTTGCACGCCGCGCGCGACATGGCATCACGGATACCGGGGGCGAAGTTCATCGAGTATCCCGGCAACAGCCACTCGATGATGCTCGACGACATGGACACCATCCTCTCGGACATCCAGGAGTTCATCACGGGTGAGCGGCCGATCGATTCGTCCGATCGCATCCTCGCCACCGTGCTCTTTCTCGATATCGCGTCGTCCACCGAGCGCGCCGCGCAGCTTGGCGACACGGCCTGGAGCAATCTCTTGAACTCGTATTACGCGATCGCGCGCAAGGAACTGACGCGCTTCCGCGGCAAGGAGACCAACACCTCGGGCGACGGCATCCTCGCGACCTTTGATGGTCCGGCTAGGGCCGTGCGTTGCGCGCTGGCGATCGTGGGTGCGGTCAGGCAACTGGGGATTGAAGTGCGCGCGGGCGTGCACACAGGTGAATGCGAAATGATGGGCGACAACGTGGGGGGCATCGCCGTGCACACGGGCGCGCGCATCATGTCCAAGGCGGATCCCGGCGGCGTGATGGTGTCCGGCACCGTGAAGGACCTCGTTGCCGGTTCGGGCATCGACTTC
>JANMQT010000205.1:0-4497 GCA_031370675.1 Verrucomicrobiota bacterium
AGCTTCTCGGCCCGGCGGATTTCGGCCCAGCAGGCTTCTATCTGCTCCGGATATTCGTGGCGAATGTAAATAAACCCCTGCGTCGCCTCCGTGATCATCCCCGCCAAAATCACCCCCTCGATAATCAAATGCGGCGTGCGCAGCAAAAGCTCACGGTCTTTGAACGTCGCCGGTTCGCTTTCGTCGCCGTTGACCACGATGAACGCGCGATCGTCACTGTCACGCCGTCGCGCGCCGCGCACCGCCTCCCGCACGTCACGCCATTTCTGAATGGCCGGAATGCCGGCTCCGCCCATCCCGCGCAGGTCCGCCTCCGTGAATTCCTTCAGCAGCGCTTCGGTCCAGTTGCCCAGCGTCGGTCCCTTCGCCCAGTCGGAATCCGTCTGCCACGCGCGGACGGCCGCGAGGAGCTCCGGATCGTCGGTAAAGTCGCCGCGCAACTGGCCGGCGGCGGCATGCCGGAAACGTTCGAGGCGCGCCGGCGCCCAGCCCGGCTTGGCCATCAGGAGCTGTTCCGCCGCGGCAATCGAGGCATCGCGGGCGGCGACCGCCTTGCGAACCCCGGCGTAGTCACAGGGATTTGCGCCGTACGGGTTGGCCTTCCAGTTCGCGCCGGAATAAGGCAAATCGAGGTCCTTGTCGTCGGGCGGTGGAGCGTTGTTCAGGCACGCCTCGACGATCTGTTTCAACTGGGCCGCCGTGCGGCCGAGGTAATAGCGTTCGTGGTGCGAGCCGAGGATCGCCACGAAGGTGGCAGGCTGGCGATCGCACCGCCCGAGGCAGGAAACGCCTTCCACCGCGAAATTTTCGCCGGCGAGCGATTCGAGCTCCTTCATGATGGGCACGGCGCCGGCCACATGACACGCCATGTCCCGGCAGACCCTCAGTGTCACGCGGGGCGGCTTGGCGAAGCGGAAGAAGGGGAAGAAACTCGCGACCGCCTGGAGCCGGTGTAACGGCACGCCGTTGTCCTTGGCCCACCGCACCATGGCCTCCCGGTTCAGGTAGCCAAATTCGTCCTGGATGTGATGCAACGCAGGTACAAGGACGGCTTCATAGAGAGGAGGCGTGGAACTCATCGGGAATGGTCGATTCGGAAATTCTTCGGGCAGCCGGGGATGCAGACTGGTTGAACCGTGCCGAGCTGACCTGGCAAAGAAACGACCGGCGCCAAATCTCGTTTTTCCCCGGACCGCGCAGCGAGAAAACTTTGCCGGAGCCGCGCACAACTCGTCAATGCAATTTCGCACGTCGGCGTGGGCGGAAAGCCGCCTCGTGATGGCGCGTGGGCGCGAGCGGGCTGACTCCAGAGCAAAGTTTGAGGATGGGTTCGACTTGGCGATTTCCCCCAAAGCGTGGAAACTGCGGGCCCATGTCCGCCGTCATCCAGCGTTTGCACGTGATTGATTCCCACACCGGCGGTGAACCGACGCGGGTGGTGGTGGAGGGTGGGCCGGACCTCGGGGACGGTCCACTCGAGGAACGCGTGGTCCGCTTCCGCGAGAAATTCGATCGCTACCGCTCTGCCGTCGTGCACGAACCGCGCGGATCCGACCCGGTGGTCGGCGCGCTGCTGTGTCCGCCACACCGTCCCGATTGCGCCATCGGGGTGATCTATTTTAACAACTCCGGTTATCTCGGAATGTGCGGTCACGGCACCATCGGCCTGGTCGCCACGCTGGCGCATCTCGGCCGCTTCACCGCCGGAGTCTGCCGGATCGACACGCCCGTCGGGGCGGTCGACGCGCAACTTTCAGCCCAGGGGGAGATTTCGATCACCAACGTCGTGAGCTATCGCCACACGAAGGGCGCGACCGTGCAGGTGCCGGGCGTTGGCGCCGTGAGCGGCGACGTGGCCTACGGCGGCAACTGGTTCTATCTGATCGAGGAACACGGCCTCACGATCGATCGGACGAATCTTTCGGCGTTGGCCAATTATACCAATCGCGTCCGCCAAGCCGTGAATGAGCAGGGTCATCCCGAGGTGGATCACGTGGAGCTCTTCGCGTCATCGCCGTCGCCGGGGGCGCAAAGCCGCAACTACGTGCTGTGCCCTGGAGGGGCGTACGACCGCTCACCGTGCGGGACTGGCACGAGTGCGAAGCTGGCGTGCCTGGCGGCCGACGGAAAACTCGGCGAGGGCGAACCGTGGGTGCAGGAAAGCGTCATCGGCAGCCGCTTCACCGGTCGCTATCGGTGGCTGGATCGTGCGAAGGGGTTGATCGCGCCCACCATTTCTGGCACGGCCCACGTGAACGCCGAGTCGATCTTGCTCCTCGATCCGGCCGACCCATTTTGCTGGGGTATCCGCGACGCGACGGAATAAATTTTTCATGGCGAAACAAAAACACGTGGTGGTTTGCGGCGGGGGTGTCATCGGCCTTTGTTGCGCGTATTACCTGGCGCGCGAGGGCCATCGCGTGACGCTGGTGGAGCGCGACGCCGAGGACCATGATTCGTGCGCGAACGGCAGCGCGGGGTACGTCTCGCCGAGTCATGTCATTCCGCTGGCCGCGCCCGGGATGGTGGCGATGGGCCTCAAATGGATGCTCAATCCGCGCAGTCCGTTCTACATCAAGCCGCGGCTTGAGGCGGACCTCGTGCGCTGGGGCTGGCTCTTCATGCGGTCGTGCACAAAGCGACACGTCGAGCGCGCCGCGCCGGTGCTGCGTGACCTCTGCCTCGCGAGCCGGGCGTTGTTCGAGGAATTCGCCGACCTGACACGGAACGACTTCCTGCTCGAGAAGCAGGGCCTGCTCATGCTTTGCAAAACGGAGCAGGCGCTGGAGCACGAGGACGCACTCATCCGGCTGGCCAATGGCTTGGGCGTCGAGGCGAAAGTCTTGAATGCCGCTGAGACGGCGGCGTTTGACGGCGGCGTGCGCATGGACATCGCCGGGTCCGTCTTTTTCCCGATCGATTGTCACCTTTCTCCCCGGCGATTCATGACCTCGTTGACGGCGTTGTTGCATGCGGCGGGCGTGACGTTTCGCTGGGGCACGAGCGTCACGGGCTGGCGCGCGGAGGGAACGCAGCTCGTGGCGGTGCAGACGGACGCGGGTGAAATCGAGGCAGACGAATTCGTGCTGGCGGGCGGATCGTGGTCGCCCTCCATGCTCGCGGGCCTTGGCGTGCGCCTGCCCATGCAGGCCGGCAAGGGGTACAGCCTGACGTTGGAAAATCCGCGGTTCCAGCCGCGCGTGCCCGCCATTCTCACCGAGGCGCGCACCGCGGTGACGCCCATCGGCAAAACCCTGCGGTTTGGCGGAACGATGGAACTCAGCGGCATCAACAACGTGGTGCGCCCGGAACGCGTCCGCCAAATTATGGAGTCCGTACCCAAGTACTATCCCGATTTTGGTCCGGCGGATTTCGCCGGCGTTAAGCCCTGGTTCGGCCTTCGCCCCGTTTCACCGGATGGCATGCCCTACATCGGCAGGTTCCGGCAGCATCCGAACCTCCTGGCCGCCTCCGGGCACGCCATGCTCGGCGTGACGCTGGCGCCCATCACCGGGCGTCTCGTGGCGGAACTCGTCGACGGCCGGAAACCATCGGTCGCGCTGGAAACGGTGGCGCCCGATCGATTTGGTTAACCGTTCGCCGCGGACGATGACGTTGATTTTCCATCGTCTTCTCCACGCCATGCGCTAAACACAACACTCCTTATGAACTGGACCGGCGTCATCCCTGCCATCACCACCAATTTTCGCGCCAACGGTGCGATCGATCATCCCGCTCTCGTGAAGCATTGCCATTGGATGATCGACAGCGGCTGCACCGGCATCGTCTGCGGCGGTTCGCTCGGCGAGGCGGCGACGCTGAGCTTCGATGAGAAATGCGCCGTCATCTCGACCTGCATCAAAGCGGTCGGCGACCGCGCCCCGGTCGTCAACGGCATCTCCGCGCTCAGCACCGCCGAGGCGGTCGCGCTCGCCAAGGCTTCGGCCCGGGTGGGCTGCAAGGGGCTGATGGTCCTGCCACCGTACGTCTACAGCACGGACTGGCGCGAGATGAAGGCCCACGTCGATGCCGTGCTCCGGGCGACCCGGCTCTCGTGCATGCTCTACAACAATCCGCAGGCCTACAAGACGGACTACACGCCCGCGCAAATTGGCGAGCTGGCGGCCGAGCACCGGAACCTGCACGCGGTTAAGGAATCGAGCGGCGACGTTCGCCGAATCACGGCGATTAAGGCGCTGCTGGGCGATCGGCTGACGATTTTTGTTGGCATGGACGACGCCATCGTGGAGGGCATCTACGTGGGCGCGACGGGCTGGATCGCAGGCCTCGTCAATGCCTTCCCGCGCGAATCGGTCGCGCTTTACGAGGCGGCGATGCGCGGCGACAAGGCGCGCGCGGCGAAGCTGTATGCATGGTTCCTGCCGATGCTCCGGCTCGATACGGTTCCGAAATTTGTGCAGTACATCAAATGGATCCAGGCCGCGGTGGGTCGCGGCACCACCGTGGTGCGACCGCCCCGCCTGCCGCTCGTCGGCG
>JANMQT010000225.1:0-2219 GCA_031370675.1 Verrucomicrobiota bacterium
CTTCATGACGGATCCGAGCTGGGCCTTGGTCGTCGCGCCAACCTCCTGGATGGTCGCATCGATCATTGCCGCCAGTTCCTCCGGCGTGAGGCCCTTCGGTAAATACGCCTGAAGCACTTCCAACTCGGCCTGTTCCTTCGCAGCCAGCTCGGGACGTCCGCCTTTCTCGAAACCGGCAATCGAGTCGCGACGCTGCTTGACCTGCTTGCGAATCACAGCCTCGACCTCCGCATCGTCCAACACCGTGGACGTTCCGCCCTTTTCGATCGACGCCATTTGCACGGCCGATTTCAGCATGCGGATGACCTCGAGCCGGGATTGCTCCCGTGCCTTCATCGCTTCCTTGAGATCGTGGACGATGCGTTCGTTAAGGGTCATGCCCGCACTTTGCGCGAGCCTGCCCCCGGCCTCAACCCTTTAGGAGCCTGTTGAAATGCCAGCATGGCCCGCGCGAGCGTCGATGGGGCTGCATGGCGGTGGCGCCAGGAGGGAGCGGGTTCCATTGACCCCGCGACCGACGAGCAACGCCGGCAGACGACCCCATCCACGCTCGCCCGCAGGGTTGCGCCGATTTTTGGCTTGGGCGGTGTCGCCGCGCTCGGGCAGGATCGCAGTGGATCCAGCCGCTTCGCGCGCTCCTTGCCCAAGCCAAAAATCGACAGCAACGCGGGCCATGCTGGTATTTCAACCGGCTCCTAGCTTTCGCTCGAGGATCTGGCCGACGATCGCGGGGTTCGCCGTGCCTTTCGAAAGCTTCATCACCTGGCCTTTGAGGAAATTGATCGCACCGGCGTTGCCGCCTTTCACGTCCGCGACCACCTTCGCGTTCGTGGCGATGACCTCATCGCAGAATTTCTCCAGCGCCCCGGTGTCACTGATCTGCTCGAGGCCCTTTTCCTTGACGATGGCGAGCGCCGCCTTGCCGGTGGCGAACATCTCGCTGAACACCTCCTTGCCCTGCTTGCCGCTAATCTTGCCGGACTCGATCACGCCCACCAGCTCGACCAGCGCGGCCGGTGCGACGGGGGAATCGATCACCGCTTTCCCCTGGGCGGACAGCGCCGCAGTCAAATCATTGAGAATCCAATTTGCAACCGGCTTGGGCGTCACCGCCGGCGAGGCAGACGCCGCAACGAGCGCTGCCTCCTCGAAATACTCCCCCAGCGCCAAATCATCGGCGAGCACCGAGGCGTCGTAGTTGGTCAGTCCATAATCCGCGACGTAGCGCTGGCGCTTAGCCGCAGGCAACTCCGGCAGGAGCGCCTGCGCCTCGCGGAGCAGGTCCTGCGTATGGACCGGGAGCAGATCGGGATCGGGAAAATAGCGGTAGTCGGCGGACGTTTCCTTGACCCGCATCAGGAAGGTCTGCCCGGTCGCGTCATCCCAGCCGCGTGTCTCCTGCTGCAGCTTGCGACCCGCATCGAGCTCGGCGGCCTGCCGCTGAATCTCGTACGCGAGCGCGCGCCGCACGCCGGAAACTGAATTCATGTTCTTGATTTCGATTTTCGTCCCGAACTCCTTTTGTCCCTCGGGTCGCACGGAGACATTGCAATCGCAACGCATTTGGCCCTTTTCCATGTCTGCGTCGCTGACATTGCCATAGAGCAACGCCTGCCGGAGCGCGGTGAGATAAGCGAAGGCCTCTTCGGGTGTCTCGATGTCCGGTTCGCTCACGATCTCCATCAGGGGCGTGCCCGCGCGATCGAAATCAATCCCGGTCGCGGTCTCGAGGTGAAAACTCTTTGCCACGTCCTCCTCAAGATGAATCCGGGTGAGACCGATCACCTTGTCGGGCGTCGAAATCGATTTCTGCGCGTCCTTCGGATACGCGAGATCGTGCAGCACAACCCCGCCGCCAAGGCAAAGGGGCATGTCGTACTGGCTGATCTGGTAATTCTTCGGCATGTCCGGGTAGAAATAATTTTTCCGGTCGAACTTGCAGGTTTCGGCAATGCGGCAGCCGACCATCAGCCCGGTTAGAATCGTCAGTCGAATCGCCTGCTTGTTCATCACCGGCAGCGCGCCGGGCAGGCCGAGGCAGACGGGGCAGGTCAGGGTGTTCGGGGGCATGCCGTAGGCGACGGCGCAGCCGCAGAACATCTTGCTCTTGGTCTTGAGCTGGACGTGAACCTCAAGGCCGATGGTGGTGAGATAGCGCATGATGCGAAGCCGCGGAACGTAAGGGAAGCGCGGGGCCCGAACAAGCGGCAATCCGCCGC
>JANMQT010000228.1:0-25906 GCA_031370675.1 Verrucomicrobiota bacterium
CGTCGGCGGTGACCGTACCGGACACAATCTCCAATTGCGGAGCGAAGGCGGGCGCACTTAGACTTCGAATTTTCGTGCTGCCGCCGGCAGGTTGCATTTTGAAGGGTCCCCCGCCCGCCACCGCTCCGGAAACACTCACCGCCACGCCGAACTGATTTCCGCCGCCGGTGAAGGTGAGAACGTGCCCATTGAGATTCAGCGTATAGCCGATATCAAATTCGGCACAGCCAATGGTGACGTCATTTTGCAGCGTCACGGTGGACGGCGCTGCGGCAGATCCATTGCCCAGGGACATCTGGTCGCCTCCCCAAACGCCGGTGCCGACGATCGATTGAGCGAGCGGAACGGGGCCGCTCGGGTTGAAGCGTACGGCATTGACGGCGACGCTGCCGTTGTTGGTGAAGGTCTGGCCGAAGAAATCGATGATGTTTCCGCCAAAGACATTCTCCTTCGTAATCGCGCCATCCACCGTGATGTCACCCCGGACAATGATGTGGCAGGCCGTGAGCTGAAACGTTGCTCCGGCATTCACCGCGAGCGGGCCCGTGATCGTCCCGCCCGATTGGTCCTGCACGATCCCGGAGGCGATGGTCAGCGCCGGCGCGTTGCCATTGAACTGGGCGCTCCCACCGGTTGGCGCCATCCGGATGGTGCCGGCGCCGGCGATTCCGCCCCCGCTGTTGAAGATGGCGCCCGTGAAGGTCAGGATGCCACCCTCGATGTCCAACGTGCCGATGTTGTCGAAGGTGGTGACATCGAGTTTCACATTGCCGCTGAGCACGACCAGGTTGCGGACGATGAAGGAGCCGAGTTTCCAGATTCCGGGCCCCGACAGGTGCTGCGTGCCGGTGGGGCCGCTGACGAAACCGCCGCCCTCAATATCGCCGGCGTTGGTCACGTCGCCCGTGGCGGTGAGCGACTGCATGGTGAGAGAGCTGTTGAGAGTCATGGCCAGGCCCGCGCAGTTTATATTTTGGCCCAGGGCAATGAATCCGCTGTTGACCACGTCGCCGGTGGCCGAAATGCCTCCCGGCAATTGAATGATGCCGGCTATCGTCAGGGTGTGAGTCGGTCGGAAGTTTCCGAGATTTCGGCAGGCGAGAAGCGGGGAGCTGTAGCTGGTGAGATTGGAGTCGATTGTCCCGTAGTTGGCCACATCCTGGGCAACAAAAAGCGGCGCGTTCAGGAAGAGGTGATTATTCACCCGCACATTCCTGGCTTGAGCCCCGGAGCGAACGGTAATGGGACACTGCACGGCGACATCATCGGAACTGGTGGGGACCCGCTGGTTGTTCCACGTCATCGGATCGTCCCAGAATCCGGAGCCGCCGCCCAGGCAGACGGGCAGGCTATAGACGGACGAGAAGGTTCGATAAAGGCCTCGTCCGAAGGTGACGGCGATGAGGTCGCCATTCAGCCAGAACAGGTGCTCCACTGAGACATTCGCCGGACCATCCTGGGGCACCTTCCATGTCGCTCCGGCATCCTCGGATGCGAAGACCCCGATCTCCGTGCCCGCGTAAATATAATTCGACTGGACCGGATTGATGGCGAAGCCTCGAACAGGAACACTGGGCAGACCGGTAAGGCCCATGCCGGTCACGGCCGTCCAGCTCGCGCCGAAGTCGGTGCTGCGATAAATGTTGTCGCCGGAAAACCCCCCGTAAGTGGCATAGATCCAATTCGGGCTCCGTGTCTCATCGATGACAAGCCGGGTGACGTAACGGGCCGGGGTCCCCGCGCCGACCTTGCTGATCTTGCTCCAAATCGGCGTCGCGGCGGTGCCATTGAACGTGAGGTAAATCTGTCCGTCGTTGTGACCGACGAGAATGAAATCGGAATCGCTGGGAGAAACCGTGACGGCGCTAATCGTCACATTGGAAGGCGGGATCAAACCATTCGAGACCGGCGCCTTGATGGCCGCCCAAGTCGGCGTCGCGGCCTTGACGTTCGTGCTGCGCCAGAGGCTCTGGCCTCCCGCCAGCATGGTGTTCGGATCGCTGGGATCGAGCGTGAATGGGGCAATGAAGTTTGCGGCGGTTTTGACCCCCGCGTCGGCGATTCCGCTGAAGATACTCGTACCGGAAGCAGCTCCGTTGGTGCTGCGCGAGATTTGCAGGTAGACGTATTCCCCGTAAAAATAGTTGGGATCGGTCGGGTCGGAGACACAGAAGCCGCCGTCTCCACCCATGCCCGGGATTGAACTCCAGGTATCGACACCGCCCGTAAATTTCAAGGTTCCGTTATCCTGGGACCCGGCAATGATCACTCCGGCCGAATTTCCCGCCGAGCTGTAAAACTGGGTGACGCCGAGATTGTGATTCAACGAAACCCAACCCGCGGTCGCAGGAGACGGAACGGCCACGTCATCGAAGCGGAAAATCCCGCCGTCATTGCTGCAATACACCGTGCGATTCGTCGTGTTGTTGAAACCCGGATGGGCCACGATCATGTGATGATCGGTGTGCGGCAGGTTCGTGCTCGAATCGCCGATGGTGGAAAAAGTTACGCCGCCATCGGTGCTGCGATACGGCAGGACGCCAGCCACGATCAAGAAATTGGGATCGAGCGGATTGACCCAAATGATGTTGTCGTAAAAGCCCTGCCCACCCAGGAGGTTATTTCGCGCGTTGACGCGGATATATTTGTGGCCGCCGTCCGTGCTTTTGTAGACGTCGCCCTCGAAAACGTTCATGGCCGCATCCGTGAATTTCTGCGCCACGGAAATGTAGACGATCAAGGGATTGCTCGGCGCGTAGGCGATTTCGACGCGCCCCGTGAGGGCCGCCGTGTAAGTGGCTCCTCCGTCATTAGAGAAGGTGGCCTGTGTCCAGGTCGCTCCCCCATCCGTGGAATAGGCCGCCTGCGCCGCCCCCGAGGCAACGGCCCGAGTGCTATCGGTAGGGTGGAAATCGACGTCCTGGATGTTTCCGGCCAAACCTGCCGCGGCATTCCAAGTCGAACCGCCATCGACCGAAAACTGGAGGCCATTGACGGTCGCAGCGAGGACCGCGGCGCCGTTCGGCGAAACCGCCAGCCGATTCACGTAGGACCAGGGACAGTTGATCCCGGGACCGGTGCCACACACGGCCGGATCGGAGGGTCGGGTTCTGGGCAACTGGTTCCACGTCACGCCACCGTCTGTGGTCTTGAAGACACCGGCACCCCGCTGTCCGTTAGCCGCAATATCCCAGCCTTCGGTCCCGTCAATGGATGCCGAGAAGGATTCTCCTGTTCCTGCGTAGATGACGTTCGGGTTTGTCGGATCCATCACCAAGCTCGACACCGCCAAATCAGCGCCGAATCCTCCGGCCGGCTGCCACGAAATCCCGGCGTCGGTTGAGGTCCAGATGCCTCCGCCCACGCTCCCGACCCACATGTGGTTGGGATTGGTCGGGTCCACGAGGATCGATCGAATTCGCCCGCCCACATTGCCCGGCCCAAGCCAAATCCACGCACCGGGATCAATTCCCGCAATGAACTGCCCGTCTCCTTTCCCGAGGGCACGGGCTTGCGCCGACTGGGCGGCCTTCATCGCGGCCATTTGGTCCCGGGCTTTATCGAGTCCATCCGCGGGAATCTGTCCGTTCTCATCCTGCTGTTGCAGCAGCCGGAACCTGCGCGCCTCATCCGGTTCATCCCCGCGCTCCTCCTTTCCTGCCAGATCTTGTTTAGCTGGCGTCAAAAGGAGGAGACCCAGTGCCGAGCTGAAAGCCAGCAGGACGAAGACCAAGCTCCATTTTGTCGCTTGAAAGAAAGAAATACCGTCCCGAGGTGCTGGTGCCATTGGATGAAGATGTTTGAAGTGTAACCGTCCGCGTCCCGACGAATCGCCATTTCGAAGCCCGCGCTGGAAGCCGCACTTGGGTGACTGATTATGTGTGCTTCTTGCGCCGCCGAATCCTCGCCTTCGCTTCGCTCGGGCAGATCCATTCGCGGCGAGCCTAGGGAGCGACACGGCATGACACCACGCTGATCTTCACCGGGTTCTTCCCCGCTCCCCTCGCCCCGATCAGTAAAACGTTGGGCCGCGAGGCGATAACCGCTTGGCGAAGGCGCTGAAACTATTTCTATTGGTTAAATCCCTGCGCTCCCGCCTGGATGAGTTTGATCGGCGCTGGGCGTCTTCATCCTCCGACCGATCGTGATTCTCGCCCTGCTGTCTGACATCCACGGAAACCTTGAGGCGCTCAACGCGTGCCTCAAGCATGCGCGGCAGGCCGGCGCGGAGCGTCTTGTTTTCCTTGGCGATCTGGTCGGCTACGGCGCGGACCCCGCGGCGGTGGTAAATCTCATCAGGCGCGAGGCGGCGGCGGGGGCCGTCGTGTTGCGCGGTAATCACGATGACGCCGTGGCCAGTCCCGCTTCGTACATGAACGATTCCGCGAAGGACGCGATGGACTGGGCGCGGCAGGCACTGTCAGAGGACGAAAAAGCTTTCCTCGCGGCGCTGCCGCTCATCGTCAGGGAGGATCCCATTTGCTTCGTCCACGCGTCGGCGGTGGCGCCGGAGCGCTGGAATTACGTGGATTGTCCGGCCTCCGCGCGGAGTTGCGCCGAGGCTTCCGGCTGCACGTATACGTTCTGCGGCCATGTGCATCACCAGATGCTTTTCTTCCAGGGGCGCGAGGGCGCGATGTCGGCGTTCCGGCCTGTGCCCGGCAGTGCGATCCCGATGCGGGGCCATCGACGGTGGGTCGCGGTCGTGGGCTCCGTCGGACAACCGCGCGATCGCACGCCCGCTGCCGCCTACGCGCTGTTCGATCTCGATCGCGGCGAAATCACTTTTTGTCGCGTGCCATACGATCACCTCGCGGCCGCGCAAAAGATCCGCGCCGCCGGCCTCCCGGCCGCGCTGGCGCGTCGCGTCGAGCTTGGAATCTAGGTGCGGTCGATCCCGAAAACGACATGACCGTACGCTTCGTCCCCGGCTCCCTCATCGATGGATTCACGATCGGTGAGCGCATGCATTCAGGCGCGATGGGGGATTTGTACCGCGTCGCGCACCCAGAGCACCCGGGGCCGCTGGTGATGAAGGTGCCCCGCTTCCGGACCGGGGACTCGATCGAGAACCTGCTTGGCTTTGAGACCGAAAGCATGATCCTGCCGCAATTGACGGGCCCGCATGTGCCGCGGCTGATCGCGGCAGGCGACCTCACGCGCACGCCATACCTCGTGCTGGAACTGATCGACGGACAGAACCTCGAGGTACTCGTGCAGCGCGGGCCGCTGCCCGCGCCGGAGGTGGCGCGCATCGGAGCCGCCATCGCCGACGCGCTGCACGGAGTGCATCGACAAGGGGTCATTCACCTCGACCTCAAACCCGACAATATCATGGAGCGCCCGGACGGGACGGTCGTCTTGATCGACTTCGGCCTCGCGCATCACGCACGGTTCCCGGATCTGCTCGCCGAGGAAAAACGCTACGCGGCCGGCTCCGCGCCGTATGTTTCGCCGGAGCAGGTCGAGGGCAGCCGCCATGATCCGCGCAGCGACCTCTTCGCGCTGGGCGTCGTGCTCTACGAAATGGCAACTGCCGAACTGCCCTTTGGCATTCCGGCGACGATGGTCGGCCTGCGTGACCGGCTGTGGGTCGACCCCAAGCCACCGCGGGCCCGGGTGCCGTCGCTCCCGCCCTGGCTGCAGGAAATCATTCTGCGCTGTCTCGAGATTGAGGTCCGCGAGCGCTATCAAACTGCCGCACACATTGCGTTCGACCTGCGGCATCCGGATCAGTTGGCGCTGACGAGCCGCGCACATAAATCGCGGCAGGTGGGAATCGTCGCGCAGGCCGGCCGCTGGTGGCGCGCCCGGGAGCGCTACCCGGCCCGGCGCGGGCGCGTCGCCCACGCGCGAAATGCGACCCCGGTCATCCTCGTCGCCATCGACACCGTGCATCCCGACGATGAGCGCCATGCGGCGATTCGCCGCGCGACGGAGCAGGTGCTCTCGACCTCCGCGGAGTTTCGGCTCGTCTGCGTATCGGTCATTGGCGCATTTGGCAGGTCGGCGGAGGTCACTCCCGCGGACGCAAATTCCGATCTGCATCTGGAACATTTGGTTCGTCTCCGGCACTGGGTGGATCCGCTCAAGCTTCCGACCGATCGTCTTTCCCTCCACGTGCTCGAATCGCTGAGTCCCTCGGCCGCGCTGCTCGACTTCGCGCGCCGGAACCACGCCGATCTGGTCATCCTGGGTGCGCCCGGTTCGACGCAACGCGGCATGGCCTGGTGGCGCTCGGTTGCGTCGACGGTGGCGGCGAACGCACCCTGCAGCGTCCATCTCGTGCGCGTGCCCGAGCGTCCCGGGTCCGGCGGGACCGTCGAGGATCTCATTTCGCTGGATGACCTTCCCCAGTAGTTTGGATTTCCCATCCTGCCCGCCATGCCTGCCGCCGTTCTCTGCGTTCGTTCCCTCCTCCTGCCGCTTTGCTGCGTCCTGCTCTCGGTCGCACCAGCCACGCTGCGCGCGCTCGAGCCGCGCTCGAGCGTGGTCGAGCGCTTCGAATTTGAACTGCGCGACCGCGCCGTGGCGCATCAGGGCGGGAACGCGCTGAATCTGAAGGTCACCTACACCTACCAGCCGCGACTAAAGCCGGCCGCTTATCCGGATTTCACGTTGCTGGCCCGCGCTTGCGACGAGTTCTTCGCGAGCTATCCCAACCGGACGGATTTCTGGGAGATCCTGAACCTGAAACTCACGAGCTTGCTCCTCGCCAAGTTCCCGGCACTGGCGTCAATCACGGTCGAGATCCACGTCGCTCCCACCGCGAGCATCCCGTATCCGCGGTCGAGCACCGTCACGCGAACGCGGCGCTAGGTGCCTGTTGAAATATTGGCATGGCGATCGCTCAAAAGCACCGGGCCGCCCGCGTGAGTGCACCGAGCGAGTCAAAGACGAGCGGGTCATTCGGGAAGAGCGGCTGAGCGTGCTCCACCCCCGCGCGCAATCCCCAGACCCGCGCCCGGGCGACCTGCAGCTCGACGTAATTTCGCGTGCGCAGTTGCGTGACGTGCGACTCCATGGCGGCTGTCCACGCGGACAGGATCGCGGGAGCCGAAACGTCGATCAAGATTGGTGGCATCCCCGCGGGCTCGGCCTCGGGCGTGACGGCGTAGTACAGAAGTTGGTCGATAGCGTGCGGTGGCCATGCGCGTAGTTCGATCAGCCCGCCAAAGCGCGCGAGACGGGACGCATCCCGCACCAATTGACCCAAGCGCCAATGGTCGGGGTGCTGGTTCTCCACCAGAGTCGGCGCGAGCACGAGACCCGGCGCGCATCGCCGGATTAGCCCGGCCAGCTTCAGGGCGTGCGCCGCGCGAAGTTCCAGGTGCGAGTCACCATCTAGTTCCACAAACTCCAACGACGCGCCCAGCCGGGCCGCCGCCTGTTCGGCCTCGGTGGTCCGTTCGGACGGCGTGCCGTTCGTGCCGGCCTCACCGCGCGAGCAAATTGCGAATTTGACGCTGCGCCCCGCGGCCGCCTCTCGGGCGATGACTCCACCACAGCCGAATTCGATGTCGTCGGGATGGGCACCGAAGGCCAGTAGAGGAGCGAGTGCGGATTTCACGGCGAAATCGATTCTCAGACAGCGCCGCCGTGGCTGGCAAGCCACGAATGTCCGCCCCCGCGTCAGCCGGCCTCACATGGGCGTCTGTGTCATCCGGTTTACAGACCCGGCCAGCCGTCTAGCGTTTCCCTCGATGAGTGACCCCGCCATGCCTAATCCCGACGAACTGCAGCGCAAGCTTTCCGAGTTCATGCGCACGCAATTCGGCGAGCGCGTGAACGTCCAGACCGCCTACGTGCCCGCCGCCGCAGCCGATGCGTGCAGCGATGAGCCGCCGGCGGCCGAGCCCGCGGAATCCGACGGCTTTGAATTCCATTACCGGCCGCGCGACATCAAGGCGCACCTCGACCGCTTCGTCATCAGGCAGGACGAGGCGAAGAAGGTTCTCTCAGTCGCGATCTGCGACCACTACAACCACGTCAATCACGTTCGCTCGCTCGCGAAGGAGGACGAGAAAAAGGCGGCCACGCTCGATTATTCCAAGCAGAACGTGATTCTTCTCGGACCGACCGGGGTTGGTAAAACCTACCTCGTCAAGCACGTGGCGGATCTGATCGGCGTGCCCTTTGTGAAGGCGGACGCCACCAAGTTCAGCGAAACCGGCTACGTAGGTGGCGACGTCGAGGATCTCGTGCGTGATCTCGTCAAGCGGGCCGACGGCGACGCGGAGATCGCGCAGTACGGCATTGTGTACATCGACGAGATCGACAAGATCGCGTCGGCCACCAACCTGGCGGGCGGCCGCGACGTCTCGGGCCGCGGCGTGCAGACCACGCTGCTCAAGCTGATGGAGGAGACGGACGTGCCGGTGCGAAGCCCGATGGACATCCAGGCGCAGATTCAAGCCGCAATGGAAATGCAGCGGGGCGGCAGCGGCAAGCCGAAGCGCGAGACGATCAACACCCGTCATATTCTCTTCATCGTCAGCGGGGCGTTTGGTGGCTTGAGGGAGCGCGTCGCCCGCCGGCTTCGGCAGAGCTCGTTGGGCTTCGGGGCCGCACGGAAATCACGCGAATACACCGACGCGGAGATTTTCGAAGAGGTCACGACGAAGGATTTTATCGATTACGGCTTCGAGCCGGAATTCATCGGGCGCTTGCCGGTGCGCGTTTTCTGCGAGCCGCTTACGGCGAATGATCTCTTTGAAATTCTGCAGCGATCCGAGGGCAGCATTCTCCGCCAATACGAGCGGGCGTTTGCAGCGTACGGACTCGCGGCGACCTTCCCGGAAGACGGGATGCGCGTGATCGCGGACCGCGCCTCGACCGAGGGCACCGGCGCGCGAGGGTTGTTTACCGTCTGCGAGCGACTGCTGCGCGATTTCCAATACGAGTTACCCGGGTCCGGCGCGGATCGGCTGGTGGTGGACGCCGCGTTGATTGCGGAACCCGCGGCGGCGCTGAAGAAACTCCTCGCCGAGGGCCAGACGAAACTCGACGAGCAACTGGCCCGGGAAGCCGACCATTTTGCCGCGGATTTCAGCGAGCGGCACGGCGTGGAGTTTCGCTTTGAGCCCGACGCCTGTGTGGCCCTGGTGGCGCGCGCGCGGCGCGAAAATGCCAGCATGCGCGTCCTCTGCGAGCGGATCTTCAAGGACTATCAGTTCGGGCTCACGCTCATCCAGAAGAACACGAGCCGCGCCGAATTCGTCCTGCCTGCCTCGGCGGTGGAGGATCCCGATAAATTCCTCAGCGACTTGGTCGTCGAGTCGTATCGGACGTAGGCGGCTCGAAGTCGGCCAGAGGTTGGCCTGCTGATGGCAGGCCTTGGACGCTTTTGGGGTGACCTGCGTTGAAGGGCAGGGCAACGTCGGCTGCTCCCTCCCCGTATCTATGCACCTTGCCCGTTACAATTCCATCGTCCGCCAGCACCGCACTTCGATCGAAATGTTGGGAGTGCTGATGCGCATATTCAGCTTCAGTCTGGTGAGCTGGCTTGGGCCCGCGAGTCCGTTTCTGTTCGTTTGGATCTTCAACACCATCGATGCCGTGATGCTCTCGTGGTGCGCTGCCTTGAAGAGGGATCGCGCCTATATCGTGCTGAACGTTTTCTGGATTCTCGTTGGCATCGTGGGAATTCTGCGGGCGGGCCAGTTTGTGCGTTAGACCCAGGCCAGCGGCCTGGAGAGCGCAGGCAACCGCGCCGCGGATGCCGTTGCCTCTAGGCAGGGTTTTTTCATGTTCCCGCGCCCCGGCGGCCTTGGCCGTGATGCGGCTTTACAAATGGCCGCGGAGGTCCCTGACTGCCGGCCTCGGCTGGCCGCCTCACATGACCCATTCTTCCAAACTCCAGCTCGGACGCGTTCTCCTTGGCCTCTTCACGGTGATGCTGCTGGCGGTTACCTTTTATTTCCCGCTGATTGGCCTTGGCTATGCGCTGGATCGCACGGCAAACTTTCAGAGCCGATGGGAAGGCGTGCTTTTGTTGTTGCCCAGCGTGGTGCTGCTGCTGCAGTTGGTCGGACTGTTGCCGTTTGTACGAGGCCGCTCCGTGCTTTGGCTCGGCCTTGGAGCGAACCTGCTCCTGCTTGCTCCGGTGATGGCTTGCGTGCGGATGGGCTTCCCGGCGGCCTTTGGTCTGCTCGCAGCGATCGTCTATTGCGGAACTTGGTGGTGGCTCGTCCAAGCGAAAATCGAGCGGTCCGCCCGGCCGGCCCGCTGAGGCGGGCGGTCAATGCACCGGTAGCGTCACCGCACGCGTACCGACCGCTTCGAGATAGCAGGCGACAGCCTGGCCAAGCCCCGTGCCCTTCTGCATGGTTTCGTCGTATTCCCGTGCCGGGTCGGAATCCGCCGTGATGCCGGCGCCGACGTGGTAGTGCAACTCCCGGCCGTCGCGCACCAACGTGCGGATGGCGATGCTGAACGCGGCGTCGCCGTTGAACGCGAAGTAGCCGATCGCGCCCGTGTAGAGTCCGCGCGGGCAGGGCTCCAGACGCTCGATCATCCTCATCGCCGTCCGCTTCGGCGCACCGGTGATCGACCCACCGGGGAAGCACGCGCGCAAGGCCTGTAAGGGCGTGACCTCGCGGCGCAATCGCCCCGTCACGGTCGAAACCAAATGATGCACCTGCGCAAATTTCTCGGGCCGCAGCAGATCGGGAACGGTCACGCTGCCATATTCGCAGACGCGGCCGAGATCGTTTCGCTCGAGGTCCGTGATCATGATCAACTCGGCGATCTCCTTGGGATCGGTAATCAATTCGTAGGCCAGCCGGCCATCGCGTTGCGGGTCGCGGTCGCGCGGCCGCGTGCCTTTGATCGGTTGCGTGAGGATTTCGCGCCCCTCGATGCGCAGAAATAATTCGGGCGACGCCGAAAGAATCTGCCTGGTCCCCGTGTCGAGAAAGGCGCCACCGGGTGCCGGGCTGCGCGCGAGCAAATGCTCGAAGAGCGCGTACGGATTCCCCACGAAATCCGCGGCGAAGCGCTGGGTGATATTCACCTGGTAAATGTCGCCCGCTGCGATCCCCTCGTGGACCGCGCGCACCGCGGATTCGTAGTCGGCCCGCGTCATCCCCGCGCGCCACGGACCGATGCATGGGGGCGTCTCGTGCTCGCGCGACCGACGCGTCCAGCGGACGGTCGGGACGCCCATCGGCTCGGCGTGCAGCCTGGGGAAGATCGCGAACCAGAAAGTGCCGTCGTATTCGAAATACCCGACCGCCCCGCCTTGCGGATGCGGTGAGGCATCCGCGCGCTCCGCCCGATGGCGGTCCAGCGCGCGCTCGAGCCGTTCCCAATCGTCGGGCCCGCCTTCGATCACCTCGAGGGGTTCCTCGCCCTGGTACATCCAGCCGGGGGCGACCCAGGAGTTGAGCGAGACAAACGGGGAAGCCATGGCGGAGAAATCGAAGATTCGCGCAAAGCCGGCGCGAAGCAAAGGTGGTTCGCGTCGTCCCTACCAATTTATCCCAATCCGTGTTACCGAAGCCCTCCCAGCTCATGAATTCATCGGCCGCCGACGAGAAAAACGTCCTGCACCTCGGGCTCCCCACCGGAAGTCTCCACGAGGCGACCGTGGCGCTTTTTGCGAAGGCGGGATTCGTGATCAGCGGCTCAAAGCGATCGTACAAACCGTCCGTGGATGACCCGGAGCTCCAGGTCCGGTTGCTGCGCGCGCAGGAAATCAGCCGTTACGTCGAGCAGGGTTTTCTCGATTGCGGACTGACCGGTCGCGATTGGATCGAGGAAAACGGATCCGACGTGGAGGTGCTTTGCGACCTGCATTTTTCCAAGGCCACGTCGGCTCCCACGCGCTGGGTGCTGGCGGTGCCGGACCATTCGGACATCCAGACGCTCTCCGATCTCGCGGGCAAGCGCATCGCCACCGAGGCGGTCGGCCTGACGAAGCGTTTCCTCGCGCGTCATGGCATCGAGGCGCAGGTCGAGTTCAGCTGGGGCGCCACCGAGGTGAAGGTGCCCGATTTGGTCGATGCGATTGTCGACATCACCGAGACCGGATCGTCCCTGCGCGCGAACAACCTGCGGGTCGTCGCGACGCTGATGGAGAGCTACCCGCAGCTGATTGCCAGCCGGAAGTGCATGCATGACGCGTGGAAACGGGACAAGCTGCAGCGGCTGATGATTTTGCTGCAGGCGGCGATCGCGGCGCGGGACAAGGTGGGCTTGAAGATGAATCTGGAGGAAAAGCAGTTGCAAAGCCTCCTCGCCACCCTACCGTCCCTCCGCCAACCGACCGTCTCTCCCCTTGCCACTCCGGGCTGGGTGGCCATCGAGACGGTCATTGACGAACGAATCGCCCGCGAAATCATCCCGACGCTGAAGCTCCTTGGAGCCGAAGGCATCATCGAATACCCCCTGAACAAGGTGGTTTATTGATTCGCCGGACACTGCCAGCTGCCGACTAAAGCTATTTATGGGTTCCCTCAAGAAGAGACGCAAAGCGAAAATCTCGAAACACAAACGCCGGAAGCGGATGAAGGAAAACCGCCACAAGAAGCGTTTGCGCTACAAGTCGTAGGGCCTAGGCTGCGGCATGTTTGGACCGAGGGGAGCGGGGATGATGTATCCAATCCGCCGCGCGATTGTCACGGTTTGCGTGCTGACCGCAGCGGCCTGCTGCCCGCGTCTCTCCGCCGCCTCGGACAAGCCCGCCAAGCCGGCCGCCGTGTCGCCGGCAGCCCCCGCTCCGGTGCGCTCAGATCGGGCCGACAAGAGCGAGCGAGCCGTGGTCTTTGACGACCGCTACCGCCCGCCTGCGAAGGATCTCCTGCTGAGCCCGGGCAACGAGCGGAAGGCCCAGGCCTACGCGCTCTTCATGCAGGGCACGATGGCCGAGGAAGCGGGCGAGCCGGACCGCGCGCTGACGCTCTTTCTCAAGTCACTCGCGGCCGATCCGACGAACGTGACGCTGGGTCTGAAGGTCTCGAGCGAGCATGTCCGCCGGGGCGACACCAACGAGGCGGTCGAGCTGCTGAAGGCCCTGGTCAAAGGGTCGCCCCAGGAGGCGCAGCCGATGCTCGCGCTCGCGTACATTTATTTGAAGAGCCTGCGAAAGCCGGATGTCGCGCAGAAGTACGCGGCTCAGGCGCTCGACCTCGACCCCACCAATTATCTCGCCTACGCGTATCTGGCCGAGTCGTGGCAGCTGCTCAACCAGCCGGCCAAGGCCAATGCGGTGATGGAACGCGCCATCAAGAGCAACAGCCGCGACCCGAAATTCTGGCTTCGCATCGGCGAGATGTATTATCAGGCGTTCGTGCGCGAGGACGCGAAGAAGATTTCGCCCGAGGCGACGAAAAAGGTCAATCCGCTCTTCGCCAAGGCGGTCGAGCTGGCAGGTGACGACGTGGAGACCTTGAATCAGGCCGCGAATTATTACGTGCTCTCGGGGCAGGTTCCCGAGGCGATTCCGCTCTACCTCAAGGTGCTCGAGCTCAGTCCGAACCAGAATTCGATCCGGGAAAAACTCGCCTACAGCTACTTGCAGAGCGAACAGCGCGCGAAGGCCATCGAAGTGCTCGAGGCGATGATCAAGCAGAACCCGGCACAGACCTACGCCTACGAGATGCTTGGCAAGATTTACGAGGACGAGAAGCAGTACGACCGCGCCATCGTGAACTACGAGCAAGCCCTCCTGCTCAATCCCAACCAGCCCGCGGCCTACGAGCGCATGGCGGAGATTTTCGCGGTCCAGTTGAAGAAGCCGGAAAAGGCCATCGACGTGCTTTCGGAAGCGCGCCGTCGCTTCCCGGACCTGCCCGGATTTTCCTACCTGCTCGCCCGCACCCTGGCAATGGCGAAGCGGAACACCGAGGCGCTCGCCGTGTTTGACCAGACGCGCCTCGAGGCCGAGCAGGCGCAGGAGTCGCTGCTGAATGGTTTGTTTTATTTCGACTGGGGCGCGACCGCCGAGCAAGCGGGTCAATTTGAAAAGGCCGCGGACTTGTTTCGCAAATGCCTGAAAATCGAGGATCGACCCGAGGTGATCGCGCAGGCCTCGAACTACCTCGGCTACATGTGGGCGGATCGGAATGAAAATCTCGAGGAAGCCGGTCAGTTGATCCAGCGCGCGCTGTCGCTCTCGCCGAACAACGGCGCCTATCTCGACAGCCTCGGTTGGTATTACTACCGGACGGGAAAATACGACAAGGCGTTGATCGAATTGCTGCGCGCCGTCGAGAACACGGAGCCGGCGGATGCCACGGTCTTCGACCACCTGGCCGACACGTATTTCAAATTGAAGAACGAGCAGCAGGCCGTTTTGTTCTGGCAGAAGGCGCTTCAGCTCGATCCAGGCAACGAAAAGATTTCGGCAAAGCTGAACGACCTGAAGGCGAAGCCGCCCGCCCCGCCGGTGGCCCCGTCTCCCGCGCCCCCAAAGTAAGTACCATGAAGACGCCCGAAATCGTCTTCTCGGAGAGCCCGCACGACGTCGATTGGTCCGCCCTCAAGGATGCGCTGACCGCCGACAAATTCGACAATGGCCGCACCTCCGAAGAGTTGCGCGCATCGTTCGTGAACAGCCGCCATGTCTGCCTTGCTTCCGCGCGCGGGATTTTGATCGGAACTGGTCGATTGCTTTCCGACGGCGTCGGCAACGCCTACCTGGTGGATGTCTGGGTTTCGACCAAGTTCCGCCGCCGTGGCATCGGCGCCCGTCTCGTCCAGATCCTCCTGAACGCGGTCCCCGGCCAGCACGTTTACCTGCAGGCGGATGACCCACGGCTTTACGCCCGCCTCGGTTTTCAGCCCCAGCCAGTGGGCATGTCGGTGGTCGCCGGTCCATGGTTGCGACGCCCGATTTGAAGGCTCGACGGGTGGCGGCTCAGGGTTCAATCTGGGATGGCACTGAATTAGCTCCCTGACAGACCCTCCACTCTCCGGATTTTCCCCATGGCAAGGATCGACGCGTTTTTCAAACTGATGGCCGAGCAAAAGGCCTCGGATTTGCACCTTTCCACGGGTAATCCACCGATGCTTCGCATCAATGGCGACCTGGTCCGGGTGGATTACCCGCCCCTGCGCAACGACGACCTCAAGGCGATGGTCTACGAAATCGCACCGGAAATGAAGACGAAGGTCTTCGAAGAAACCGGTGACGTCGACTTTGGCTACGAGATCCCCGGCGTTGCGCGCTACCGGGCCAATTTTTACAACCAAAAGTACGGGATTGGTGCCGCGTTGCGGCTGATCCCCAGCAAGGTGCTCACGCTCGATGAACTCGGCCTGCCGCCGGTGCTCAAGCGCTTCCCGCTGCTGAAGAAGGGCCTGGTGCTCGTCACCGGCCCCACCGGCTCGGGCAAGTCCACCACGCTGGCGGCGATGATCGATTACTCGAATCTTCATCGCCAGGACCACATCATCACGGTCGAGGACCCGATCGAGTTCGTGCACAAGAGTCAGCAGAGCCTCGTGAACCACCGCGAGGTCGGCGTTCACACGCGCTCGTTCGCCTCCGCGCTCCGCGGCGCATTGCGCGAGGACCCGGACATCATTCTCGTCGGCGAAATGCGCGATTTGGAGACCATCGAACTCGCGCTGACCGCGGCGGCCACGGGCCACTTGGTGTTCGGAACGCTGCACACTTCCAGCGCGGCGAAGACGGTCGACCGCGTCATCGATGTGTTTCCCACCAGCCAGCAGAACCAGATTCGCGCCACGCTGGCGGAGTCCCTCAAGGGCGTCATCTCGCAAAACCTCTTTCGCCGGGTCGATCGCCCCGGCCGCGTCGCCGCGCTGGAAATCCTGGTCTTCGACACCGCCATTGCGAATCTCGTGCGCGAGGGCAAGACGCACCAGATCCCCGGCATGATTCAGGTGGGCAAGAAAAAGGGCAATTTGCCGCTCGACGACGCCATCATGGAGCATCTGCGCGCGGCGCGCATCTCGCCCGAGGAAGCCTACGAGAAATGCAATGACAAGAAGAAGTTCCGGCCGTTCCTCCAGACGCCGCCGGATGATTTGGACGAATGATTGACCGGCCCGACGTACCTGACCGCCCATGAGAAAGATCGAACTCGACGCCATTTTGTCCGCGATGCTGCAAAGCTACGACGGCATTTCCGACTTGAATTTTTCGGTCGGCAGACCGCTGCAGGTCGAGGCCTTCGGCCAGCTCCGGCCGATTTCGGTCGATCCCCCCATTCACGCGCTGACGCCGTACCAGACGGAGAGTGTCGCCCTGACCATGATCGGTGCGAACCGCCGCCTCATTCAGGAGTATCTGAAGAGTGGCTCCTGCGATTGCAGCTACCAGCTCGGCAACGAGGCGCGATTCCGCGTGAACATTTTCCGGCAGCAGGGCAACACCGCGATCGTGATGCGTAAGTTGAACTCGATCATCCCGACGCTCGAGGATCTCGAATTGCCGGCCATCTTCCGCAACATTTGCAAGGAAAAGACCGGCCTCGTGCTCGTCACCGGCGCCACCGGCAGCGGCAAGACGACGACGCTGGCCGCCGTCATCAACGAAATCAACCGGACCCAGGCGGTGCACGTGGTCACGCTGGAGGACCCGATCGAATTCCACCATCCGCATCAGTACTCAACGATCAACCAGCGCGAGATGGGCGTGGATTTCGACATCTACCCGATGGGCCTCCGGGCGGCGCTGCGCCAGGCACCGAAAGTCATTCTCATCGGCGAAATGCGCGATCGGGCCACGGTCGACATCGCATTGACCGCGGCGGAAACGGGCCACTTGGTGTTGAGCACGCTGCACACGATCGATGCCGGACAATCCATCGGCCGTATTCTCGGCATGTTCGAGCTGGATGAGGCGAAGCAGATCCGCCAGCGGCTGGCGGATACGATGCGTTACGTCGTCAGCCAGCGCCTGGTGCCCCGAAGCGACGGCGGCCGCCAGCTCATTCTCGAAATTCTCGGGCACAATCTCCGCACCAAGGAGGCCATCCTGCTCGGCGAAGACGAGGGCCGCACTTTCTACGATATCATCGAGGCCAGCGAGACGTTCGGCTGGACGACCTTCGACCATGCCCTGATGAACGCCTACAAGGCCGAGCTCATTACAGAGGATACGGCTCATTTGTATTCCACCAAGAAGGGTGTCGTCACCCGCGCCATCGACCTGCTCAAGAAGGCCCGCGGCAGCGAACTCGAACAAGCCTCCGGCCTCAAGATCGACTCCCTGGCCGCGACCCGCCGCTAGGAAAACCCCATCCCATCCCGCCATGAGCGAACTCGAATCGCGGTACGACATCTTTGAACCCGGTGACCTCACCGCGCTCGTGTGCGTGGAGCAGCCGGATCCGCAGCAGAAGATTGTCCAGCACCTCACCAGCATGGACTACAAGGTGCACACGGGCCTCTTTGCCGAGGATGTGTCGCTCAAGATCCGCACCCATCCGTACGACGTGGTCTTCATCGACGAGAATTTCGGCGGGCTGCCCGTCTCGCAGAACCCGGTGCTCGCCGAGGTCATCCAGCTTCCGACCAGCCAGCGGCGCAATCAATTCATCATCCTCATCGGCAACACCGTGATGACGAATGACGAGATGAGCGCCTTCATTTTCAGTGTGGATTTGGTTTTCAACGTCGGGGATTTGGCCAACCTCAAGCCGGTCTTGCGCCGCGGCGTCACCCGGCAGCGCGAGTTTTACCACGCGTTCAAGGACAATCTGAAGACCATGGGCGTCGCGTAGGAGGATTCCGCGGGGAATTCACCGCTAAGTGGTTGCCTCCGCCCCGTGGCGCAATCACAATGGCGGTCGCATGAGGATTTTTCACTGGTCCAGGTTCTGCTGGAATGCCGGCTCGCTCGGCGAACAGACACCGGGGAAGTCATCGGTGAATTGCGTCGTTCGTCCCGCCGCCACCCGGGATCTCGACGCCGTGCAGCTCGTGATCGAAAACAGCTTCACGCTGGATACCGATTGGGCGGAAACCTACAAGCGCTTCCGACTTTCCCTGGCGGATCTCGTGACGCGCGCCTTCGAGGAAACCGAGGCCAGCTGCCTCGTCCTCGCGCACGGCAGCCGGATCATCGGTGCCTCCGTCTACTCGCTGGATCCTGACGCGGATAATCATCTGGTTTCCGGTCCGTGCATCCTGCTGGAGTATCGAAATCGCGGACTCGGATCGGACACGCTCTGGCGCACGCTTCAGGTTCTTCGCCAAGCCGGGCTGAAGAAAATGTATGGCGTGACCCGCAAGACGGTGCCGGCGGCCAAGTTCGTCTATCCCAAGTTCGGCGGGGTGGGTGAGCCCTTCGAGTTACCGGTCGAACATGGTGTGCCGTAGTTACTTACGACGCTTCGTCTTCGCGAAGAGATACATGTCCGTGAGGCGTCCGCGCGCGTCCCGGCGATGGTGCCGCAGCACGGCCTCGAGTGCGTAGCCCGCTCGCTCCGCCACCCGTCGGCTGCGCACGTTCCGATGGTCGCAGTGGATCTCCACGCGCACCGCGCCGAGCGCCTTGAACGCAAACTTATCAATCGCCCGGACCGCCTCGGTGATGTAGCCATGGCCCGCGTGACGGGTCGCGGCCCAGTAGCCGATCTCCAGCCGTGGCACGCTCCATTCTATTCGGTGCAGGCCGCTGGCTCCGATCAGTTCACCGGTGTCCTTGGCAAAAAGCAGAAACATCAAATCGGTGCCCTGGTGGAATTTTTCCGCAGCTCCGCAAAGATGTTTGTGCGTCTCGGCCAGGGCGGGAGCTTTCTGCGCCCACGGCATCCAGCGTTTCAATTCCGGCAGCGAAGCGCGGATGACGGTGTTGAGCGCGGGGGCGTCGTTGGGCTTTGGCGCGCGCAGGATCAAGCGCTCGCTCTCAAAGCGGGATGGAATCGTTTTCGGACGCGGCATCCCGCGAGCGTGCCGCAAGCGCAGCCTGTCCGCAACTGGCGTCACTCGGTCCGGCGCCGGTGATAAAGCATCCACTCCAGCGCGCTGAGGAACAACGCAATCGCCGCCAAATACACCCAGGGCGGCCAGGCCAGAGAAAACCTGCTGCGCTGCGACGTGGTGACGCCCTCGGCCCCGGCGGAAAACGTTTTGGACGACGCGGTCTGCGTGAGATTTGCGGTGTCGTCATCGAAGGTATTCACCGCCAGCCACGATTCGACGCCCGCGGCATCGCGGCGGAGATAAAATCCATTGCGGGAAGGCGCAAAGGCGCCGTCACCGCTCGCGGTTGGGCTGCGGGTGTTGCTGGCTTCCGCGGGTGAGATGCGCGGCGTACCCTCGACTGTTTCCCCCGCCCGCAGGCGCAGCGATTCGCCGGAGCGAAGGGCGTTCAGGTTGGTTGGTTCTCCACCCGCCAGCCAGTGCACGGCGTTGTAAATGAAGAGTGGGAAGGCGATCCGGAGTGGCAGGTCCGAGTCCGTGATTCCAAACGCCAGCGCCACGAATCTCTGCCCCGGGCGGCCGCCTTCCGGTTCACGTTCGCCGGCGAGGACCAGCGCATGGTCAAGCGAGCGCAGCGGCGAGAAAACCCGCCACGCGCCTCGTCGTTGCGGTCCGCGACGCGCGTCGAACGGGAGGCTGGCGGCGCGCAGGAAGTTGACCTCCCGCAGATCCGTAAGTCGCAGCAGTGGATCATCAACGTCGGCCTCGGTGACCAGCGGCCGGTCCAGCTCGCCGTCATTCAAGCCAAGTGGTGAGTGCCGGATGTAGAGGAAATTCCCCGCCGGCTGATTTGCGAGGACGTCGGCCCCGTGATTCTCCGGCAGGTCGAGGATTACCACATCGAAATTCGCGGCGCTGGCGGGTTCGAATGCCGCGGGCGCGAGCAACTCAAAGCGAATCGAGTCGTCGGCCGAAAGGCAGCGCTCAAGGAACGGATTGCCCGGCGTGACGAGCAGCGCGCGGTGTGGCCTCGGCAGCGGCGCCACGGCGTACGCGATGTCATCAAGGGCCAGGGCGTCTGCCCGCCCGTCGCCGGGCACCCAGCGCGCGGTGATCCAGCCACGGGCGTTGCTCGGGACGCGATTCAGTGGCGGCGTCGCGAACACCTCGGTCCTTCGCTGACCAGACGCGAAATCGGAGGGACGCAAATCGAAGACGCGCCCGTCAAACGCCAACTCGACATTTCCACTCTGTCGCGTCGATCCGTGATTGACGATCTCGAGCAGGATCTCCGCGTCGGCAGAACTCGTGGCGAGCCGGCGGACGGCCAGTTGCGTGATGCCAACATTTTCGCGCGGGGTCCCGACGGCAATCCATTCAACCTCGCCGTTGGCGGAATCCGCCCGGGGTGGCGCTGTTTGGTCGGTGATCACGATGACGCGACGCGGGTACGGACGCGATGCGAGCAGCTCATTCGCCAGCGCCAGCGAATCTTCGAGGGAACCAGCGGCATCTTCCGCGACGAGATTTTGCAGCGCGGAAAGCAGCGGGGACTCATCGGCGGAGAACGGAACGACGACAAGAGGTCGCGCGCCCGCGGCCAGGAGTGCAGCCTGGTTGTTCGGCGCGGCGCGGCGCAGGAATCCGGCGGCAACGGTGCGCGCCTGATCGAAGCGCGTGCCGCCGCCCTCCACTTGTGCCTGCATCCGCGCGCGCGTGTCGAATACCACAATGGTGGAAGCACCCCCGCCAAAGGAGAACGCGCCTAGCTCGGGACGCGCGAGGGCGAAGAGGACGAGCGCCAGCAACAGCAATTGCAGCAGCAGCGAAAGCGGACGTCGCAGTTTTTGCCAGAATGTGCGCCGGCGGTTATCGGTGGCGAGTTGCTGCCAGAACCGCAGGGTGGTGACCACCGCATCCCGTCGGCGAATCTTCAGCAAATAAAGCAGCACCACGATCGGAATGAGCGCGGCAAAGATGAAGGCGGCGGGGTTGAGCAGCGTCATTTCACCATCCCCGCCAGTCGCAGGGCCCGAAGCGCAAAATTCTCGAACGGCACATCGGTCAGCCCACGCACGTAGGCGACCCGCCGCTGCCGCGCGAAGCGCTCGACCGACGCGAGAAACGTCTCAAAGGAACGCTCGTATTCGCGCAACAACGATTCGTCGGCCGTCACGTCGATGGTCCCCCGTCCTTCCACCTCGGCGAGCCGCAGATCGCCGAGCAGCGATGGGCGCAACTCCGCGGGATCGAGCACGTGCAGGAGTTGCACCTCGAAGCCGTTGTAGAGCAGGAACTCGAGACCCTCGGCGTATTCGCCGGTTGGCTCTAGCAGATCGCTCACGAGCAGGACCAGACCTCGACGCCGTACGGATCCGCCGAAGCGCCGGAGCGCACGCGTCAGGTCAACCGGAATGGAACCATTGAATTCATCCGTCCGCGTCAGAAACTCCAACGCGCGGTGAAACTGCGCCTTCCCCCGACCGAGGTCCAAGGCGCGCCCCGCGGTCCCGTCCGTGCTGAGCCAGTGGAGATGCACGTGGTCGAGGTGCGCGAGCCCGATGTAGGCGAGGGCTGCGGCAAGCCTGCGGGCGAGATCAAACTTGCCCGGCCGCGATGCGATCGGGCGACCACGCTCATCGGCGGGCCGCCAGCGCATCGAGGCGCTGTCGTCGACCAAAATGTGAATCGGCAACTCCTCCTCCTCCTCGAAGAGCTTCACATAAAAGCGATCCAGGCGTCCGTAGAGATTCCAATCGAGCCGCCGCAGGTCGTCGCCCGGGGCGTAGTCGCGGTAGTCCGCGAACTCGAGACTCGAGCCGCGCCGCCGCGAGCGCCGTTCCGCTCGTTGTTGTCCGCCGAACGACCGGCGCGAAAGCAGCGAGAGCTGTTCGAGCCGGGCCAGAAACGCAGAATCAAAGAAGCCGGTCATGTTGGTTGCATCCCGGCCGGTGGGAGATCATCGCCCGCGGACCCTCACATCTGGTGGCTTTCTGGCTGCATCACGAGCTCGTTCAACACGAGATTCGCCGGCAGGTCGATCGCCGAAATTACCGCGTCGGCCGCGGCGTCGACAGGGATCATCCGGTCGCGTTGCACCGTCATTTGGAGGTTGTCCCAGAATGGCGTGTCGACCCCGCCCAGATGCAGCAGGCAGATGCGCACGCCGCTGCGTTGAAATTCCTGCGCCATGGATTTCAGCATGCCGGTGACGGCGAACTTGCTCGCGGCGTACGCTGCCGCGTTGCGCATGCCGACGCGGCCCAGGATGCCTGGCAGTGTAATAAACAGGCCCTGCTTCTGGGCCGAGAAAAACCGGCACGCCTCGCGCGCTACCAGAAACGTCGCGCGCGCATTGACGTTCATCACGCGCGAAAATTCCGCGTCGGTCGTTTCCAACGTCGGCTTGATCAGTCCAACGCCGGCGCAATGGATGACGGCATCAAGTCCTCCGAGCTGATCTTGCGCCGCCCTGAAAAGTCCCTCGACCACGCCAGGCGTGGTGAGATCGGCGGCATGTACGACGCCGGTTCCCCCCGCGGCGATACACTCTCCGCCCACGGGGCCAAGGCGTTCGGCCGATCGGCTGTTCAAGAGCAACATCGCGCCGCGGGCGGCAAGCTTGAGCGCGACCGCCCGGCCAATGCCGGAGGAGGCGCCGGTGATCAGAAATTTCGTCATGGGGTTTGCGGTTGGGGTCGCGGGCGACGATGGATGCGATCGTATCCCGGGACAAGCGCCGCCGTCATTTCGGGCGCGGCGTGGGTGTGGTCGGTGGAACTTCGCGCAGCGTGCGCTTCACCATGGCCTCCACCTCGTCGGCTTGTTCGACCGAATCGGTGAGCACGCCGACCGAAATCCAGCGTCCGCCCGCGGTGCGCACGACGTACTGCGTGAGGTGGTTGAGAATTCGGGCCGGGTCCGGCGCCGTATGCCGCGTATAGCGGAACAGCTGGCCGCGCGTCCCGGAGTCGGCCTGAAAATCTCGTTGTGTGAGCGTCTCCTTCATCGCGAGCTCGTCGGCTTCCGTCGCCTTGAGGATTTGCCCGATCGCGTCCTTCTCGGTGATGCGGTCGCCGAGCTGCACGACTTGAATCGTGCCGCCCCTGGTCGTCAGCGCCGGCTGGCAAATCACCTGCGGAAGGCCCTGGTTGAGCTTTCGGGTGTTGATGCGGATCCAGCCCGGCCCGGGCTCGAGCGAGAAGCCCGAGCCAGCAAAGCGGACAACGCTGGAATCCTGGGTCTCGGCCGGGTTTGGCTTGCACGCTGCCAGCGCCAGGGAGACCGCGAGCAGAAACAAAGGTCCACGCATGGTGAGGTAATTCACGCTTCCACCGGTCCGCCGGACGCGGCCTCATTGGCGGCGTCGACCGCGCGACGCGCAAAGACCCGGCGCCACGCCTCACACGCGAGCAACATGCCAAGGCCCATCGCAATCGCCATGGCCGCGGCAGCGAGGTAAAAATGACGCACGGGATCGACCACCACGAGTTTCGACATGAACTGCTCGACCGCGATCATCCCGAGGAACATCCCGGCCAGCATGACCGTGAAATGTCCGAACGCGCGCCAGTCGCCGCCACGCGGCCACATCGCCAACGACCCGATCAGCATGCCAAGATTCATCCAGTTGACGAAGTGCAGGAGACCCGTGCCGAATCCCGGGCATGGGCACAGGCACACACCGTCGCGAATGATCGGGCCAAAACCCGCATCCGCCCACCACCCGACCATCATCGCGAGGTTTCCAAAGGCGAACATCTCGGCGAGACCCCGCCAGCGGTACGCTTCCGCAAAACGATCGGCCGAACGCCCGCCCGCGACCGGCGACTCCAGCCAGCGAGCGAGAAAATATCCGCCCAGGGTGAAGCTGATCAACCAGGCGATCCAGCCCGTCAGGCCGGCCGTGCCGTGCCACGCCAGCATCGCGCCCAACGCCACACAGGCTGCACCCACAGCGGTCGCCCGTCCGTCGCGCAGGAAACCGAAATGGCGTCCGAAATTATCCAGCAGACCGCCGGTCGTCGGCGGAGGAAGATCCTGGAGCGCGACCTTCCGATTGGTTGCCGACAGCGCACGTGTGGTCACGGTCACGCTTGAGGCCAGCATGAGGAGCGCCGCCAGCACGGGATGAAGCACGCCGGAAACTGCGAGCGTGATACCGATCAAGTTGTAACCGGCGGCGAATAGCAGGTTGGTCCGCACGGCACGCATCGTGGCGCGGCAGGTGGCGATCGCATCCGGCACGGCCGCGAGATCGCCGCCGATCAGTTGTCCCGGGGCAGCCTCGCGACTCAGGCTCGCTCCGGATGCCAAGGCAAGGCCGGCATGCGCCCGTGCCAGGGCCGCGGAGTCATTCAGACCGTCGCCCACGAAAAGGACTTTCCGGCCCGCGGCTTGCATGCGCTCAACCAGGGACGCTTTTTCCATCGGTGACATCGCCACGTGAAGATGATCGGCCGGCAGCGCCGACAGGCCCAGCGCGGCGACATGCTCCGCGCGGTCGCCCGTCATGACGTGCAACTCGATGTGCGCCGCGCGCAGCTGTTCGAGCGCGCCCGACGCCGAGTTGCGCAGACGTTCGCGCAGCGCCGCCACGCCCGCCACGCGGTCGTCGATCAAGACAAACAAAAGCAATGCTGCGTTCGCCGCTGCGTCGGGCGCGAGCTGCGCTTCAAGTCTCGCCGCGAGCATCTGATTCGATTCGCCTTGAAGAATGCCGCGATTGCCGATGGCAACCCGATGCGACGACCGGCCGTCGTTCGCCAGCTCCGCGACCAAGCCGATGCCTGGCAGCGTCTCGATGCGCGGCGCGACGGCGACATCGCTCGTGTGCCAGGCGCGGAACGCTCGCGCGACCGGGTGCGCGCTGGCGCCCTCGATGCGGCCAATCCATTGCTTCAGCGTTTCACGCGCGACGCCGCCCGATGCATCCGTCACGAAATCCACCAGCGCCATGTCGTCGTCGCTTAGCGTGCCCGTCTTGTCGAAGACCACCGTGTCCACCCGCGCGAGGCGCTCGATCAACTCGCCGGACGACGCGACGATGCCGCGTTGGGCCAGATGGCCGAGTGCTCCCCAAAGTCCAATCGGTGTCGCCAGTCCGAGCGCGCACGGGCACGCCACGAGCAACACCGCGAGCGCGTTGAAGACGCCGGTGACCCAGCCGGAGCCCATCGTCCAGCCGATGCCCGTGACAATCGCGATGACCAGCACGGCCGGCAGAAACCACCCGACCATGCGGTCGGCCTCGCGCTGCAACTCGGACGGGTGCATCTGGGCGGCGCGGACCGCATCGAGCAGCCGATCCAACTCGCGTGCCGAACCAGCCGAGGTCGCCTCGATCGTCAGGGCCTGATCGAGCCCGTGCCCGCCGGCGAGAACCTGATCGCCTGGGCGCTTGACCACGGGAAACGGTTCGCCGGTGATGGACGCCTCGCGGACAAATCCAATCCCGCTAATGACGCGACCGTCGATCGGCACTCCTTCGCCCGGGCGAACGAGCACGCGGTCGCCCACCTCAATCGATTCTACGGCCACGCGGGTTTCCTCGCCGCCGCAGGTGAGCTGCACGCATTGATCGAACTGCTCGCGCAAACCGTCGGCGGCGCGGCGGACAAGCTCACGACGCTGGTCGCCGATGATGCGGCCGAAGTTGTAAATCGCGAGGAGGATCGCGACGATCTCGTAATAGATCGCGCCGTGTCCGGTGAGCGAGCAGTGCACCGAGGCGCCAAACGCGCCGAAAATTCCCAGCAGGAACAACTGTTCGACGGCGACGCGACCGGCTCTTGCTTCGTCCCACGCCCGCCGGCAAAGCGGACCGCCGACGAGGAAAAATACGATCACGGCCGAGAGGGCCAGGATGCCGTGAAGCCATGGGCGTGCCTCGGGGCCGGGCGGCGAGATGTTGACCGCAAGGCCGAAAGTCATGCTCAGCATTGCCACGATCGACGCGATGCCGATGCACAACCAGTCACCTGCGAGTTTGGCCGCATTCTTCGCCCCCGAATCCGATGACGGATTGCGTGGCTCGTTTAGGTCGGGCGGTGCAGTGCAGCAGGCA
>JANMQT010000249.1:0-6712 GCA_031370675.1 Verrucomicrobiota bacterium
CCCGGCGGTGATCGCGCCAGAGCTTGATGGATCCAGCCCTGGCGATGGCCTGGGCAAGAATCAGCGGTTGGCGGCACAAATGCACTTCCACCGCGATGGTCCGATGGCCTAGGGTTCGGCCCGCATGGAACCAGGGCCACCCTCTCTTCCGCCGGCGTTTCCGACACCGCCATCCGGCACGAAGCCCGCCAACAAGCCGGCCTCGACCGGCGCAAAGATTGCCGGCGGCTGCTTTCTCGCGTTCGTCCTCGTCGTCGGGGGCTGTGTCGCGCTGGCCGTGATGAAGCGTTCCGCCATGACTCCGTCGGAACGCGAGGCGGAGAAACAGCATATGGCTGAACTGCGCCGAGGAATGAACGACGCCACCAGATCGACCCTGCAGGCGCTCGCCGCTTTTCGACGCCAGCTGCCGGCGGTGGAAGGCCTGCAGCCGAAGACGCACGTGCTATCGCCAAAAGTTGAAAAATTCACCTACACGTTCGTGGATTATCCGTGGCTGTCACAATTCACGGACGCGGGATTCCAGTTGCGGCCGAACCCTGAGTCGAAACAGTTTGGTTACCGCGGGTCGAACTTCGAATCGATTCAGGAGGCGCTTGTGAAGAACGGAAAAATCGAAACCGAGCCCAGCGGTTTCTGGTTGCGGGATCTTCTCGCCAAAATCCAGAACGGTCCGCCCATCGCCGTCATCGTGCCGCTCGAGCAAGCCTGGCCGGTGCTCAACGCCGATCGAAAGTCGTACAAGGTCGTCGGGAATTTTCGCGGCTGGTTGATCCTGGTCGATCCGAAGTCGCTGCAACCGCTCGGCCAGGCGCCCGTCCAAGCGCAAAACTCCGGGAACTTGAGCAGCCTGCAGGTGCGCGTGATGGGCGTGAAGATGGGCTCGAGCATCGAGGAAGTCGTAGCGACTGACCTCAAGGAGAAATTCTGGTCCTCGGCGGATGCGGCCGTCGCGTCGATCATTCAGCAGCCCGTCGACACCGTCGCGCATTCGGCCTACTGACGACGGAAAAGCGCGGCCGGAGATTCGCCGAGGAAGAAAGACGGGGACGAGGTGACGGGGACGAGGTTCCACAGCGTTGCACTTGACACATGCAGAACGAAACCGAGCGACTTGTTGCTTAATGCCTACGCCGTGACAGCAGTCCTCTGACAGGTGCGAGAAAGCAGGCGTTTGCTGAAGCGGCGACTGTTGTATCGGCAAAAGTAGGGGAATGGGGTCACACCGTGACATTTGACATTGCTTTGGCAGACAGAGGCGGAATCGAGACTTCCGCTTTCGCCGAACAGCCGGTGCGCTACTCGGGGACGTTCGCGGGGGTGAGAACCGTGGTTAGTGCCTTAAGAATCGTCGGCGCGGGGTTGGCTTTGCCGACGGGGATGTCGGTGTTCACCATGATGACGATGGCGGCTTTTTTGTCGGGGAAGTAGTACGCTGCGCAGTTGTAGCCGGGGAGTTCGCCGGTGTGACCGAGCCAGCCGTGATCGGTTCCGATCCCCATGCCATACGCGCGTACGGGACTATTCGGCGGCATGGTCATCCAGGTCAGGCGCTCTTTCTGCATCGCGGGCGAGATGAGCGTGCCAGTGGTGTACGACACGACCCACGTGCGCAGATCTGCCAGCGTGGAGATCATCTGGCCGGCGGTGAAGGCCCAGCTCGGGTTGCGGTTGGTCGCATCGTCGAGTTTGTCGTCGAGCGTCTGCACGGTGGTGCCGCGCGCATACGGCGACGGCATCGCCGACGTCGTGGGCCACGAGGTCTGCGTCAGCTTCAAGGGCGTGAAGATTTTCTCGGCGAAGAGGTCCTGGATCTTTTTGCCGGAGACCTGCTCGAGGATCATGCCGAGCAGGACGTAGTTGGTGTTGCTGTAGTGCCAGCCCTGACCCGGCGGGAAGTCGGGCGGCTGCGCAAGGCCCACGTCGACGAGCTCGCGCGGCGTCCATTCGCGCTGGAAGTTGGAGAAGGCCTGTTTCACCCACGTGTCGTCCTCGGTGTAGCTGTGCAGACCGGCCGTCATGTCGGCGAGCATTCTCAACGTGATTTTTTCACCGTTGGGCACCCACGGCGCGTATTTGCTGACGGGATCGTCGAGCCCGAGCTTTTTCTCGTCGGCGAGGATCAGGAGCGCGGTGGCAGTGAAGGTCTTGGTGATGCTGCCGATGCGGAAGTGATCGTCGACCCCCATCGGCCGCTTCGTGGCGACGTCGGACACGCCGCGCGTGGCGACGTAGCTGCCCTGGCCCTGGAACCAGATGCCCACGATGACGCCGGGTGCCTTGGTGGCCGCGAACGACTGGTCGATGGCGGCCTCGATGGCGGCGCGCCGGGCGGGTGGGAAAGGAGCGTCATCGGCCGCGAAGGCGAAGCGAAGCGGCAAAAGGAGCGCGCATACGAGGAGAGTGCGGAGGGCGTACATTTATTAATTTGGTTAGAAACCACACCAGCTGCCATCGCGGGATCACGCGAGCCGGAAAAAAGTTTAAGGTCCCTCGGCGTTGCTCGGGATGACCAGAATGGGGAAGCAACGCGCGATGAGCAAGTTCGGGGGGATCATGGGGGTTGCCGCCACGGCGGGTCGAGGGGTTAGATTGGTGAGCCGCGTGATCTCGCGACGCTTTCATTCGACCGCGGTGCAGGATTGCCGGTTCGCCCACTCCACTTCCGATTTCCAATTTTTACCGCCTCGTGAATGCGAATCTCAAATGGCCGATCCTCGGCGTGCTCGCGGCCATTGCGATCACGACGAGCATGGATGCCACGGGACTGTCGGCGTTCAGTGCCCTGCCGCTGGCGCCGCTGCTGATTTTCTTTTGGTTTCTTCAGCGATCCTCGCGGACGGAGGTCGGATTTATCCTGGGAAATTGGCGGCATTACGGCCTGGCGGTTCTTTACCCGGTGGTCGTGATCGGCGCGGTGGCCTGCATCGCGGCGGCGGCGGGCGCGGTGGATCTTTCCCAAACCAACTGGGACAAGGCGTGGCTGAATTGTGCGCGCGTGGCCCTCGCGACGTTCCTGGTGGTGATTCTCACGGAGGAGGGATTCTTCCGCGGCTGGCTCTGGGCGTCGTTGCGACGCGCGAACGTGAGTCCGACGCGCACCTGGATCTGGAGCAGCGTGGCCTTCGCGCTGTGGCATCTCTCGGCGGTGGCACTCGACACCGGCTTCAACCCGCCGGTCGCGCAGATTCCCGTCTTCATGGTGAACGCCGCGGTGATGGGCCTGGCTTGGGGACTCCTGCGCTGGATTTCCGGGTCGGTGATTGTCGCCAGTTTGAGCCACGGCATGTGGAACGGATTCGCCTACATCTTTTTCGGCTTCGGAAAAAAGGTGGGCGCGCTCGGAATCGTGAACACCGCGATTTACGGACCGGAAGTCGGCATGCTGGGTCTGCTGATCAACGCCGCGTTTGTCTTCGCGCTCTGGCGCTGGTGGCGGGCGCGTTCCGGTGGCGGCGCGGCACCGTCGGAAAGCGGGTGAAGGGAAGTAAATGCCGAGTGCCGAGTGCCGAGGGCTTGGGCCAATTTCAGATTTCAGATTTTAGACTTGGGAAGACGAAGGGGGGGAAGGCAGACTAAAGACGACAGCGGACAGATGGCGGAGGACGCGAAAGGGAGTCGAAGATCGAGAGTCGAGAGCTAGAACTAGGAGGACAGCCGAGGGTCGCGGCGGCGGCCCAAGTCAGCCGGTCACGCCGCGCATGGGTAGCGGCGACGGAGGCGGGAGCCGAAGGAGGCAAAGGGCGGATGGCAGAGGGCAGCCGAGGTCCACGGGATGGGCCGAGTCAGCCGGTCATGCCGCGAGGGTAGCGGAGAGGGAGCGGGAGGCGAACGAAGCAAAGGACAGAAGGCAAAGGGCAGCACAAACGGTTCAAAGGCGGATAATTGATACGCGTTCAGATGCGTTCCACTACGAATCAGTCTGCATGGCCACCAGCGTGCGGATTCAGCATAATGGGCAGCAACTTGGCCCGTATTCCATTGAGGAAGCGCAGCGCATGGTACTGGCGGGAGAAATTCCTCCGGGCACGGTCAGCCAATTCGATAATGCAGGGGAATGGCTTCCGCTCCATCAGCAGCCGGGATTCGTGGCTCGCCCACTTTCCGCGACTCCGCCGGCGCCCGGCGTCGCGACGGCCGTGATGGCGACCCCTCCCGCTCCCGTTTCGGCCGCCGAAGAGAAAACCCTGTGGAGCGGCAGCCCGTCGCAGATTCTCAATTTCAAGATTCTGGTGGGCTGGCTTTTTGTGCTCGGTCTCGCGGGCGTTGCGCTCTATTTCCTGGATCGGATTCCAGCCTGGACGGAAAAAGTTTCGCGGCCCCAGGCGATGATGGGCTTGGGCGCTTTGGCAGTCGTGGCGCTGATCCATTACGTCGTGGCGGTGTTGAGCCTGCGCTCCACGCATTACCTCGTCACCAACCAGCGGGTTCGGGTCACGCGCGGATTGCTCGGCAAGAATATGCAAGAGATAGAACTGTTTCGCGTCAAAGACACGGCGGCGACGCAAACATTTTTTCGGCGTTTGTTCGGGGTGGGTGATCTCGACATCGTCAGTGGCGACGCCAACAATCCGAATCTGCATCTGGTCGCGGTGCCGAAAGCGATCGAGTTGCGGGAGAGCATTCGGCGCGAGGTGCTCGCGTTGCGCCAGCGCTTTGGAGTGCGCGAACTCGATGTGATGTAAAGCGGCGAGGACTCGCCGGTCAAACTCGCAACTCGAAATTCGAAGCTCGAAGAAGTTCGGAAAGCAGAAGGCTAGAACTAGAAAGTCAGCGGGGAAGACTGATTGCGGATTTCGGATTGCGCATTGGAGCGCCGAGCGCCGACGCTGCGATAATCGGTTGCCCGTGCTGCAAGGCGCCGGATCGAAAGGCGAAGGCGGCGTGCCCGCGAGGCACGGGGTTTCGCTAAAAAAAAGCAGGACGAATGGGTTTGGCGTTCGATTCAGAATGGAAATATCCCTCAAACATGAGCCACACCATCAAGCCCCTCGAACCGGCCGACCCGCAACGCGTCAACATTTACGATTCCTCGGAACTGCATGAATTTTGGGCGGGTTACTTTGAGGCCGCGCCGCAATCCATTGTCGATGCCGTGATGGAGGTCGGAGATCAACCGGATGCGGTCTACAAGAAGTTGGGCAAGTCGCATGACTGAGGCGGCGGAATAGATGAAGTCGAATGTCGAAGGTCGGAAGCCCGAGGGGGAGTCGAAAGTCGAGAGTCGAGGGCCAGCGGACAGCCGAGGTCCACGGGATGGACCGATTCGAGTCAGACGAGAAGTCCAGGGAGGCGGGGGGACAGTCCGCCGGTCAAGCCGCGCATGGTAGCGGCGACGGAGGCGGGAGCCGAAGGAGGCAAAGGACAGAGGACAGCCGTGCGCCGTGGTGACGGCGCAAGACAGCTCGCTCCCCGCTCATCTCACGGCTTTACGGGCTGGTTCGGTCTACCGATCGACCTCGGAGGTGGTGAATTAATTCGATTTGCGGACATCCAAACAAGCACGTGAAGACGATTGAAAACTAAGAAGTGCGACACACATGAAATTCCTGCCAAACATTGCTCATCACGCGAACGTCTTTTTGGCGGACGCGGATTTGGTGCCGACGCTCGACAGCAGCAGTGACGGCTGGGGAGGACTGCTTGCGCTATTCATGCTCGTCGTGACCATCCTTTTTGCGGTGTACATCGCGGCGAGGCAGGAATGGCAATTCGCTCAAGATCCAAATTTGCGAGGCGACGCGAGCCTGGGCCGAAGAGCCCACTTCAAGGCCGAATCCGAGAGCGGATTTTGAGATTCGCATGACGCACTCGCGTCAAAAATATGGAAACCGCTGCCGGCGGCTTTGCCGGTCAATCACCCGCTTTGGGCGGATGCGTTTTGACCTTGGCCGGACCTGCGAAGACGTGCCAGTCCTTGTGGTCTGAGGCTGGGATAGGATCCTTTTGCTGCGCGGGTGGCAGCGCCTGAACGGAATCCGGGTCGACCAGCCGGTGGAGCTCGGCCGAGACGGCGGTCCGCTGGGCGTCGAGTTCCTCGAGGCGTTTGCGCAGCTCAGCAATTCGGACGTCTTCCGCGGGATCTTTTGCTTTCATTTGAAACGGCTACCGCTGGGGGCTTCTGGTGGCAAGGCGAGTTTCGTCCGATCGTCGGCTCGGAAGGAAGACACGTTTCGCTGCCGCCCCGACCTCAGCGAGGCCGGCGACAAAGTTCCGGCGAAGGTCTCCAATTTCGTAATTTTATGAATTGGGCTAAGAAAACTACGTCGCGGATCTCGACCGCGATCCACCACGCGAGCTCCCTTCAGTTCCAGTCGAGTACGCGATGAATCAAATGAGGTCGTCAGCGCGTGGCAGCGGCGGGCTCGGTGGGCGTGACGACGATATCCTCGGCGCCTCCGCTGACGAACGCACCATGGACGAGCTCGGCCAATGGCTCGCTATTTGCACGAGCGGCAATGAGGAACTCGCCTTCGTGCAGGCGCTTCTGGTAGTGGGGGATGTTTGCCTCCGGGACGGACGAACCCAACAGCGCTCCGAGGATGCCGCCCGCTCCCCCGGTGACAATAGCCGCAAGGGTGGTCACCCCCGCTCCCGCCAACACCAACGGAGCCACCCCGGGAATGGCCAGGGCCCCAAGCCCCAGCATCACGCCGATCGCGCCACCCGTGGCAATGCCCCTTGCGGACCCGGCCACGCCGGTCGTACTCTC
>JANMQT010000276.1:0-2506 GCA_031370675.1 Verrucomicrobiota bacterium
CCGTGGTCTGGCGAGCGCCTATGGCATGGCTGCGTGGTGCTACGTACAACGCAAGGGGCGCGGCTGGATGATCGCGCCTGAGCAAGAGAGTGCCGAAGCTACGCGGCTGGCCCGGAGAGCAGTACAGCTCGGTGGAGATGACCCCGTCGCACTGTCTATGGGTGGATACGCACTCGCCTTTGTAGCCCGGGAATTCGACGATGCGGCGGCGTTTATGGATCGCGGACTGGCGGTCAGTCCGAACTTTGCCCAAGCCTGGACGCTAAGTGGCTGGTTGAGAGTTTGGAGAGGTGAGCCGGACTTGGCACTTGAACACGTTGCGCGGGCCATGCGCCTGAGCCCGCTCGATCCATCCATGTACGGCATGCAGGGAGCCATGGCGTATGCTCATTTTCTCGCGAACCGATACGACATGGCATCGTCGTGCGCCGAAAAGGCAATGCGCGACAATCCGACTTTCCTGCTGGCAATCTGCATTTCCACGGCCAGCAACGCGCTCGCCGGGCGACTTGAGCCAGCACGGAATGCCATGGCACGGGCGCTGGAATTTAACCCCGACTTGCGGCCCTCCAATCTCAAAGATCTAGCACCATTTCGCCGAGCCGAGGACCTCGCCACGTTCGCCGAGGGTCTCCGCAAAGCAGGCCTTCCGGAGTGACGTTGCTTGCCTCACGGCGCAGCGTGCACGCGGCGCCGCGCAAGCGGCGTCGATGAGCCGGCGCCCCTTGTCAGGGGCCGGTATTGAGGCATAGGATTGCCTGCAATTTCAGGAAGAAATAAGTGAGGGATGCAGCCGTGACGGTGCATCGTGGATCCGGTTTTTCGGGACACAGGTGACGGGTGGCAGGTGCTGACCGAGGACGGCCATCCGACGGCCGGCAACAGGGCGGTCATTGAAAGTGCAGCCATATTGACGGAGCTAGCCATGGGCCTCCTGCAAAAGCACGCGATCCTCACGGCGGTTGGACTGGTTTTATCGGTCCTTGCCATTGCATGGCTGCAGCCCAACGAGACCGGCGGAACGACGCTGGTGGTGGTTTTTCTGCTGGTCATGGTCAATGCCGTCGGCGCCATTTTTATCCGGACCGGCCCAACAGGCGGATAATGAACGGGGCCCCGACAGCACGGGACGGAAGACTTCTCGAGTAAGGGATGTCGGACGATGGAACAGAGGGTGTTACGTTGCTTCATGCTGGTCGTGCTGGCGGGTCTTGCCTGCCCGATCAGCGCCCATGCACTGATTTGTCCTCCCGGGCAAAAGGAGGTGTCTGGCCGCTGCGTTGCCGTTCAACATCACTACCACAGGAGCGGCGGCGGCCCGGCAGCCGACATCGTCGTCCCTCGCTCCGCGCCGGAGAGCCGGCCCGAGGTCGAGCTTGCCCCCGCGGCCGGACACGCGCCTCCGCTTCCATCCGGGGCCGGGGCCGGGTCCGGAGGCGGAGCAGCAGCGAATTCCGCCACCCCCACGAAGCAGGCGTCGAACAACCGCAAGCTGGTGCCGGTGCGGGCCTACTTGCGAAGTTCGGATATCCCGCCGCCGACCGTCGGGGCCTATGGCGTTGTCGCGTTTCGCGCCAGACCAACGCCGGCGAGCCGCAGCCGGCTGCTAATGACCTGCACCGCATTCGTGACGTCGATCGAGGCCCAGAAATCCCTGCCGAGCACGGTCGCGGTCAGCGACCAGATGCTGACGATCTGGCCGCTTGACGACCCCTCCTCGCCCAAGGCCGAAAAGGACGATTGCGACTTCGCAATCGATCATTACGACCTCTATGCCGCCGATACAGCGATCGCCGACGCCGAAACGCAGGGCGCAAAATTTGGTGACGACAGACCGTTCCTGATCGGCTGGTCGCCGTCGAACACCCGCGGGGTTCCGGATAAGCTCGTGCTGGTCGTCGATATGTCCCGCTATAGCAGCCAGGACAGCTTCGACCATGCGTTCCAGTTCTGGAAACAGGAGATCGTCGAAAACCCCTCGCTCTGGCGTACCGGTTTTTCGATCGAGGCGATTCGTCTCGCCGCACGCGATTTCGCCGATCATTATGGCGATACGATTTTGAAAGCGGCGGTCTCGGTGTGGAAGAAATAACGCCCGCGGTGAACGAAAAAGCCCCCGAAAACAACAATGTTCTCGGGGGCCTTTTTATCTGGTTGCGGGGATAGGATTTGAACCTATGACCTTCAGGTTATGAGCCTGACGAGCTACCGGGCTGCTCCACCCCGCGATAAACCGTTGCGCGCCTTACCGAAAAACCTGATGCCGAAACGGGTCTGGCCAACGCCGAGGCGCCGTTTCCGTCCGGAGGCTTCCTGAGAAGGCAACCCTTGGCAATTGCCACGGGGTCGCGGTGGGTATGTACCAACGCCCGCCTGCTTTGGAAAGGGCCGCGATGCGACTTTTGAGGAATTTATGACGGCAAAAATCGGCCAAATCGCGCTTTTGGCGGAATAAGCCGGCCCGCCACGGCGCCCTTGCCACAAGTTCCATAAAAGCAGAGCCTTG
>JANMQT010000323.1:0-4340 GCA_031370675.1 Verrucomicrobiota bacterium
AGCTTCAATCACCGCTTCGCGCAACCGTCGCGCGACGCGCAGCCAGCGACCGCGCTGTTTTATCCCACCGATCTCTTTCCATTCGCCGACACGCCGCAAAAGGAACCAAAAACCGGGCGCCAGGCCGGACTGCTGGATCGCGCGCGAGCGGACCGCGTGCTGCCAAAAATATTCTACACGAACACCTCGTACGAATACTGGTCGCGCGCCGCGTCGCTCATCCACACTTCGCCCGACGGCACGCGGGACCTGCCAATGCTCGACAACGTGCGCGTTTACTTCCTCTCCGGCCTGCAGCATTTCTCCGGACCGTTCCCGCCCTCACCCGGTAACAACCCCGCGTTGATGGGTCGCTTCCCGCAGAACCCGAATCCGATCCGCTGGTACTGGCGGGCGCTCTTGGTGAACCTCGACGAGTGGGTCACACACGGCGTCAAGCCGCCTCCTAATGCCTTTCCCCGCCTGGACAACGGTACGCTGATTACGCGCGAGCGCCTCGCGTTCCCGAAATTAACGGACGTCGCGCCGCCCGAGCGCATGCAGGCGGCGCCACGGCTCAATTTTGGACCACAATGGCCGCAGGGGATCATCACGCGCGAGCCGCCCGAGATGGGTGAGAGCTTCCCGGTGTTCCTGCCGCAGGTCGATGCCGATGGCAACGATCGCGGCGGGGTGCGCCTGCCATCGCTCGTGGTTCCTGTGGCCACGTACACCGGCTGGAATTTCCGCGAACCCGCCGCGGGCCTGCCCGGCGAACGGATCAGTTTTCTGGGGTCGTACCTGCCCTTCCCCAAGACGAATGCCGACCGCGAAAAAAGCGGCGATCCGCGGCTTTCGATGGAGGAGCGCTACCGCTCGCGCGAAGACTATCTGGAGCGCTATTCGGCGGCCGCGGCGAAGCTGCGCGACGAGCGCTTTCTGCTGCCGGAAGACCTCGCGGCCGTGGTGCGCCACGGCGGCGAGGAGTGGGACGAGGCGATGAAGTAGCGCCGCGCCCAGGTCACTGGAGGCCTTTCACCCGGAGTCGCGGCGCGAAAAGCGCCGGCCGTGGCTCAATGTATGCTTGTACAGGGCGCGTGGATTTCTTCTCGCGTTTTCGCCTCCTGGCGACCTTTGCCATTGCGATTCCCCTGCTCAGCCTTGTCGCGATCCTTTGGTCGCTGACCGATTCTCACCAGTCCATCGAGCAGGCACTGGGCGAGGTCCGGCAGACCCGAACCCTCGACGAGAATCTCGTGCGGGTGCAGGAGCTGGTCCTCGAGGCCGAAAGCTCGCAGCGCGGCTTTCTCCTGACGGGTCGGCCCGTCGACTTGGCGCCGTTCGAGCAGGCGACCACGCAGCTGCCCATTTTGCTCGCGCGCTTGAAAGGCAGAGCGAGGTCCGTGCCCGACACACAGATTCACATCGAACTGCTCGATGACCTGGTCGAACAACGCCTCGGGCAGTTGTCGCAATCCATCGGGCTGGCGCGTCTCGAGCGGCGAGCGGAGGCCATCGCCTCGATCGACACGGGTCGGAGCCTGGAAATAACCGCGGCCATCCGCCGGCTGGTCGACAATCTACGGCAGGTCAAGCAAGGGGAGCTCGCGCTGGGCCGGATCGATCTCGAGGAGCGCCTCACGCTCGACCGGATCGCGGCCACCATTCTGGCCGCCTTCGACATCCTGTTTCTCCTCGGCATCATCGCCCTGCTGCAACGAGTATTCCGGCTGCAGCAAATCGCCACGGTTTGCGCCTGGAGCAAGACCATCCGCGACGGCAACGAGTGGATCACCTTCGAGGAATACCTGCGGCGCAAGTTTGGTATGGCGATCACGCACGGGATTTCCCGGGAGATCGCCAATCGCCTGATCGCAGAGGGACGCGAGGAGCGCATCGAGCTGGACTACGGGGTCGGGTCGATCCCGCAAAGTCGCGCGAAGTGAAATCCGCCGCGGGGTCAGCACCTGCGGCGCCGCGCCGTTGACTTGGGGGATGCAATTCGGCAGCATCACCACCCGCACGGACGCCACGGCGCGCGTCGCGACATCCCCCACCCCGCTATGAAACTCCCCGTCCTCCCCGCTGCACTCGTCGGCTCGCTCATGCTCACCCCGGGCTCGTTTGTTTTCGGACAAAAGCCGCCGGCCGCTGCCACGAACGACGTTCCGACCTACGAGGTCGAGGCGCGCTGGCCCAAGCAATTGCCCAATGATTGGATCATGGGCCAGGTCGGCGGCATGGCCGTGGACAAGCAGGATCATGTTTGGGTCATCCAGCGTCCGCGTTCCCTCGCCCCCGATGAGCTCGCGGCCGAGCAGAAGCCCCCTCAGACGATTTGCTGCAAAAACACTCCGTCGGTGATGGAATTCGATTCCGAAGGCAACCTGATCCAGGCGTGGGGCGGGCCAGATTACGTGCCCCACTGGCCGAAGCGCGAGCACGGCATCTGGGTGGATGGCGCAGGCAATGTCTGGGTGGGCGGCAACGACCCCGCGGACCGCGGCGTCTTGAAATTCACGCGCGACGGCAAGCTGCTCATGGAAATCGGTCGGCCATCAACCGAGCCGCAGAACAACCAGGACACGACCATGCTGGGCCAGCCCGCGTCAATCGAGGTCGATGACGCCGCGCACGAGGTGTACATCGCCGATGGTTACGGGAACAAGCGCGTCGTGGTGTACGATTCCGAAACGGGTGCGTTCAAGCGCGGCTGGGGAGCCTACGGTGTGGCGCTCGCCCAAATCAGCAATGACAAGCCTGCGCCCTACAAAGCGGACGGCCCGGTCAATGCGGAGTTCGGCAGTCCGGTCCACTCGGCGCGGGTGTCGTCCGACGGGATGGTTTATGTCTGCGACCGCATCAACGATCGCATCCAGGTCTTCACCAAGGCGGGCGCGTATTTGTACGAGTTCATGATCGCGCCAGCGACGCTGCAGAACGGTTCCACCTGGTGCATCGCGTTCACGCGCGATCCCAAGCAAAAATACCTGTTGGTGGCCGACGGCGCGAACAACGTCATCTGGGTCGTCGAGCGCGCCACGTGCCAGATCGTGACGCGGTTCGGCCACAGCGGTCGCAACGCGGGCCAGTTCCACTGGGTGCACGCCGCCGAGACCGATTCCAAGGGAAATCTCTACACTGGCGAAGTCGACAACGCGCGGCGGATCCAGAAATTCAAGCTGGTGGGCATGCGCTGAACTACGGCGCGCCCGTCTGCGCCCGGCGTTGCAGTTCTTCCAGCCAGGTCTGGTGCCAGCGGAACATGCGATTCGGGAAAAGCCGCTTCCCGAGCCGGCAGGCAAATCCGTGCTGCGTTTCCTCGGTGATGACTTCGCATCCGTCCTCGATTTTCCGCATCAGCCACGCGTGATAAGCCCAGACGCCGAGGCCACGCGCGTTCCACGCCAGACGCTCGCCAGGAACAAACTCGAGGACTTCCGACACGAGGCTGACGCCGAAAGTCTTCCAGCGAAAGACAGCGCCCGGCGTGAGATCGGGGCCCGAACCGTTGACGAAGCGCACGTTCGCGGAATTCTGGTACCATTCGGGCCAGCGCGCGGCGCGGATGAGCCAGGCCCACGCCAGCACCGCGGGCACATTCATGCGCAGCCCGTTGCGGACGTGGATCGGCGAGCGGTCCGGCCGGAATTCATCGGGCCAGCGGATGCCCGAGCCGGTGTTCTGATGGTTCGCCATTTTGCGCTCCTGTGATTGAAAGCCAAGTCGCTCATTCATCTAATCATTCGGCAATACGGCGTCGACTTTCTTCTCCTTGCCCGGCCATCCTTACGGTATTTCTCGGCGCAAGCCCCAACCCCGATTTATGCGCATACCATCCATTGTCCCCGGTCTTGCCACGGCGTTCGTCCTGCCGTTTCTGGCGATCCCCACGGCGTCGGCACAGACGCCGACTTACGCCCCGCCTGCGTTCGCTGACAAGGACCGCCGGCAGAAGATCGAGCCGTTACTGCCCGAAATCGACCAGCGCTATCGGGAGTATGCGGAGGCGCAACACATCCCCGGGCTGGTCTACGGGATCGTGCTCGAAGGCAAACTGGTCCACAGCGGCGCGCTGGGCTTCGCCAATCTCGAGCGCAAGATCCCGGCGGCGTCCGACATGCGTTTCCGCATCGCCTCGATGACCAAGAGCTTTGTGGCAATGGCGGCGCTGAAGTTGCGCGATGAAGGCAAGCTGCGGCTCGATGACCCGGTGGAGGAATACCTGCCGGAGTTCCGCCGGGTGCGACCTCCGATCGCCGACGCGCCGGCGATCACGATTCGTCAGCTCATGACGATGACGACCGGCCTCCCCGAGGACAATCCCTGGGGCGACCAGCAGCTCGCCATCAGCGTCGAGG
>JANMQT010000325.1:0-6034 GCA_031370675.1 Verrucomicrobiota bacterium
CGCAACGGCCTTCGTCGACGAGAAGGACAGCCGCAGTCCGGTGATTCTGATCCTATCCGACAAGAAACTGCCGGCGGAAAAGTGGACCAGCGAGTTCGACCTGATGCGTGCACGCCCGGATTTCACCGGCGTCGCGTTTTGGATCGACCAGGAGGGCAAGGTCTTCCGCACGGATGTTTACACGGCGGGCCGCCAGTCCAGCGTCTCCGGTTATTTTGAGCTTAAGCTGAACGGTCCAATGGCGAAATATCTCATTGGCAACGCCAAGGCGAGCGAACCGGTGGGTGACGGCCCGCGGTTGGAGGCGAGGTTCCACGCGAAACTTAGGTAGCGGCTTCTTATCGCCCCGTCCCTTCGCCGACGACGACGCGGAATCCAACGGAGGGGCTGCGGAATTCGGCGCTGGTGGCGGGGATCGCTGCGGGATGCTGTCCCCCGCGAATGACATGCAGGCCGGCGCCACGCGGGACCTCGCACCACTCGGAAACCGCGCCGTGCAGATCCCTGATCCCATACCGGTTCGGATTTGAGCGGCGGTTGTCCGGGCCCTCGCCGGCCATGGTCCATTCAAAATTATTGGGGAGCCGGTAGACTTGCGACGCACCCAAGCGCCCGGCCGCGCGTTCGCGCTGAGTCAACCAAAGACAAAACGCCCTCGCGTCGTCGATCGTCACGTTCGTCACGGGCTGCGCGTCCGGCCTCGCCACACTCGCGCCAGGTGCAACGACCTCACCGGGCCCGCCGCGTGACTTGTACGCAGCCTCGCTCAGAAACGTGGCGAAATCCGTGCGCGAGGTTTGGCGGGTGGCGAAGAGCACGCGCGTTCCTGCCACCGGCACAAATCGCATGCCCAGACGGTTCTCGAACGAAGAAGCCGGCGGCGCGGCTGGCGGACCGGGCGGGGCACTCGTTGCGACTCCGGTCGGCGCCAGCGCGGATGGTGCGACCGCCACGGACCGATTTTGCACGGGCGCGGACACCTTGGGCACGGCCTGCGGCGGCGCCGGCGCGGCGGCAATCGACGGCTGGACGGCAGCAACGCGCTGCGGCGCCGACGCGCCTCGCTTCCTTTGTTCCGCCTTCCACCATCCGACCAAGCCAATCGCCACAACGGCGATAAAAGTGATCGGCATCAGAATCGGAAGACTCTTCTTCGGCACCGGCGGCGGCGGGCTCGAGTCCCGCGCGGTTGGCGGCTGGCTCTTGAATGACGTCGAGGCCGGTCGTGAGACGGAGACCGGCATCGGCTTGACCGTTGAAGCGGGCAGCGGAGTCACGGCCTCTGCCTGGAAGAACACGCGCCAGAAATCCGAAGCCGACGCGTACGCGAGGCGACCCCCGCCCGGGGCGAGCGCCCGGCGGAGCACGGAGTTCGAGTGATCGGAACAGGCGGAGAGAATGGTGGTTCCGCCGGGCCGGCCGCCCAGGAGCTCCCGAATCAGACGAGCGAGCGCCACCACCGGATCGTTGGTTTGCAATTCCGCGTCGAACGCGACGCGCGTTACTTCGTTCATCGTGGCGTCGTCGGGCGCGCGAAAATTCAGCGGATTCCAGCGCAGTCGGAAAGCCGGCCACTCGACCAGCGGCCGCGTGCGCAGCGAAAGCAGCTCCGTCCGGGGCCAGCTGCCCGCGTTCGAGGTGACAAACAACTTGTGCAGCAGCGGCTCGGTGAATTCGAGATTGTGCGGAGCCGCGGCATCCAGCGCTTCCGGCAACCCCGCCAGCAGTCGTTGAATTTCGCCGGGCGTGATCGTGCGGCGGGCGCGTAACAGCGTCATGAGCGAAAACCCCGCGGCCCATTCGCGCACCACGAATCTTTCCGCATCCGCTTCCCCGAGTTCGAGCGGCGACGCCAGGAAAATCGACTGCGCGGAGGCCTGGATGTTCGCGATCTCGGCGCGCAGGTGATTCAGAAACTCCTCATGCGTGGCGCACTCCCGCGACAACAGTTTGATCGCGACCGTGGCGTCGCCCTCGGCGTGATCGATCGCGCGATAAATCCGCCCGCCATCACCCTCGGGAAAGGCCTCCACCAGCCGGTACCGCGTGCCGAGCGCCACGTCGGTCACGACCGACTCCGCGGTCCCCTCCGCTTCGGGCGCGGACGCCGGATCGGTGCCCGGCGCGAGCAGGCTCCGGCGGTCGCTGTCCGTGCGGCAGTTTGCGATCGCCTCGCGCAATTCGCGGGGACTTTGATACCGCTCCGCGGGATCCTTCTCCAGCAGTCGCCGGAGAATCTCGCGCACGTCGGTCGGAAGATCCGCCACTCTCTCGCGCGGCGGCGGCTGAAATTGATGCATCGCCATCACCTGTCCGAGCGTGCCGAAGAACGGCAGCGTGCCGGTCAGCATTTCCCAAAGAATCACTCCCAGCGAATAGAGATCGGAACGCCCATCGATGTCGGGCTGCGTGGCACACTGTTCGGGGCTCGCATAAAACGGCGTGCCGCTGAAGATGCCGGTTTGCGACACGTCCCCCGCGAGGTGCGTTTGCGCATCCAGGCCGCCGTCGCTGAAACCCTTGGCCAGTCCGAAGTCGATGACCTTGACCAGCATGCCAAAGGTCATCTCGTCGTCGGCCAGCAGCATCAGGTTCGCCGGCTTGAGATCGCGATGCACGATGCGCTCGCGGGCCAGCGCGCCGAGCGCGGCGGCGACCTGGTCGGCGTAGTTCAGCGCCTCACCCACCGGCAGCGGACTGCGTTCTTTCAGGACGTCGGCCAGCGAACGCCCCGCCACAAACTCCATGGTGTAGAAAAATGGTTCGCGGTCGCTGAGGTGAATCACCGCGGCGATGTTGGGATGGCGCACCTTGGCCGCAGCGCGGGCCTCGCGCAGGAACAGCCGCTGCATGCGCTCGTCCTCCAGCAGACGCGGCCGGATTTGCTTGAGGACTACCTCAATCTTGAGCCGCGTATCGAAAGCCTTGTACGTGACGCCCATGGCGCCCTTCCCGAGCTCCCAAGGCCGGCCGTCCGGAAGGTGCAGCACCTCGTAATGGCCGAACCGCAGGGGCGGTGCGACCACGGGCAAGGCCAGCGACGAGCCGGAAGTGGGCGCTTCAGCGTTCACAAGAATCCCTTCTTCAGCTAATGCCGTGCTAGGGCGGGTCACGAAATGACCGTCCGCACCCACCCTCGCGCGGGTGGCGGCCAGACCTTGAGGACCGTGCATCCCCAAGAAACGCCGGGATGCACCCGGAGTTGCGCGTCACACCCCAATGACGGCGTCCGCATCGGGATCACCCACTCGGCGAATGCCTCGGGCGAGAGGTCGGCGGGCGACCGGGGACGACGATTCCATGCCCGACGAACGCAGCGGGTCGTGCACGCCCCACGGTTGAAAGCGCACGCGATTCTGCGAGCGCGGTGCCCTCACGAGGTGTGGAACGAGTTCAGACGCCCAACTTTCCCCGCATCACGCCCGTGCCGAAAGACCGGATGAACGACTCGAGCTCGGTCGAAGCCTCCCGGGCGCGCCATTCCGGGTAGGTGGCGCGGAATTTCAGCAACCAGCCGCCGGTCCCGAAAAGATAAAGCCGTGAACGCACCGCGACCGTGCCCTTCTTGCCGCCAAAGTTCCGAATCGTGTATTCCGCAAAAAAACCGTTGCTGCCATCCGGGGCCCGATAGGTTCCATCGCGCACGAGCTTCGCGCCCGGGCTCTTCGAGAGGATCGCCGCCTTGGCGTCGTCAAACACCGCCCGGACGCCGCCGCTCTCGAGGGACGGGGGCACAGGATAACTGAAGACCGTGATGATCGACAACAAGCCGCGGCTTCCGCCGGCTCTTTCATAACTCGCGCCGACGTCCCGCGCTTCCGCATCATAGAGATCCACGCCGCCGCGCTGGAATCCCCCGACGCGCTCGGGGAACAGCACGCCGGTGAACTTGTGCGTGTACGCGCCCGTCGGGTTGATGCGCGTGGGACCCGTGCCGGTGGCGGGGGGCGCGGGTGCAGGCGCCGGAGCGATCGGCCCCTTTGGGATATTCTTCAGCTCGTTATCCAGGTCCGGCTTTTGCCCGAACAAGGACAACGGCAGCAGGACCGAGAGCGCGAGCACAATCGCCAACGTCGGGTGCCATCGGGAGGACATGCCTTACCAAGAACCAAATTTTCCCGCGCTCGACAATCAAATTACAGACCCCTGCCGGCGGAGACTCACGCGCGCCGCTGGCCAGTCAGGAAGCCGTTACTTGTTGACGTCTTCCTTGCGCCCAAGACGATCCAGGAGGCCCTGAATCGCCTGCTTCTGCTCGTCATTTTGCGAGGCCGCCTGGGCCGCGGTCGCTTCCTTGATCGCGGTCGCGAAATCGCCGGTTGACGATGCGAGTCGCGCCTGCGCGAGGTGACCGTAGATGGTGTCTGGAAAACGCTTCGCCACCGCCTTGAAAATCTCGAGCGCGGCCTCGGGCTGTTTCTGCCCCTGCAGTTGACGACCATACGTATAGAGCTGCGGGGCCGGCGCGATTTCCATGGCGCGTTTGCTGATGGCGGCGGCTTCCGGCGCGCGATTCAAGGCCGTGAGCAAGTTTGCCTTGGTCTGGAGGTTTTCGAACCGCTCCTCGAGGCGCAGCGATTTATCGCTCCACTTGAGCGCCTCCTCGAGGTTAATCTTGCGCTCGAGGCAGAAGGTGGCGGCCGAGTTCCAGCCCTCCCACGTGTATTGCAGCGCGCCACGCATCTGGCTGCGGATGTTCGGGAGCGTCGCATCCTCGTCGCTGATCGACACCCGGAATGGCACCGCCAATTGGTCCCATTTCAAGGTGATCAGCGTGGAGTTCGGCTTCAGTTCGTTGAATTCGTACACCAGCGCCTCCTGCATCGCCGTCGGCAGGGGCTTGACCGTCACCCGGAGTGCGTCCTCGGCGGGATCGTAGGTGTAGCTCCCCCATGAGGTAGCCGCCTTCGAAAAAATGATCGTCCATGAATCCGCGGTCGGAATCATGTGCAGGCCGTAGAGACCCTTCGCCAGTGGCTTCCCTTCGATCGAAACGGGGCTGCTGAACTCGATGGTCGTGTTCTCGTTTGAACCGGCGCGCCAGACATCGCCGAAAGGCACCAGTCCGCCAAAAATTTTCCGGCCGTTCACGAGCGGACGATGGTACGTGATGGTCATGTCGGTGAGGGCCACGCGCTGGTCGACGACCGCACGCTGGCTTTGCTCGGGCAACGACAGCCCGACCTGAGCGTGGGCGAGTCCCGCAAGGAGGACGCTGAAGACGCCGGTGGCGAGGAGTCGAAGGGGATGGAGGAAGATCATAGGAGTCAGAAAGCAGCGAGTTGAACGATGGGCCGAAGGCCGATGCTGCGTAAGAATCGGGTTGGTGCCCAGCCCGGATTTCCCCCCGATCTTGCGATTTGGCAGATGCGGCGTGTCGCACTCTGAGACGGCGTCATTCGCGGGCGGATTCCCCACTTGCCAATGGAACGCGCCGGAAACGATGATGCTTTCGTCGGCGATCGACGCCGTCAGCCAACAGCGAGGTGCCATCATGAATCGAAAACAATTTCTCCGTGCGGGGTTGTTGCTCACCACGGGAGCCGCGCTGCGCGTTCAGGCGCAGGAGCAAGCCGCCGCGCCTTCCGCCCCGAAAACCGCGGTTCCCGATCGTGGCCCCGCGATTGTTTCCGCACTGGTGAAGGATTTCGTGGTCGCGGGCCATGGTAATCTGCCCAAGGTGAAGGAACTGCTCCTCGCGAACCCGGCGCTGCTCAATGCGTGCTGGGACTGGGGTGGCGGCGACTTTGAGACGGCGCTCGGCGGTGCCGCGCATATGGGCCGGCGCGACATTGCGGAATTTCTGCTCGCGAGCGGTACGCGCCTGGACATCTTCGCGTCCGCGATGCTGGGCCAGCTGGAGATCGTGAAGGCCGCCTGCACGGCGTTTCCGAATACGTCGAAGGTGCCCGGGCCCCACAAGATTCCCCTCCTGGTCCACGCGCAAAAAGGCGGGCCAGAGGCGGCCGCCGTGGTGGCGTATCTTCAGTCCATCCCCGCCTGATCGTTCCCATTACATCGGCCTTAACCCACC
>JANMQT010000327.1:0-2626 GCA_031370675.1 Verrucomicrobiota bacterium
CTTTTCCGCGCGCGCGCGCAGCTGCCGGATGCGAATCTCGCCGAGCTTGTATCCGAGCGCCTGGGCGGGCCAGCCGATGTAGCGATCCACCTCGTAGTTGAGGAACAATTCCGAGAGCGCCGTGTTCTCGCGCAGGTACGCCACCGCCTGCTCGCGCGTCCAGCCCATCACGTGCATGCCAGTGTCGATCACCAGCCGGCTCGCGCGCCAGATTTCGAGGGAAAGCCGACCGAAGTTCTCGTACGGCGTGCGATACATGCCCATCTCGATGCCCAGCCGCTCGGAATAAAGCGCCCAGCCCTCGACGTAGGCGTTGATATCGCTGTTGCGGCGGAAGATGGGCAGGTCCGTGCGCTCCTGCGCCAGGGCAATCTGCAGGTGGTGTCCCGGGACGCCCTCGTGCAACGCCCACGCCGGCATGCCGTAAAGCGGGCTCTGGTCGACCGGCCCGGGATTCACCAGAATGAATCCGGCGATGCCCTGCTCGGGACTGCCCGGATTGTAGCCGGAGGACGAGTCCTTCAACTCCGGCGCCAAAACGCGCACGCCATACGTCAGCCGAGGCAGCGTGCGGAAAAACGCCGGCAGTTTGGCGTCGGCGCGCTTCGCCAGGTCTCGCACCTTTTCGACATATTCGTCCGTGCTGTTCGCGATGAAGCGCTTGTCGGTCCGCAATTGCGCCACGAATTCTGCGATGCTGCCCTTGAAACCGATCTCGGTCATCACCGCATTCATCTCCTCGCGAATGCGCGCCACCTCGGCCAGACCGATCTGATGGATCTCCTCAGGGCTGAGATTGGTCGAAGTGTGGCGCCGAATCAGGTAGCGGTAATAGTTCTTTCCGTCCGGCTGCCCGCCGATGCCGATCCCAGCGGAGGCCCGCGGCAGATATTCATTTTGGAAAAAGTCCGCGAGCGCCTTTTCCGCCGGCAGGATTGCCGACTTCACGATTTCCAGCGCCTCGGTCTGCAAGCCCTGGCGCAGCGCTTCCGGCATCGTGGCGGCGAGGGCGTTGATGGGTTTCAGCAGGGCGTTTCGCTCCGGCGGCTGGGCCGCCCGCGACTGCAGGGCCTTGGCGTCACGCTCCACCACCAACCGCGGCCGCACGAAGCCGCTCTGCAACCCACGGCGCATGTTCGCGGTCTCCCTCGCGTAGTACGCCGGCACTGCCGCCAGCTTCGTGATCCACGCGCGCGCCTGTGGCTCCGATCGCAGCACGACGCCGTCGGCCGCATAGTTGGGCACGGTGAAGAAACCATCGCCCGTGTTAAACGGGACGCGCTCCTCGTCAAACGGAAAGCCCGCCAGATCCAGCTCCACCCGCTCGCGGAGCAGATCGCGATTAAGCGTCTCCTCGTCCGTCAGCTTCGCGTCCGCCAGAGCCACGAGTTGCGTCCGCATGGCTTGAAGGAGCCTTAGATTCTCCGCCACCGCCAACGGGCTGTTGTCCGGCCACTTCGCGAGCGCCTCGAGGTCGCCACGTTGACCGGCCGCAATAGGATCGATGCGCTTCACAAACTGTTCGTAGTCCGCCAGCACCTCCGCGAGGGTCGTGCCCGGCGCACGCGCTGGCTTCGTTTCCGCCGCGACCGCCATGAACGGCAAGAATAAGGCGAGCATCGTGGCGAGCGTCGTGGGATTCCGCGGGGTGGAGATTCGCATGGGATATTGGATGGCGGATTGCCGATTTCAGACTTCGTTTTTCAATCTTACTTCGAGTTTGGCGGCGCATCCGCGCGCCGGCTCAGTCCCTCACGGTCTTCATGCCCTGCCGGATGATCCGTTCGATTAATTGCGGATACGCAAGGCCCGCCTTGGCCGCGGACATCGCGAAGTCCTCGTCCTCAGCCAGCATCGGGTTCGGGTTTGCCTCGATGAAATACACCTCGTGGGCCGCGTTCAACCGCAGGTCGATGCGCGCATAGCCGTCGATCGTGAGCAACCGGTAGATGCGCTTGCAAATCTGTTCGATGCGCGCGACCAGCGCGGGATCGAGGCCCGCGGCAAACTGATTCTGCAGCCCCCAGCGCTTGCGGTACTCCTCGTCCCATTTCGCGCGATAAGTGGCGATCTTCGGCTCGTCGGGCGGCACCTCGCGGAAGATCAGCTCGCGGATCGGGAAGACGCTCAGGCGCAGGTTGCCCATCACGCTCACGTAGAGCTCGCGGCCCTCGATGTATTCCTCGGCGATGACGTCGCCGTCGTACTTCTCGTGAATGAACGCCACGCGCTCGCGGAACTGGTCGTCGGTCTCGACGAACGACGCCTGTGAAATGCCGAGTGACGCCTCCTCCTTCAGCGGTTTCACGAGGATGGGGAACTTGAGCCGCTTTGGCCGGGCGATGCGCCCGCCGCGCGGGATGGTCACGAAATCCGGCGTGTGGATGCGGTGGTAGCCGAGAATCTTTTTCGAAATGCCCTTGTGCTTGCAAAGCGTGAGGCCGGTCGACCCGCAGCCGGTGAAGGGTACGCCCTGCATCTCGAGAAAGGAAACGATGTTCTGGTCGAACCCGCGGTTGTTCTTGAATTGATCGGCGAGGTTGAAGAGCACGTCGGGCGCGAAGCTGGCGAGCTTCTGCCGCAGCAAGTCGAGGTCGTCGAAGATCGCGAGATGTTCCGCCGTGCA
>JANMQT010000336.1:0-16513 GCA_031370675.1 Verrucomicrobiota bacterium
GTCCTGTGGGGCTTTTTGCGGTCGTGGCGGGGCCGCCCGCGGCCGCGCGTCGGGCGGGAATTGGGGGAACTCGCCGTGGTGCGAAACGGCGCCGTCCTCATCAAGGGCGGGCGCATTGCCTACGCCGGTCCCGCCAGGGGATTTGTCGTGCCGCGTGGAGCAAAGGTAATCGATGCGCGCGGTCGCGTCGTCATGCCGGGCTTCGTGGATGCGCATACACACGTGGTCTTTGGCGGCGACCGCGTTGCGGAATTCGAACAGCGCTGCGCGGGCGCCACCTATGAATCGATCGCGGCGGCCGGCGGCGGCATCCTCTCCACGGTTCGTGCCACGCGCGCCGCCACCGAGGCAAGCCTGCTTGAATCCGCGGAGCGCCGGTTGCGCTGGATGATTCGCGGGGGAACCACCGCGCTCGAGATCAAGTCGGGCTACGGACTCTCATGGGAGGCCGAGTTGAAGATGCTGAGAGTGATCCGCGGGTTGGGTGAGCGTTCCGGGTTGCGCGTGGCGGCCACTTTTCTCGGTGCGCACGCGGTTCCCCGGAATTTCGAGGGGCGCACGGACGCTTTCCTGGATCGGGTCATCGCTGAGATGCTGCCCGTCGTCGCGCGCGAAAAACTGGCGGAGTACGCCGACGTGTTTTGCGAGAAGGGCGCGTTCAACCTCGCGCAGTCACGCCGCTACCTGGCGGCCGCGAAGGCGCACGGATTCAAACTCCGCGCGCATGTCGATCAACTCACGCGCAATGGCGGAGCCGAGCTCGCGGCGGAACTCGGCTGCCTCACGGCCGACCACCTCGAGCAAACCGACGCCACCGGCATCGCCGCGCTGCGCGCCGCGCATGTGCAGCCGGTGCTCCTGCCCGGGTCGGTCTACGCATTGGGAAAATCAAAGTATGCCGGAGCCCGCGCGATGATCGACGCCGGTCTCGCGGTCGTGCTGGCCACCGATTTCAACCCGGGTTCCTCGCCGGTACCGTCGATGCCGTTCGTGCTTTCGCTGGCGGCGACGCACATGCACCTGACGCCGGCGGAAGCGATCACGGCGGCGACCATCAACGCCGCACACAGCCTCGGCTGGGGCGCGGAGCTGGGTTCCCTCGAGACCGGCAAGCGGGCCGACGTCGTGATCCATGATTGCCACGATCATCGCGAATTGGCCTACTACGTGGGTGTGGAACCCGCCCTCGCCGTGATTGCGGGCGGAAAAATAGTCCACCAAAGATCCGCCGCGTGAACTCCGAAATCCTCCTCGCACCGGAGCTCACGCTCGAGGGCGAAAGATTCGAACGCGGCGTGGTCGTGGGGGTCGACCCCGGCACCGGTCTCATCACCCGCGTGACGCGCGAGACCGGCGGCGCCCTGCCACTGCCACGCCGGGCGCTTGTGCCGGGCTTCGTGAATGTCCATTCGCACAGCTTCCAGCGGGCGATTCGCGGTCGCACCGAGCATCGCACGGGGGCCGACTACGACACCTTCTGGACCTGGCGCGAGAAGATGTATCACGTGGCCCAATCGCTCACGCCGGAAGACATCCATGACGTCGCGTGCATGGCCTTTCTGGAGATGACGCTGGCCGGCATTACCACAGTGGGCGAATTCCACTACCTGCATCATCAAGCGGACGGCACGCCGTACGCGGATCCGAATGAAACAGCCAAAGCGATCCTCGCGGCGGCGCACGAGGTAGGCATCCGCATGGTCCTGTTGCAATGCGGCTATACGCGCGGCGGCTTTGGTCGCCCGCTGCATCCCGGGCAGCGGCGCTTCTGCACGCCGAGCGCCGACGTGTTTTGCGCGAATGTCGAATCGTTGCGCGCCCACGCCATGGTGGGAGTGGCGCCGCACAGCTTCCGGGCCGTGCCGCTCGATTACGCGCGTCGGTTGCACGCCTACTCCCGGCAGCATCGTCTGCCGTTCCACATGCACATCTCGGAGCAGCCCCGCGAAAACGCCGAGACGCTGGCGGAGCATGGCGAGACACCGGTCAATTTGCTCGCGCGCGAACAAATGCTCGATCCGAGGTTCACCGCAGTCCACGCCGTGCACATCACCGACGCGGAGATCGACGAACTCGCGGCGGCCGGTGCGAATGTCTGCGCCTGCCCGACGACCGAGCGCAATCTCGGGGACGGCATCATTCGCGCCGACCGTCTTTTTTCGCGTGGCGTGCCGATTGCGTTGGGCAGCGACAGCCAGATTCAGATCGATCCGCTGGAGGACGCGCGCGCCCTCGAGTATCACCTGAGGCTTGAGCGCCTCGAACGCGTGGCCCTGGCCGATCCAGGCGACACGCGTGAATCGGCGCTCGCCGTGCGCTTGTGGCGCTGCGCCACGGAATCGGGGTCGCGGTCGCTCGGCCTCGATGCCGGCAGCATCCGCGCGGGCGCCTTGGCGGATCTTTTCACCATCGATTTGGACGACGTCTCGATCGCGGACGCCGAGGACGACGCGCTGCTTTCCTCCATCGTATTTTCCCTCGAGCGCACGGCCATCCGCGATACCTGGATCGCGGGACGGCCCATCGTGCAGGAACGCCATCATCCGCTCGCGGCGGAAATCGTGTCGCGATTCCAAAAGTTGCAACGCCGGCTTTGGACATGACTACATCGATTCTCGCCGATCTGATTTCGATGCCATCGGTGTCCGCGCAGAGCAATGCGCCGATGATCGACTTCGCGGAGCGCCTGCTCGCGCCGCACGGCTGGCACCTGCGTCGCTCCGCCTGGCGCGACGCGGCCGGAATTGAAAAATGCAACCTCGTTGCCACCAGCCATGCGCAGGCGGAGGCGGAACTGGCGCTGGTCGGTCACACCGACACCGTGCCGCCGGACCCGGCTTGGGCCGAGGCCTTTCAACTCGTCGAATGTGAGGATCGCCTGCATGGGCTCGGCACCACGGACATGAAGGGTTTTCTGGCCTCGTGCCTTGCGCTGTTCGCGTCACTCGCTCCGCGATCGTTGTCGAAGCCACTCATGCTCGTGCTGACCGCGGACGAGGAGGTCGGCTGCCTCGGCGCGAAACGCCTCGCCATGGAGCGGACCATCGCGCCGCGCCGCGCCATCGTCGGCGAGCCGACTTCCCTCCGCCCCGTCCGGGCCGGCAAGGGCTACGGTCTTGGACACGTCGTCGTGCGCGGTCGCGAGGCGCACAGCGCATTTCCCGAGCAGGGACGCTCCGCCATCGTCGACGCGGCGCATCTCCTCGCGCGGCTCGAGACGCTCGCAACTGAACTCGCCGGCGAGAACCACGCTGAATACTCCCCGCCCTACCCGACGCTGAATGTGGGCACAATTTCCGGCGGGCGCGCGAAGAACATCATTCCCGGCGAGTGCGAATTCCAGGTCGAGTTCCGGCCGCTCGGCGGCGAAGCGCCCGAACGGATCCGGGATCGCATCAACGCGGCATTCGAGGAAGTGCGCGCGAGTCGTCCCGGCCTGGATTTTTCGTTCGAGGTCCCCCGGCTGGATCCCGGGTTCGAGACACGGTTGGATGGGGAATTGGTCGCGACGGTGGCGGCGGTGACCGGTCTGGCGCCGTCGACGGTCTCCTTTGGCACGGAGGCGCCGCAGATGGCTGCGCTGGGCGCGGAGGTCGTCGTTTGCGGGCCCGGGGACATGCTGCGCGCACACCGGCGCGATGAATTCATCACCCGGGGCGAACTGGCCGCCTGCGACACATTTCTCCGCGGTCTGGCTGGGCGTTATTGCGGATAGATTGCGTGGGGCCCAATCAGTGATTGATTGCCGGCCCCCGTTAATTTGAAATGAAGCCGTTCCTCCTCGCCATGTCGTTCCTCACCTTTTTCGGCCTGAGAACGGCCCAAGCCCTGCCCATTGGGGCGACGGCGCCGGTCCTTGAGGCCGTCGACCAGGACGGCCAGAAACTCAACCTCGGTGATTTCTACCGTAAAGGGCTGGTGCTGGTGTATTTCTACCCGAAAGCCGACACGCCCGGGTGTACGGCGCAGGCCTGCTCGCTGCGCGACGGCTATGCGGACTTGCTGACTGACGGCGTGCACGTGATCGGGGTGAGCCACGATTCCCCGGCCGCGCAGAAAATATTCAAGGAAAAGTATCGCCTGCCCTTCACCCTCATCTCGGACCAGGACGGGCACGTGGCCAAGGCGTTCGAGGTCCCGACCATGCTCGGGTTTACCAAACGTCAGGCGTTCCTCATTCGCGACGGCAAGGTGGTCTGGGCGGACCTCAGCGCCTCGACCAAAAAGCAGGCGGAGGATGTGCGGAAAGCCATCCGTGACCTGGGCGCGAAAAGCTGAGCGCCGCGCCAGAGGCCACCGTCGATTTCGCATGCCATGCGCCTCCTCCTCATCGACGGACATTACTACGCGTACCGGTCGTTCCACGCGATTCGGGACCTGAGCAATTCGCGTGGTGAACCGACCAACGCGATTTTTGGATTCGCGAAGTCGGTGCGCCTGATGCTCAAGCACCTTGCGCCGGATTTTGCCGCCGTCGTGTGGGACGACGGAGTGCCCAAGCGTCGCTCGGAGCTTCAGCCGCAGTACAAACTGAACCGCGCGGAGATGCCCGAGACGATGCGGCCCCAGATGGATTTCCTGTATACGCTTGTGCCGAAGATGGGCCTGCACGGCCTGAGTCTGCCGGACACGGAGGCGGACGATCTCATCGGTTCGTATGCGCGCTCGGCGACCGAGCGGGGAATCGAATCCATCCTCGCCACCAACGACAAGGACCTCCTCGCTCTGGCCAACCCGCACGTGCGGATTTATTCCACGGCCAAGGCGGATCTGGCATCGCCCGACGTGCCTTTCGCGCTGCTCGACTCGGTGGCCGTCGAAAAAAAGTGGGGCGTGGCGCCCGCCCGCATTCACGAGGTGCTCGCGCTCACCGGCGACAGCGTGGACAACATTCCCGGCGTACCGGGGGTCGGGCCGAAGACCGCCGCGGCGCTCGTGCTCGAGCACGGTACGATCGAGGCGCTGCTGGCGCACCCCGAAGCCGTGAAGAACGAAAAGCTGCGCGCGAAGATCATCGCCGCCGCGGATCAGATCCGGCAGAACCGGCAGATGGTGCGGCTCGACGACGATCTCCCGCTGCCCAAGCCCATCGATGCATTGCGGGTGGTGCCGGATTATCCGGCGCTGATTGCGGATCTCGAGCTGTGCGAATTCCGCGGGCTGACCGCCGACTACAAAGCCGAAGCCCAGCGCGCGGACGAAAAACCCGCCCAGCGCCCTGGCAACGCACAGACGGAAATGTTTCCGTTCTAGTTTTTTCAGCGGTTCGGAAGCTTCCGATCGTCCGCTCGATCAAGTCCCGGAGGGACGATTGAAATTAGCCGGTGATGAAGTCATCGAAACCGGATCGTGGAATCAACCGAGTCCGGGACGGACGTCCGAGCACGGCTGGACGGCTGGGACGCCCCGCCGGGGCGGGATCCATGCGTGATCCAAACCGGCGGTTGGCACCGCCGGCCAATTTCGGACGTCCCATCGCGACTGGACGGAGGCCATGTATGTCACGTCGTAAACCAATAGCGCGTGAGGTGAAAAAACACCGGCGCGGCAAAACAAAGCGAATCGATGCGGTCCATCACTCCACCGTGGCCCTCGATCACGGTGCCGTAATCCTTCACGCCGCGGTCGCGCTTGATGGCCGACATGACCAGCCCGCCACCAAATCCGATGAGCGTCACCACCAGCGCCATGGCGCCGGCCTGCGCCGGCGTAAACGGGGTGGCCCACCACAGCGCCGCCCCAATCACGGTGGCGCTCGCGATTCCGCCGATAAAGCCCTCCCAGGTTTTGTTCGGGCTGACCTGGGGCGCGATTTTGTGCTTCCCGAGCGACTTTCCCCAGATCCATTGCAGCACGTCGCTCAGCTGGGTGACGAGCACGAACCAGAAAAGCAATTTGGCGTTCTGCCCGCCATAGCCGGGAATGTCGAGCGAGAGCAGCATAGGCGCATGGCTCACGCAATAAACGCACACCATCAGCCCCCACTGGACCTTTGCCGTGCGCTCCAGGAACTGCTTCACGTCGCCCTGCAGCGCGCTCCGGATCGGGATGAACATGAACGCGTAAACCGGGATCATGATGATCGCGAGGCCGTACCATTCCACCGCCACGAGATAGTACTGGAGCGGCGTGATCACGAAAAACACCCAGAAGAGCGACTGATGATCGCCGGGCCGCGTCGGGGTCAGCGTGATGAACTCGCGCAGCGCGAGAAAGGAAATCAACCCGCTGAGCACGGTCGTGCCAATCCGGCCAATGAAGAGGGCCAGCCCAAAGAGTGCCGCCATGAACCACCACGCGCGAATGCGCACGTTCATGTTTTGGACCGTCTTGCGCCCAGCCTCCGTCGTGACGCGACGCGACATCACCCAACCCGTGACCGAAGCGACAACCAGAAGTCCCAGCACGCCCTCGAGCAGCCAGCGCGCGGGCCCGTCAGCGGGCGCCACCGCGGGCACGATTGTGCCAAGCAGGACCAGCGGAATGACGAGCGTCTTCATGAAAGTTGATTAGGTAGAATGCAAGGCAAGCACGGCTGCGCGCGCGCGCGCGAGGAAATCTGCTTTCTCCTCGCTCGCGTCGAGTCGAATCGGTGCGCCGATCGTCACCCCGCCAAGCAACGGCACCGGCAGGAAGGATCCCTTGGGCAGGATGCGGTTGAGGTTTTCCATGAACACCGGCACCAGCTCGACGTCCGAACGCTCGCGCGCCAGGTAATAGAGACCGCCTTTGAATGTGCCCGGCTCGGGGGTCGAATTGCGCGTCCCCTCCGGAAAAATGATCAGCGAGTGCCGATGGCCCATCGCCTGCAGCATTTCCGCCACCGGGTTAACCAACGGATCCGTGGGCGCGCGATCAATCAACACCGCGTTAAAGATCCGCTCCGCCAGAAAGCGGCGCGGCGCGGTGGCGCCCCAGTAGTCGCGCGCGGCCACCGGTCGCGTCAGCGGCCGCAGGGAAGACGGCAGCGCGGACCACAGCACGAGCGTGTCGAGGTGGCTGGTGTGATTGGCGAAATAGATGCGCTGGCGCGGATGCGGTTCGCACCCCACCCAGCGAGCCCGGGCGCCGCTCACAAGGCGCGACAATCCGACAAGGGTCCATCTCAACATGGCGGCAGCCCCCGGCTCATTTGGACTCCAGATCGCGCAGAATGCGCGCGGTCCGGCGCGCGATGGTCACGACACAGCCTGCCGCCACGATGGCCAGCGCCCACGGAATGAGGTCGATGCGCCAGACGCCGAGCGGCAGAAGCAGCGCATTGCCGAGGCAGGCGGCCGTCAGCGAAAACATGCGCTGCTGCTTCGCCATCGGGCCGATGAAATATTGCGCCGTACCGCAGGCCGCGCCGAGCGTGCGCACGTAGGCGGTGATGAGCGCGAACAACGCCGCGGTCCAGCCGAGCGCGGGCAGCCATACAATTCCGGGGATCGCATAACCCGCGGCGGCCAGGATCAAAGCGTCCGAGATGCGATCCGGCAATTCGTTGAAAATCTCCCCTGATTTCGTGCGGAAACCGCCTTCGACGGCGACCATGCCATCGAACAAATTCGCCAGCAGGCGAAGCTGAATCCCACCGGCCGCCCCGAGCCAGCAAATAACCTGCACGCCCCCCGCAAATCTCCCCGCGCCCACGAGGCATGCAGCCGCGACAGCCGCGAAGACGACGCTCAAGACTGAAATCGCGTTCGGCCGCAGCCCGGCGTTCGCCAGCGCGCGCGCGATCGCCGCGGCCCAGCGCGTGTCACGCGCCGCAATGGGCCGTCGGGTCAGTCTCTCCACTTCTTCCACGCCCGCAGACTAGGCAACGGCGCGCTCCGTCGCACATCGAAAAACGCGGTGCCTATATCGAGATGAGCGAGGCGCGCCCCCGGCGTGTCACCAGCTAAAGAGCATTCCCACACCCTCGGCGAGGGCACGCTGACGGACAATCTGGGCCGCCACCAAGTCCTGAAATGGCAGACCCACATTACCAAAGATGAAGGTTTCCTCCTCGTTCGTCCGGCCCGGTTTCTTGCCCACCAGGATCTCGCCGATCTCCGCGTGGATGTCCGCGTCGGAAATGTCGCCCTTGCCACGAGCGACGTTGAACGGTCCGTCAGTGAAACAGAGCTCGCGGTCGTCCGGGACAAGCCGGCACTTGCGCAACAGATCGGTGGCCAGCTCGTGTTTGCCCGGCTCATCGGCCCCAACGGCAAGAATGCACTGGCCCGGCCGGAAATCGTCGCCCGAGAGGACCGGTTCATGGCTTTGCGTCACCGTCACGACGATATCCGCCTCGCGGGCAAAGGCCGCGGAATCGGCCACGTGGTACAACGCCGGCACCTTCGACGACATCCGGTGCCGCCAGTCGTCGGCCCGGCCGGGCACGATGTCGTGCACATGCACTTCCCGCACGCGGCGCACATGCGCCAGCGCCTGCAAAATCCATTCCGCCTGCAACCCCGCCCCCACGATCATGACCGTGCGCGCCTCCTTCCGCGCGAGCAGATCCGCCGCGACGGCCGCGGCGGCGCCCGTGCGCATCGCCGTGATCAGGCCGGATTCGAGCACCGCCTCATTGGAGCCGTTGAGACGATTGATCAGCAACAGGACGCCGCGTAAAAACGGCAGTCCCCGCGCGACGTTATCGGCGGTCTTGGCGTTCACCTTCACGGTGTAGCGATCGCAGCCGGGCAGCATGCCTGGAAAAATTACCGTGGTGGAATCCTCGCCATGTCGCGCCATCGCGCGCTGCGGCCTCGTGGCGACGTCCCCTTCCGCCCGCAAACGATAGGCTTTGCGCAATTCCTCGATCAACTCCGGCAGCGTCAGCAGCCGTGCAACGTCGTCGCGCGTGAGGAGCAGGGTCTTTTCTTTCGGGTTCGACATGGGATGGCGGCGTCTGAGACGGGAGAGGGTGGATTCTAGGTCAAGCGCTGTCGATGCGTTCCCGCCCGCCGCGGGGCCAAGTTTTCGTTACAATCCCTGATCCGTCACCGCACCCTCCGAGGCGGAACTGACGAGTTTCGCGTATTTGGCCAGCACGCCCCGCCGATAGCGCGGCGCGGGTCGCCGCCATTTCGCCCGGCGCGCCGCAATCTCCGCGCTGGTGAGCTCAGCGTCCAAGACGCGTTTGGTCGCGTCGATGGTGATGGTGTCGCCGTCCCGCAGCAATCCCAGCAATCCGCCTTCGTAGGCCTCCGGAGTGATGTGCCCCACCACGAAGCCGTGGCTGCCACCGCTGAATCTCCCGTCGGTGATCAGCGCCACGTCCTTGCCCAGGCCCTTGCCCATCACGGCGGAGGTCGGCGACAACATCTCGCGCATGCCGGGGCCGCCCCGCGGGCCCTCGTAACGGATGACGATGACGTCGCCTTTCACCACCGTCCCATCGAGAATGCGCCGCAGCGCCTCTTCCTCGCTCTCAAACACGCGCGCCCGGCCCCTGAAACGCAGGCCTTCCTTCCCACTGATCTTGGCGACGGCGCCCCCGGACGCGAGGTTGCCGCGTAAAATAACGAGGTGACCGCTCCGCTTGATCGGATCCTGCAACGATCGCACGACGGTCTGGCCCTTCGGATACGGCTTCACCCGGGTGAGATTTTGTTTGAGCGACTTGCCCGTGACCGTCAGGCAATCGCCGTGCAGCAAGCCGGCCTTGAGCAGTGTCTTCATCAACGGCTGGATGCCGCCAATGGCGACGAGCTCGCTCATGAAATGCCGCCCGCTCGGCTTGAGATCTGCGAGGACCGGCGTGCGCGCCCCGATCCGCGTGAAATCATCCAGTGCGAGCTTCACGTTCGCCGCGTGCGCCATGGCGAGCAGGTGAAGCACGGCATTGGTCGAGCCGCCGAGGGCGTTCACCACCGTGATGGCATTCTCGAACGCCGCGCGGGTGAGGATGTCGCTCGGGCGGATGCCGCGCTTAAGCAGTTCGACCACCGCGGCGCCGGCCCGGCGGCAATCATCCTTCTTGGCCTGGCCGATCGCGGTCTGCGCCGAGCTGCCGGGCAGGCTCATGCCCAGCGCTTCGATCGCGCTCGCCATCGTATTCGCCGTGTACATCCCGCCGCACGAACCCGGGCCGGGAATCGCGCAGGCCTCGATGCGCTGAAGCTGGCGATCGTTGATCTGACCGCCCGCGTGCGCTCCCACCGCCTCAAAGACGCTGACGATGTCCACGTCGCGTTTTTGCGTGGGCGTCAGTTGCAGGCAGCCCGGCAGAATGGTGCCGCCGTAGACGAAGACAGACGGTCGATTCAACCGCGCCATCGCGATCAGGCAGCCGGGCATGTTCTTGTCGCAGCCGCCAATCGTGACGAGGCCGTCAAAGCCCTCGGCCCCGGCGCAGGTCTCGATGCTGTCGGCAATGACTTCGCGGCTGACGAGCGAATACTTCATGCCTTCCGTGCCCATGCTGATGCCGTCGGACACCGTAATCGTGTTGAAGATCACGGACTTCCCGCCGGCGGCTTCCGCCCCGCGCGCGGCTTCGTAGGCGAGACCGTCGATGTGGATGTTGCACGGAGTCACCTCGCTCCAGGTCGACGCAATGCCAATCTGCGATTTCTTAAAGTCGGCTTCCTTATAGCCCACCGCGTAGAGCATGGCGCGGCCGGGCGCGCGCTCGGGTCCGTCGAGCACCACGGCTGAATGCGGCCGCGGGGCGGCGGGCGGCTTCTTCCTGGGATGTTTTCGGGCGGTGGGCATGGCAGAAAAGACTGAACCTAAGATTTACGCAGATTAGCGCAGATTTTGAAACCGCAAGGACCGGTTATCGGGTCCCTGCCTTCGCGTCCGTCCCATCGATCTGCGTAAATCTGCGGTTTCACCTGAGATTCCCGCATTCGCTTTGACATGTCTGGCCATGGCCGCATTTTTGCGGCCCGATGCCGAACGCCGCTCTCATCAAGGTCCTGATCGCCGACGCTGTTTCTCCCCGCACGGTCGAGGAGCTGACGCGCGGCGGTGGCATCGAGGCCGTCGTGCAGACCGGGCTCAAGGAAGACGCGCTGATTTCGGTGGTGCCCGAGTATTCCGCCATCGTCGTGCGCAGCCAGACGAAGATCACCGCCCGGGTGCTCGAGGCGGCGACGAAGCTCCGCGCGGTGGGTCGCGCGGGTGTGGGCGTGGACAACGTGGATGTCGAGGCCGCGACGCGACGCGGCGTGATCGTGATGAACACGCCCGACGGCAACACGATTTCCACCGCCGAGCACGCGTTCTCGCTGCTCGTCGCGACCGCGCGCAACATCCCGCAGGCGCACAACTCGATGGCTGCCGGAAAATGGGACCGCAAGTCCTTCGAGGGCGTGGAGCTCTACGGCAAGACCCTGGCCGTCCTTGGCATGGGCCGCATCGGCACCGAGGTCGCGCGCCGCGCCATCGCATTCGGCATGAACGTCCTCGCCTACGATCCGTACCTTTCCGCGACACGCGCCCGCTCGCTGCAGGTCGAGCTGGTGGAAAGCCTCGACGATCTTCTGCCCCGCGCGGACTTCATCACGATGCACATGCCGCTGACGACCGAGACGCGGCACATGCTGGGGACCGAACGCCTCGCGAAATGCCGGCGCGGCGTGCGCATCATCAATGCCGCCCGCGGGGGCCTGGTCGATGAAGCCGCGTTGGACGCCGCGCTCGAATCCGGCCAGGTGGCCGCCGCCGCGCTCGATGTCTACGAGACCGAGCCGCCCCCGGCGGACTTCAAGTTGCGCAGCCGCGTCAACTTGATCATGACGCCACACCTCGGCGCGTCTACCGCCGAAGCCCAGGAAAGCGTCGGCATTGAAATCGCCCACGCGCTCCGGGCCTGCCTGCTCGAGGGGGTCGTCCGTAACGCCGTCAATCTCCCGAATCTTGACGCGGCCACGCTCGCCGTGGTCGGTCCCTACCTCGATTTCGGCGCCAAACTCGGCCGCTTCCTCTCCCAGATTGCCCCAAGCAAGCGCGCGGATCGCCTGACGATCAACTACGCCGGCAAGGTCAACGAATCGGATACCGGGCCCATCACCCGCGCCATCGCCAAGGGCTTCCTCGAGGCCGCCGAAGGCAGCGACGTGAACCAGGTCAACGCGCTCTCCGTTGCGCGCGCGCTCGGCGTGGAAATTGTCACGACGCGCCAGACGGCACCGGGCGTCTTCACCGATGAACTGGACCTCACCGTCGAATGCGGTGGAAAAACCGCTCAGGTGGCGGGCGCGTTTTTTGGCCGGCAGCCGCGCATCGTCCGCATCGACGACCGCGACGTCGAGGCCCGGCCCGATGGTGTCATCCTCATCGTCGAGAATCGCGACGTTCCCGGCATGGTCGGTCGCATCGGTTCGCTGCTGGGTGACCTGAAGATCAACATCGCGACGATGTCCCTGAGCCGCGACACGGAGGGCGGCAGCGCGCTGACCGTGCTAAATCTCGATTCGGCGCCGGATGATTCCGCCTTCGCGCGCATCCAGAGCGAGCCGGACATTCTTTCGGCACGCGTGATCCGACTCTGACTTTTCGTCGCGACGCAATGCGCTAGATTGTCGCGACCGATCATTTCATCCCAACAGTCGCACCTCATCATGGACGAGATCATTAAAACCATCATCGAGAAGACCGGTATCTCCGAAGACCAAGCGCGCCAGGCCGCGCAGGTCACGGTCGATTTCATCAAGTCGAAAATCCCACCGATGTTCGCCGCACAGCTCGACCGCCTCATGCAGGGCGGCGGCTCCGCGCCCAGCGGCGGGGGCGGCATCCTCGGCGGACTTTTTGGTGGTTGATTTCGCGGTAGACTGCGGCCGCGGATCGCGCGATCGAAGCCTGGCAGGCGGCAGTTCCACGACGGGAAAAATCCCGCGTGGGAAACATCATTCCCACTCATGAACTGGTCCTTCCGGCTCGCCCGCATCACGGGCATCGAGGTGCGGATTCACTTCACGTTCCTCCTCCTGCTGGCCTTTTACGCGCTAGCGGCCTTTCCCAAGGGCGGATTGCCCGCGGCACTGTCCGCCGTGGCGCTGATCTCGCTCGTCTTTCTCTGCGTGTTGCTGCACGAATTCGGGCACGCCTACGCCGCGCTCGCCTATGGCATTCGCACGCCCGACATCACGCTGCTGCCCATCGGCGGGCTCGCGCGACTCGAGCGCGTGCCGGAAAATCCAACCCAGGAACTCATCATCGCGCTGGCGGGACCGTTCGTGAACGTGCTGATCGCGGGCGGATTGCTCATCGCGCTCGGCAAGGGCGTCGCCGTGCCGGAATCGCGCTGGCTCACGGGCGACATCAACCTGCTGGAGACGCTTTTCAGCGTGAACGTCATGTTGGTGGTCTTCAATCTCGTGCCGGCCTTTCCGATGGACGGGGGCCGCGTCCTGCGCGCGCTGCTCGCGACACGCCTGCCCTACGCCCGGGCCACCGCGGTCGCCGCGCGGGTCGGCCAGTTCTTTGCCTTTCTCTTCGGCGTCGTGGGCTTATTCGGCATTCCCGGGGTGATGGACCGCAACCCAATGCTCATCTTCATCGCCTTCTTCATCTACATGGCCGCGTCCCAGGAATCCGCCGCCGTCCAGATGCGCGACCTCACGCGCAGCGTGCGGCTTGAGGAGGCCATGATCACCGAATTCAAGGCCCTTCCGCTCGACGCGAAACTCAGCGATGCGATCGCGCTCCTCGTCCACACCTCCCAGCACGAATTCCCCGTGGTCGAGGAGGACGGTCGCGTGCGCGGCATTCTCACCCGCGAGGACCTGGTCACCGCGCTTTCGACCAGCGGACAGGACGCGCCGATCGTCGATCACATGCGACGCGACGTGCCGACCATTCCGTTTTACGCACCCTTCGAGGAGGCCTTTCAATTGATGGAGCAATCGAACAGCCCCGTGCTGCCGGTGGTCGACCGGCAGGGCCGGCTGGTCGGCCTGATCACCCCGGAGAATGTCGGTGAGATGATGATGATCAGTTCCGTCCTGGCGCGAGGCGGGCAACGCCCGGCGTGGCGGACCCCCGCGCCGCGCTGAGAGGACCCCCGGGAGGCGGGCAGAATTTCCGGGTTGAATTTTACCGCGGTGCCCTCAGTCTGGGGACCCATCCCCCTACTCCCGCAGCCCCCCCAGACATGAAATTCCTCCCCGCCCTCCTCGCCCTGCTTTTCCTCCCGCTCGTCGCCCGCGCCCAATCGCCGGTCGGCACGTGGAAAAATGAAAAGGCTACCTTCGAAATCTTTGACCAAGGGGGAAAACTCTTCGGCAAGATTCTCACGCTGAAGGAACCAAACGACGTGAACGGAAAGCCCAAGACCGACATCAAGAATCCGGACACCTCGAAACGGAGCGTGCCAACCATCGGTCTGGTCTTCCTCAAGAACTTCACGGCCGCCGGTAACGGCAAATGGGAGAACGGCACCATCTACGACCCGGAAAACGGCAAGACCTATTCCTCTTATATGCAGATGACCGGGAACGACAAAATCGAGGTCCGCGGCTTCATCGGCATCTCGCTCCTCGGCCGCTCGCAGAATTGGACCCGGATCAAATAGCCGGGTGGACCGCCGGCAAAACTCGAAGTTTCAAACTCGAAGCTCGAAGAAAGTTCAAGTCGGAAAATCCAGAAAAGGCCAGAAAAGGGGCTCCTTTGAGCTTCTGAGCATTTCATTCTCTTTCTACTCCTCCTTCGAGATTCGAATTTCGATTTTCGAGTTTTCTCTGCCTTCCGCGTCATGACCTCTCCCCTGCATGCCACCGTGCCCGCCGGACTCGGCACGGCCAAGCCCGACGGACACGCCCGGCTTACGGCCTGGATCAACGAGTGCATCGCGCTTTGCGAGCCGGACCAGGTATTCTTCTGCGACGGCTCGGTGGCGGAGAAGGATTTCCTGACCCGGGAAGCGCTGCGCATGGGCGTGTTTATCGAGCTGAACCAGCAAAAACTCCCCGGCTGCTATCTGCATCGGTCGCACCCGAATGACGTGGCGCGCGTGGAGCAGTTCACGTTTATCTGCACGCCCACCAAGGAGGAAGCCGGCCCGACCAACCACTGGTCCGCGCCGGAGGAAATGCGCGCGAAGCTCAAGGGCCTGCTCAAGGGCGCGATGAAGGGGCGGTGCCTGTACGTGATTCCCTACATGATGGGACCGGCGGCTTCCCCGCTGACGCAGGTCGGGATCGAAATTACCGACTCAATCTACGTGGTATTGAATATGCGCATCATGTCCCGGATGGGCACCGCGGCATACCAGCGGCTCGGCGCCGACGGCGATTTCAACAAGGGTCTGCACTCCACGCTCGATCTGAATCCGGATCGCCGCCTCATCTGCCATTTCCCGCAGGATAACGAGATCACCTCCGTCGGTTCCGGCTACGGCGGGAACGCGCTCCTCGGCAAGAAATGCCTGGCCTTGCGCATCGGCTCGTATCTCGCCAGGCGCCAGGGCTGGATGGCCGAGCACATGCTCCTGCTCGCCGCCGAGTCGCCGGCCGGGAAAAAGCATTACATCGCCGCAGCGTTCCCCAGCGCGTGCGGCAAAACGAATTTCTCCATGCTGATTCCGCCGAAGCATTTCGCGGGGTGGAAGGTCACGACCATCGGCGATGACATCGCGTGGATGAAACCCGGAGCCGACGGCCGCCTTTACGCCATCAATCCGGAGTTCGGGTATTTCGGCGTTGCGCCCGGTACGAACTACCTGACAAATCCGAACGCGATGAAATCGATCCAGCGCGACACGATCTACACGAATGTCGCGATGACCGAGGATGGCGACGTCTGGTGGGAGGGCAAGGACGGCGCGCCGCCGGCGAAATGCACCGACTGGAAAGGCAACCCGTGGACGCCCGAGAGCAAGGAAAAGGCGGCGCATGCCAACAGCCGCTTTACTGCGCCCGCCACGAACAATCCGGCGCTGGCGGACGAATTCGATCTCGCGAGCGGGGTGCCGATCAGCGCAATCATCTTTGGCGGCCGGCGCGCGAGCACCGTCCCACTGGTCTACCAATCCTTCGATTGGGAGCACGGCACGTTTATCGGCGCGACGATGGGCAGTGAGATGACCGCCGCGGCCGCCGGCACATTGGGCCAGCTCCGGCTGGATCCGATGGCGATGCTGCCGTTCTGCGGCTACCACATGGGCGATTACTTCACGCACTGGCTCGAAATGGGGAAGAAGCTCACGCAGCCGCCCCTGATTTTCGGCGTGAACTGGTTCCGCAAGAGCGCCGAGGGAAAATTCCTCTGGCCCGGATTTGGAGAAAACATGCGCGCGATGAAATGGATGATCGACCGCTGCGAAGGCACGGCTGGGGCGAAGGAAATGCCCATCGGTCACTTGCCCGAGAAGAAGGATTTTGATCTCGCAGGCATGGAAGGATTCTCCGCCGCCGACTTCGAGAAGGCCATCGCGTACGACGCCGCCGGCTGGCACACCGATTACCAGCTCTCGGGTGAATTCTTCGAGAAACTCGGCGGGCACTGCCCGGCTGAACTGAAGGAACGGCTCGCCGAGCAAAAGCGTCGCGTCGGTTGAGCATTGCCTCGCCGCGGCACCCGGTCTGCG
>JANMQT010000344.1:0-10021 GCA_031370675.1 Verrucomicrobiota bacterium
GGCGTATTGGTCGGCGTGGGGGTCACCGTCGGCGTACTGGTCGGCGTCGGCGTCAGCGTATTGGTCGGCGTCGGCGTGATCGTCGGTGTATTCGTCGGCGTCGGCGTGACCGTCGGGGTCGGCGTCGGCGTGATCGTCGGCGTGCTTGTCGGCGTTGGCGTGACGGTGGGCGTCGGCGTAATCGTCGGTGTCGGAGTCTGAGTCTGCGTCGGCGTGATCGTCGGAGCCGATGTGTTCGTCGGGGTCACCGTCGGGGTCACCGAGGGAGTCGGCGTACCGGTCGCCGTCGGGGTCGCCGTATTGGTGGGCGTCGGCGAAGGTGTTTCCGTCGCGGTTGGCGACGCTGTCGGGGTAATGGACGGGGTCGCCGTCGGAGGCGGCGTAATCGTGGGATCCGAAACCTTCTTATACTGGCCCGCGACCCCGAGGTTGGCGCGATTGCGCAGCGAGGTCCGCACGTCGTAGTAATTGTTAAATTCCGTCGTGGCCTGCCGGCTCGCCAGATAGTTGGCGTTTTCCTGCGAACGAAATTTTAAGTCGACCAGGAGGCCCTCGTTATCGGGATCAGCGCGAAAGGGTGGATTAGCGGCCGACTCCGCCACGGCCAAATTAGGGCTAAGGACCTTGTAATATCGCGTCCCTGCCGCGGACATCTTCACCCGGTCGGGAAACCCCGTGACATACTGCAGGCCCGATGTGACCGAATCGCCCGGCACGACGATCAGATCCGTACCGACATCCGGGTCCAGGCCTGTCTCCACCGCGGCATAAAGTATCTGGCGCTTTACCGTGACAAACTGGTCGGTCCCAACCGTCACCGGAATCGTGACCGGCGGATTGACGTCGACCTGAATATCATAAAGGTCGCCCAGGATAGGATCCGTCGTCGCGAATGACACGCTGGTCAGGGGGACGTTGACGAGCGGCGGATTGAAGATGGTCAACAAATCTCCCACCGCCGGGGGGCCCCCGATTCCCTTGGCGATCCGGAGTGTCATGGTCGTATCGACCGGGTTCACCGTGACGGCCGCAGAGAGCTGGTAGGGCGCCTGGTTCACCGGCACATTCAGCATGAACGCATTGTATTTCTGGGAGCCGGGCGTGATTTTCTGGTAGCGAGTGGCATCGCTCGGCGGTCCGCCGCCAATGTAGACGCGCCAATCCCCCACACTCCAGGAAGAGAGGGGGCCACCGGCGACCGGAAACGTCCCCGCCGTGCTGACATAATAGTAGTCGCCTACCCGGCGCGCGCCGTTGCCATCGAGCGCCACTCCGTCCGGCCCGATCGAGGCATCGAATCTTCCCACGTACCGCTGGGCGGCCGACGGCGCCAGAATCAGGGCGGTGATCTCGCCGGACGCGGGAAAACGGGTGACATTGACCATCTGCGGCGGATCAATCGAGCGGGCAACCTCGAACGCCATCCGGTCAACCGAGGCCCGGGCCGTGGCGTGAACCTGATTGATGGCGAGATTCTTCGCGAAGAGCGTCAGTCCGGCGTTGACCGCAATGAAAATGATGCCGCCGATCACCGCGAGGATCGCAGTGCCAATCAGGAGCTCCGCGATCGTATACCCTGCCGCGCGCTTGAGCAGTCGTTGCAGGAGACGGGGGATTCTTTTCATCGGGAAAACAAATTGCGCACCGTGATCAATCGTTGCGGGTCATCACGGTATACGCCTCGATGGGTTCCAGGGCGCGGCCCTGAAATCCGGGCTGGTTGGCCTGATCCTCAAAGACGATGCGAAAACGCACCAGCAGCATGTCGCTCCGCTCCGGATGCTGAGTCACCCAGCGTTCGAGTTTCGCGGGAATCACCTCGGTGCCGCCGGGCGTGGTGAACAGGCTGACCTCGCCATCCGCCCGCGGCGTCGGCAAGGCGAAACGGCCTTCATTTTGGATGCTGTACGGAACCCAGCCCGCAGTCACCTGATGAACCTCCTTGCGCAAGGAGGTCGACCACGCCGTCCCGAGCGCCTCGTTGATGGCGGCGCCCAGGACAATCTTGGCGGACGTGTGCAGCCGGGCCGAAATGGCAAAGCGGTTGGCACCCCCGAAGGTGACAAAAAAGCCGCCGACCACGAGAGCCAAGATGGCGGCGGAAACCGCCATCTCAATCATCGTGAATCCAGCAGAACTGCGTTTAGACAATCGTTTAGACATAGCGACCACAAGGCAAAGCCACCGACTCTTCAGTTGGCTATCGAGAGCTGATACCAGTGTCCCCAGGCAACCGGCGTTACCGGTCATTCCGCACTCCAACACACTTGTATCCGCAGCGTCTCACCGATGGGATATATGAGATATGAATCAGGATTGAGAGACGCTTACCGAACCTCGCATCATTGCGAAACGCGAAACGAACGCAAGCGTTATTCTCAGGTTTCCGTAAATATCCCGGAACAAATCTGGCGGTACACTGGAAAAAGACCCGTCGGCGGCCGGCGATCTGCTGGGAGACGCGTAGGCTAGACGTGGGCCGGGATCTTTGACACTTTTCATCCACCTGCATGAATCACCTCTTTAATCTGTTTTTGGTCTGCCTTGTCCTCGTGAACGTTACCGGGGTCGGCTTGGTGGCTTCGCGGTGGGTCAGATTGCCGTTCGGGCTGGCCCAAGCCGCAGGCATTTTGGCCATTTGCGCCGGTCTGTTTTTCGTCGAGCACCTCGAGGGTCTCGGGTCACTCGGTTGGGTGCTGCCCTTCAGCACGCTGGGGTCCGCGTGGCTGATGTACAAGGAGCGCGCGCAACTCGAGGCGGCATGGTCTGCGAACCTCTGGTTGCTGATCGGCTTTACGTACGCGTTCGCGTGGCGCTACGCGTTGCCGAACATCGACTCCAACACGGAACGCCTGCCCGATCTGAGTTTCATCGTCAACTACATGCAGGGCGTCACCCTGCCACCGCCGGACTTGTGGTATCCGCCGCAGACCCTCAATCACTATTACAGTTTTCAGCATTACGGCGCGGCGTTGCTGGGGCGGGTCTTCATGATCGAGCCGGGTATGGCCTACAACGTCTCGTACGCCTTGCTCGCCGGCCTGGCGATGTCGGCCGCGTATGAAGTCGTCGTGCAACTCTGCCGGGCGCGCTGGGCCCAAAGCATGGTGCTCGCCGTGTTCCTGGTCGGCGGCACGGGCGCCTCGGTCATCACGCCGTTCATGGCCAAGACTGAGGGCCAGACCTGGTGGACGGAGCATACCTACGATTCGATGCGTTTCGTCGGTGGCACCACCTTCTACGCGGATGAGCGTCTCTCACCCTTCGGCCTTTGGGTCAAGGCGCTCGGAACGCCGCCCGGCGCCACGCGCGAACAGGTCTATGAGATGCCGATGGAAACGTTCAGCTACGTGGTCGAGCTGGGCGACTTCCACGCGCCCCTGGGCGGATTCTGGATCCTCGCGATTTCGCTGGGCGCACTGATTCTCCTCCGGCGCAACCCGGCGGACGCCCACGCGGCCGCATTCCTCGGCGCCACCCTCCCCCTGACGGTCGCAGTGGACACCTGGAACCTGCCGTTCCAGGGCGTGATGTCCGTCGGGCTCATCGCGTTCCTCTGGCTGGAACGTCGGGATGCGATCGCGCGGTCCCGCCCCCCGCTGGCGCCGGTGAACTGGCAGTCCTTCGTCATCGGCGCGCTCGGCGCGGCGTTCCTGATGTACCCGTTCTTCAGTTACTTCCTCGTCCTGAACATCGGCAATAAATCGCCGCTGCAGCTGAATCTGCCCGGTTCCGGCACGCCGGTGCTCTATTTCCTAATTGTCTTCTGGCCGTTGTTAATCGTGGCGCTGCTGCACTTTTTTTCCGCTCGGGGCACCGCGCGCCTCCAGTCATTTTTCTGGCTGCTGGCCTTGCTCGCCAGCGAGATTTTTTTCGTCAACGACATTTACGCCGGCAGCGCAGAACGGTTCAACACCACGCTCAAATGGTGGCCCTGGGTGTTCAACGGCGCGCTGCTCACGCTCGCCGCCAGCAACCTGAACTCAACGAAAAAGCTCGTGCGGAACGGCACCGTGGTGGTCCTCGCCGTGCTGCTCACCTTCACGGCCAGCCTCGCCCACTATTACTTCGGCACGATCTACAACCTCTCGAAGATGGGGATCTGGCACGTGGGCCAGCTCAACGGCTCCGCCTGGATTCGACAGGATCCCCCCGTGCGCACGGCGCTCGAGTTTCTCCGGGTTAATCCCCGCGGCATCTTCACCGAGAGCCCGGACAACATGGCCTTTTGCCAGGTCGGCGCGTTTTCGTTGTTCAGCGGACAGCCGACCCTGCTCGGGTGGGCCTCGCACGAGCAGCTGTGGCGCGGCTATCTGACTGATACCTACGACCGCTACCTCAACATCAAGAAGCTCTACACGGGCGACATGGTGGAACCGCTCAAATTCCTCAAAGCCCACGATGTGCGTTACGTGCTGTGGCTGCCGCGTGACAACGCGAACAAGGAGGCGCTGGTGAAGCTTTCCGCGCAGCTCGCGCCCGATTACCATTGGAATGAGTTCTACCGTGCCAACGAGAATTACGCGGTTGGAATCTGGAGCCGGCGTTGAGGCGGCCCGACCGCCGGGCCAGCGCGAAGCCATGGTGAGCGATCCCGGCATCCCTCCCGCCAAGGTCCGTCCGCTCTGCGTGGACCTCGACGGCACAATCCTTCGCGGGGACTCGTTCTGGGAACAAGTCTTCGCGCTCGCGCACCGCGATCCACTGGTGGCCTTTCGTCTGCTGGCCTGGAGCCTCCGCGGCAAACCGTTCGTCAAGGAGCAGCTCGCCCGCCTGCCGCTGCCCGAGTGGTCGTCCTTCAACGTCGATGCCGGGCTGGTCGCGTGGCTGCGCGCGGAACGCGACACGGGACGGCCGGTACACCTGGTGACGGGTGCGCATCGCGCCGCCGCGGCGCTCGCCGCGAGCCAGCTCGGCTGCTTCGACGCCGTGCATTGCACCACGGCTGACCTGAACCTCACGTCCACGCGCAAAGCGGCTTTGCTCCGCACGCTCCATGGCGCCGGCGGTTTCGACTACGCGGGGAATTCGAGCGCAGACCTCGCGGTCTGGCAGGAAGCGCACACCGCGATCGCCTGCCACGCGCGGCCGCGCACGATCCAGCGCCTGCGTGCCGCGCATCGGCACGTGGAGGTGCGCGATCCGCTCCCCGCAACCGCGCGCACGATACTGCGCCAGCTGCGGCCGCACCAATGGGTGAAGAACCTGCTGGTTTTTCTGCCGCTCATCCTTGCGCACCGGCTGGCCGACGGCACCGCGTGGACCGCCTCGGCGCTGGCCTTTGTTTCCTTCTGCTGCCTCGCCTCATCCGCGTATTGCCTGAACGATTTACTCGATCTTCCGGTCGACCGGGCTCATTCCTCCAAGCGCGGACGCCCCGTCGCCTCCGGGGATCTGGCGCCGCTGGCAGCCGTCGTGATCGCGCTGGGGCTTCCTCTCGTCGCGTTCGCGTTCGCCGCATGCCTGCCCTGGGCGTTCGCCCTCGCGCTGGCGCTCTACGGGCTAGGCACCCTGGCCTACTCGGTCGCGGTCAAGCGCCGCGCCGGCGCCGACGTCATCCTGCTTACGGCGTTGTATACGATTCGGATTCTCGCGGGCGGACTGGCCGCGACCATCCTGGTGTCGCAGTGGCTGCTGGCTTTCTCGATTTTCTTCTTCCTCAGCCTCAGCCTGCTGAAACGCCACGGCGAAATCCTGCATGCCTCAGACGCCGCGATGGATCGGATCCCGGGTCGCGGTTATGCCTCGGGCCACCTCCCGCTTGTTGGCATACTCGGTCGCGCCTGCGGCTGGATCTCCGTCCTCATTCTGGTGCTGTACCTCAACGGCGAGACCGTGACGCGACTCTATCGATCCCCCGCGCTGCTCTGGCTGCTTGGTCCCGTGCTGCTGTTTTGGTTCCACCGACTGTGGAAGTTCTCGGCGCAGGGCCGGATTCCGGGCGACCCCATTCCATTCGTCTTCACCGACCCGGTGAGCTATGCGGTGGCAGGATTGACGGGCTTGCTGCTGGCCGTCGCGACGATGGTCACGATTTGAATCAACCGACGAACACCATCTGCACGCGCTGATCGTGCGCCGCGATCGGCAGGATGTCGCGCAGCTGGCAGTCAAAGACGAGCGCCGCGGTCGCAACTTTCGGCGGCAGCGTCGCCAGAAAGCGATCGTAGTAGCCCGCGCCACGTCCGAGACGATCTCCCCCGCGGGTAAAGGCGAGCCCGGGCACTACGACCAGATCGAGCGTGGCGGGATCCAGGAGGGCCGTCTGCCCTGGGTCCGGTTCCCGCAGGCCGAACGCCGCGGGCTGAAGCTGCGTGAGCGCGGTAACCGTTCGCACCACCAGGTCGCGATCGGCGATGCACGGGTAGCCCACTTCGCGGTCTCCCAGGCGTGCCCATGTTCGATCCAGATTGGGCTCAACGGGCATCGGCGCATAAAGCAGGACGCGCTTCGCCCGTTGCCAGGCTCCGGTCTGCTCGAGCTGCGCGAACGCGCGGTCTGTCCCGTGATCACGTTCGTCCGGCGTGAGAAGACGCAGCGCGGCGAGCACCTCCGCCCGGATCGCTTTCTTCGCGGCGCGGATGGACTCGAAATCGCGTGCGTTCACGACGCGAGCAGCGGCCCGCTGGCCAGCCCGAAGGCCTCGTGTGCCACGTTGGCGGCGCGGGTGATCTCGGCCTCGTCGATGATCACGGCGATCTTGATTTCCGATGTCGAAATCATCCCGATGTTGATGCCGGCCTCGCCGAGGCAGGCGAAAAGTTTGGCGGCGACCCCGGAGTGCGAGCGCATGCCGATGCCCACCACACTCAGCTTGGCGCTGCCGCTTTTCGCGGTGAGACCGCGCGCGCCGATTTGCTTGACGACCGGCTCCAGCGTGGCCCGGGCTCGATCCAGATCGTCCTTGTTGAGCGTGAACGAAATGTCCGTCGCGCCGCTCTGCGAAACGTTTTGCACGATCACGTCGATAATGATGTTTGCCCGGTCGAGTGCGCCGAAAACGGCGGCGGCGGTGCCGGGCCGGTCGGGGACGGCGTCGATCGTGACCTTGGCCTGGTTCTTCTCCACGCTCAAGCCGCGGATGACCACATTTTCCATGCTCATGGTTTCTTCAATCACGCGGGTGCCGGGAAGATTGTGGAAGCTGCTGCGCACCTCAAAGGGAACGCCAAATTTCTTGGCAAACTCAACGGAGCGCGATTGCATCACCTTCGATCCGCTGCTCGCCATCTCAAGCATTTCCTCGTAGCTCAATTCATCCAGCTTCCGCGCGGACGGGACGAGTCGCGGGTCGCAGGTGTAGACGCCGTCCACATCTGTGTAAATCTGGCAAAGATCGGCCTCGAGGGCCGACGCAATCGCGATGGCGGTGAGATCCGAGCCGCCGCGCCCGAGCGTGGTGATCTGACCTTCCATTGTCTGGCCCTGAAACCCCGCGACGATCACAATCTGCCCGTCATCAAGGAAACGCTGCATTTCCGTCGGGGTAATGTTCGCGATGCGCGCCTTGGTGTGCACGCCGTCCGTGACAATGCCGGCCTGCGCACCCGTCAGTGAAACGGCCCGCGCGCCGCCGGAATTGATCGCCATCGCCAGCAGAGCGATCGTCGTTTGCTCGCCCGTGGCCAGCAGCACGTCGAGTTCGCGCTCGGTCGGGCTCGCGGAGACTTCGCGCGCCAGTTGGATCAGGGAATCAGTCACGCCACTCATCGCGGACACCACAATCACCACGCGGTCACCCGCGCGCTGCGTCGCGATCACGCGCTCGGCCACATGGCGGATCCGCTCGGGATTGCCGACGCTCGTGCCGCCGAATTTTTGGACGATGAGGCTCATCGGGAGAGCGGCGAGGAAAGCGAGGAAATCCGCCGGCGCAAGCGGAAGCGAGTCAAGAGGGTTGCTGTCGCCGGGCCTCGTAGAGCACGATGCCGACTGCGGTGGCGAGATTGAGGCTGCGCGCCTCGGGCGCCATCGGAATGTTCAACGCACGTTCCGGGTTTGCCGTGAGCAGCCGTTCCGGCAGTCCGCGCGTCTCGCGGCCAAAGACCAGGTAGTCGCCCGGCTCAAAGCGCTGGGCCAGGTAACTGCGGGACGATTTGGTTGTGAAAAAGAAGCAACGATCCGGCGCGAGGCACGCGGCCGCGAAGGCATCCCAATCCGGCCATTCGCGAAGCTTGAGGTGCGGCCAGTAATCAAGCCCGGCGCGCTTGAGTTCCCGGTCGTTGATCTGGAAGCCGAGCGGATGGACGAGGTGAAGGGTGGCGCCAGCGGCAACGCAAAGCCGGCCGATATTGCCCGTGTTCGGCGGGATCTCGGGTTCAACCAGCACGACGTGGAACATGCGGGCAGCGAAAAGCGCGGACGTTGCGGTCCGCGCCTCACGAAAACAATCTGGCTTGGCGCCTTAAGCCACCAGCGCATCGACGTTGATGCGGCGACCGGCGCGGTCAAAACGCACCTTGCCCTCGATGAGCGCGAAGATGGTGTAATCCGTACCCATGCCGACGCCTTTGCCGGCCTTGAACTTCTGGCCGCGCTGGCGAATGAGGATGTTGCCGGCGAGGACGTGCTCGCTGCCAAATTTCTTCACGCCGAGACGCTTGCTGACGCTGTCGCGTCCGTTTTTGACGCTGCCTTGACCTTTCTTGTGAGCCATATGCGGGAGGGGGTTGGAAGGTAAACGCGCTCGGGCTTACGCGCCGACGATGGACTGAATCTTCACGGTGGTGAGCTTGCGGCGGTGGCCGACTGAGCGGTGGTAACCCTTGCGGCGCTTGTACTTGAAGGCGAGCACCTTCTCGTCCTTAATCTGGCCAACCACTTCGCCCTCGACCTTCGCCCCGGTGAGGAACGGTGCGCCGGTGTTGACCTTGCCCCCGTCGGAAACCATGAGCACCTCGCTGAAAGTGGCCTTGTCGCCGACTTTCAGGTCGAGTTTCTCCACGTTGATTTGGTCGCCAGCCGAAACCTTGTATTGTTTGCCGCCGGTCTTGAGAATTGCGTAAGACATAAGTGTCGCTCCAGGGTGAAAAGGGCCGGAAAACTAACCGGAAGCGGCCGCTTGGCAAGTGATTCGCCAAAAAAACGAATTAGCTCGCCGGCCGGCCTTGCATCTCCCATCCTGCCGCCATGTCCGCGCTTCCAAAGTGGGCCGCCCTCGTGAGTCTCGCATGCGCGTCGTTTGTCCGGGCCGCCAACCCTGAAATGGAGGCCAGCAAGCCCCCCGTGAAAGCCGAGATTATTGCCGTCATCGAAGGACAACTCGCCGCGTTTCGCGCCGGAGATTTCGGCAAGGCGTACGCGTTCGCCTCTCAGCCTATCCGCGAGATGTTTCCGCTGGCCGAATTTCAAAACATGGTCAGCACCGCCTATCCGATCATCGCCGGATCGACCAAGGCCGACTTCGGCATTTGCCTTGATAACGGCTATGAGGCCTCGGTCTTCGTTCGCATCCAGGGCAAGGACGGAAAGTCCAAGGAATACCAGTACGCCCTGACCCGCGAGCCGATCGGCTGGCGCATCACGGGCGTCACGGAACCCGAGGCCCGGGGATCGCGGGTGTAAGCGCCGTCTTGCTGCTGGCGCCCACCGCCGCCACGCTACTTCTTGGGCGTTTTGACCGCGCTGCTTTTTGCCACCTGGAATTTCTTCATGTCTTCCGTGATCATCGGCACGTGATTCAGCAGCCTGACCGGCACGCCTTGATTCCGGGCGTCACCAAAATAGGCGGTCATCGAACTCGAGCCCGTCCGAGCCACGTAGACGCCGCCCACGATGACCGTGTTCGGATCCTTCGCCATCCGAAAGGCGTTCACGGCTTGGTAGTACACTCCGCCGCCATCTTCACTGACCGCGACAAACTGGCCTGGAAGCATCACAAACGAGGTCGAAGATCCGAGGCCGGCGTTCACCGCACTCTTCATCCGGATGTAGTCCATCAGCACAAACTGCTCGATCTCCCGACCGTTAATCCTTGGGACCCCGTTGACCGCCGTGCGGCCCGGGCCAGCCTGGGCCAGAG
>JANMQT010000252.1:0-5724 GCA_031370675.1 Verrucomicrobiota bacterium
TCTTTTCCCGACTTGGCGGGCACTTGGTGAATGATCTCATCGAGGTGCGCCTCCGCCTTGTCACCGCGCCGGTCCCCGCCGCGCCCTAGCCAGCCCGTCCGACCCCGCAGGCCAACCGGGCATATCTCTACAAAGGGACAGGTCTTTTGTAAGAAGCCCCGCAGGCCAACCGGGCATATTTCTACAAAGGGACAGGTCTTTTGTAAGAAGCCCCGGGGAGTTGGCTCTGGGAGTGGCCTGCCGCAGGGTCGGCGGTTGCTTTTGCAAACGCACCCGGAGGTCGGGTTTCACCATTTCCCCCGGGCCCGTGCCCCGGACTCGACTCCATACTCTGGCCATCGCCGCGCAACTATTACACGTATTCCCTTTGTTCTGTGTTGCTTATGCGGAATGTGATTCTTTGTGACACAGGATTTTGCGTTCGGAAGCTTTGACAACCGGCCGAAAGGCGCTACCTGTCCCGTCCGCTAGAGGGCAGGCCAGTATTTTGGGAACCATTCTTTAGCCAGGCAAACTGGGCGCCTTTAAGCCCTCCTTGGGCGCGGCCAATTGGTCGCCTCAGCCAAAGCGCTGAGGTGAACGGCCGGAAAAAGCCCTCTCCGTCCCACTCGCGACGGAGCGCCGTTCCCCCGCGGGACGGAACCCTGCAGACCCTCACTCACTCGTGCCATGATCATTCGTCAACAAAACCCACGCCGGACCGTCGCCCTGCTCGGCGCCGCGGTCCTCCTCGGTTTGATCCCAGTCGTGGCCACGGCCGCCAGCCCCTCCAACCCGCTCACCAGTCATTCGGCGCAGGCCGACAAATTCGTCCGCGCCAAGGCCTCAGCCTATGCCGCCGGCGCCGCTGACAACGGACAATGGGCCGGGCGCACGGCCATCGGCACGCCGCTCCGCTCCGGCGCCATCACCAGCGCCGCGGCCGATTGGTCGAAGTTCCCGCTCGGCACCAAGTTCCGCGTCGTCGAGACCGGACGCGTCTACTTCGTGGACGACTACGGATCGGCGATGGTCGGCAAGGTGAAAGTCGATCTCTTCACGCCGAGCACGAAGCAAATGGACAAATGGGGCGTGCGCAATGTGACGCTCGAAATTCTCGAGTGGGGCAACCGCACGAAGAGCCTTGCGCTCCTCGCCGGACGCGCCGCTTCGCGCTACAGCCACATTCGCAAGATGGTCGCCAGCCTGCGCGATCAGGTCCAGAACCCGGCCCTCATCTTGTCGTCGACCCAGGAAGAGACGCCGCGCCTGGCCGCGCGCAGCGGCACCGGCAAGCGCAAGGCTCACATCGCGCAAGCGGCTCCGGAGGCGTAAAAGGCGTAAAGGCCGGGGAAGTCCGCCGGGCAGAGTGGAGGGCCCAAAGAAATCTCGAGCGACAAGCCAGCGCCGAGGATACAACCTTGCCTGAGCTGGCCTATGGAGCGCACGCCCTGCGCTGGGGCGGCGCGAATCCTGACTTCCGTTGACCCTGGACGAAAGACAAGCCCGCTGGGCCGACCAGCAACGATTTCGCACTAGGAACTTCTAGGACTTCTAGGAACTTCGGGCGGCATGTGCCGCCAGATTTATGAAAAAGAGAACCGGCATTCCCAAACCACCCGAGCCGACTCGTGGCAAACTTCGCGATTTGCAAGCGTTGGAAAAGCAGCGCAAACCCATCGCCGCCGCCTTGTCCCGAGCTCAAGGGGAAGACGATGGGACGAAACCAAGCACGCCTGAGGCGCCACCTACTCCCCGAACCTGAATTTGGAGCGCGAGATTGCTGGTTCGGATTGACCTGAATCCAATGCGTTCTTGGGCGGCAGAGATCATCGGTCAGTTCGCAGGTCTGATCATTCAGGCGATGTTTGCGACGCTTCGGCGAAACATTCCTTCAATTTTGCCATCGCGTCCGGGTAGATGCGAACCACCCGGCCCGGTCCGACTTCCGCATTCCTACTTCAGAATTCATCCTCGCGTCGCGACGATTTCGAGCACTTTCTTTGCCGCGTTGTGGCCGGGAATACCACTGACGGCGCCGCCGCGCTGTGCGCTGGATCCACAGAAAAATACGTTCTCAAATTCCGTCTCCACGCCCCACGCGCCGGCCTGATCCTCTTGCTCGGCAAACGGAAAGGTCAGCGCCGTCTGGAAGATGTTGCCGTGGTAAAGCCCGAGCGCTTCCTCGATGTCCACGGGACTCTTGCCCTCGATGCACGGACGCCCATCGCGATCCCTCGCCAGGCAATCCTCCAACGGCTCCGCCAGCCAGTCGTTCACGCTCGCCACGAATTTGTGTTCGGCCCGCGCGCGCATCCCTGCGTGGTCCCACTCAAATAACGTCCACGGCGTATCGAGGCCGAAAAGTGTCATCGTGTGGTAGCCCTGCAAGCGCAGTTCGGGCGAGAGGATGCTGTCGTCGGTCAGCGTGTGGCAATAGATCTCGCACGGCAGGGGATCCGGCAGCCGGCCCTCCAAAGCCTCCCGCTGGCTGCGCTTCATCTGCTCGTAGCCCTCGTGGCTGTGGAAGGTCCCGCAAAACGCGTCCGCCGCCGTGTGCTGCGTCGCCTTCAGCTTCGGCAACCGGCGGAGGAGCATGTTGATCTTGAAGACGGAGCCCTCGTTGGTGGCATCCGGCTCATAGGATCGACCGAGAATCTTCGCGAGCACGTTGGCGCCGAAATTCACGAGGAGGAAGCGCGCCTCGACCGTGTGCGTCTTGCCCTCGACGTCAAATTCCACGCTGCGTTTTGGGCCCGTCACGTCGATCGCGCGCACATGGACGCGCGTGACCATCTCGGCGCCGCTTTGCCGGGCCGCGCGCTCCAGTTCGGCCGCCACCCGCCCCATGCCGCCAACAGGCACCTTCCATTCACCGGTCTTGTTGCCGATGAGGTGATAAAGGAAACAACGATTCTGCAGCAACGACGGATCGTGCGGCTGCGAGAAGACGCCAATCTTGGCATCGGTAAAGACAAGCCCGCGAACCAGGTCGTCCTGCAGATAGCGTTCCACCGCGAGGCCAAGAGGCTCCTCCACCAGGCTGCGCCAGGCCTCGCGCTGCGCGTCATCCACGTCGAAGCGCCGCCGGAAATCCGACTTGGCAACGAGCGGTTCCAGCATGGTGTCCCAGACCTGGTCCGCAAAGATTCGGGCGAGGCCGTAGAAGCGCTTAAGCTGCTCGAACTCGAGTTGGTTGCCGGTGAGTTCACACATCGACTCCCGGCTTTGACACTCGGACGCATTGCTCATCAGCAGTGCGCCGTGGTGGCCATGCTTCACGTAGGGCGTAAACGATCCGGTTGCGCGCGAGCGCAACTCGAGGTTCAAGCCGAGATCGCGGATGATCTTTTCCGGGAACAAGCTCACGAGGTACGAGTAGCGCGAAAGTCGCGCGTCGAAGTCGGGGAATACCTGCTGCGAGGTCGTGGCTCCGCCGATGTAGTCATTCTTTTCCAGGAGCAGGACACTCAGGCCCGCGCGTGTGAGATACGCCGCAGCCACAAGCCCGTTGTGTCCCGCGCCGAGGATGACCACGTCGTAGTGCGATTGCAGAGTCACGCCCGCCAGCCTATGACGCGCGATTTACCAGATCGAGCGGGAATGGGGGCAGGGCGTCCCAAGTCGACCGTCGAAAGCAAGAAGATGAGCAACGCCGCATTCCCGCGAATGAAGAGGTTTCTCACGGAGCTCGCGGAAATCACGGAGTTTTGCCGAAACGAGAATTCTGGTGCTGTTTGATAGCTTGGTGATAAATCAATCGGAAGGAGATCGTCGTGAATTCTACGGCCAGCGGGTCAAGCGTCCAACCAGTCGTCCCATCAACAATGAGTATTCGATTTCTCGCGCCGGTTGGCATCCTCGCGACCCTCTGGCTATGCTTGGGCTCCTCCTGCCCGGCGCATGCTCAAAACCAATCATCTGCTCCAATTGTGAAACCCACCCGCGCCATCGGTACCTTTGATGTGAAGCTGGCTCCGCTGCCAACCGACGGCACGTCCGCGGGCGCCGCGAATCTCGGGCGCATGTCGATCGACAAGCAGTTCCATGGGGATCTGGAAGGGACCAGCCAGGGCGAGATGATGATGGCGGGGACCGACGTTAAAGGCTCGGCCGGTTATGTCGCGATGGAGCGGATCACGGGAACGCTGCATGGGAAAAAAGGCAGCTTTGTCCTGCAGCACAGCGGCACAATGACTCGCGGCGCGCCGCAATTGAGCGTCACCGTGGTGCCCGATTCCGGAGGCGGCGAACTCACGGGCCTGGCGGGGACGCTTGCGATCATCATCGCCGACGGGAAGCACGGATACGAGTTCGACTACACGCTGACGGGGAAGCCATAGGGGACGGAACAAGGAGGAGGAATAAAGGAGGCAGAGGCCAGACGACGAGCGAGGTCAAAATAACCCCACAGTGATTCTGCTGCCTGCTTGTTGATTCGAATGCGATCCCATATCCTCACGGCATCATGAAAACCAACCAGAAAATCGGAGTGCTCGGTTCAGGCGGGGTGGCGCAGACGCTCGCGAGCGGATTTCTCAAGCACGGCCATGAAGTCATGATGGGCACTCGCGATGCCGGCAAGCTGGCCGATTGGAAAACAACCAATGCGAACGGCCATGTCGGCAGCTTCGCGGATGCGGCGGAATTCGGTGAGGTTGTGGTCCTCGCGGTGAAGGGCACCGCCGTCTCGAACGCCCTTCGTGCGGCGGGGGCGCAAAAACTGGCCGGGAAGCCGGTGATCGACGCGACGAATCCGATCGCGGACTCGCCGCCGGAGGACGGTGTCTTGCGATTCTTCACGAACTTCGACGAGTCGTTGATGGAGCGGCTGCAGCGGGAGTTTCCCGCCACCCATTTCGTGAAGGCATTCAACTCTGTCGGCAGCGGGCTCATGGTCAATCCCCAGCTCAAGGGCGGTCCGCCCACGATGTTCCTCTGCGGCGATGACGAAGCGGCGAAGAAAGTCGTCAGCGAGATCATCGAGCAGTTTGGCTGGGAGCCGGCCGACATGGGTAAGGCCATCGCCGCCCGCGCACTCGAGCCGTTGTGCATTCTTTGGTGCCTGCCCGGTTTCCTGCGCAACGATTGGGTGCATGCATTCAAGATGCTGAAGTAAGGGGGGACACGAAGGAACACGAATAGAGGGGGGCCGGGTACTGCATCCAAAGTCGTTCCTGATCGCCGAGCGCGGCCACGCCGGTGCGCAGGGCAATTTCTACGCGCCCTTTTAGGTCTGGCGGTCATCCGGCGCGATGCTGGGCTTTCTCACCGGCCACAAGTTTCGCACGGTGACGCAACCCTTCGGCTGGCCGAACGTGCAATTCTGGACTCCGCTGGCGTTTGATTTCGGCCGCGTCCGCGACATCAACCAGACCAGCATGATGCCGAGCGCCACGGCGTGGGAATGGTTCAACGTCGCCGGCAACGCGGATCTCGCGGACCTGCGCTCGCGCGAAATCGAGGCGCACGAAACGGCGCCGGCCACGCCTGGGCTTGATTCGCGCGTGGTCGCCCTGAATCCGGATCGCTGGCAGATCGTCCGCTTCACGCTCTGGGCGGAAAGGCCGACCGCACCGGTCGGAGATTGTTTCGAGGTGCTCCATCTCTCACCACCGGAGTCGCGCTGATTCAAGGAACCACCAAGGACACCAAGAAATCAGAAGTCGAAGAATTCCGGATATTCTTTGTGCCCTTCGATTTCTTCGTGGTGAAACCGTGGATTGCCAGCGCCCACGCTACCCG
>JANMQT010000381.1:0-2887 GCA_031370675.1 Verrucomicrobiota bacterium
TTACTTTGGCCAGCGGCGCGAGGATCATCCGTTTCCCGCTTGCTGATCCCGCGCGATTTCGTTCAGCTTTGGAGTCTGTCATGGACTCGATCGAAGACTTCGCCCAAAGCGCCGACCAGCGGGCCGCCCATTGCCGGAGCATGAATGACGCGGTCGGCGAGCAGATCGCGCGCCGATGCGCGCAGCGGATTCGCGCGGCGGCGGGCCCGGCCGAGGCGGCCGCGATCGAGCGGGAATTTTACGGCGGGTCGGGCGCTGGTGCCGGGCCGGTGGCGGCGCCCCGTGGCTGCCTGGGGGGTCTTTTCGGCGGACTCTTCGGGCAATCGCGATCGACCGGCTGGACCACCCCGCGCTCCTCGTACAACACGTTTGGTTTCAACGAAGGGGTCGGCTACTCGATGTTCGACGGCTTGCTGCGTTCCGGTGGATCCTCGTCCTGGCGCAACCATAATCCGGCCCAGGTCCCCTACGACGAATGGTCCATCGCCCAGGGCGCGATCGGCAGCGACAACGGCATGGCGGTCTTTCCGAGCTACGAGGCGGGACGCCGCGCCTTTGCGCAAAAACTCACCAGCGCGCCCGGAGATCAGTCGGTCAATGATATCGTGCGCAATTCCTACCTCGCGAATATTCCCGACGACGCGCTGAAATCCGCGGGCATCGATCCACACACGCCGGCCGCGCAGCTTTCCCCGGAACAACTCAACCACCTGATGGATTCGGTGGAGAACTCGAAAGCGTTCGAGCCCGGACAGGTGACGTCGCGCGAATCGAGCGATGCCCCAGCGTGGGCCGGCGACCTGTTCGTCGCCGATGCGGCGTGGAATGCGGAGCCGGCGGTGTCAGTCGACTCCGGCAGCTCGAGCGGCGAGACAGGCAGCGCGTCGGACAACTCGTGAGTCCTGCGACTCTTCCCCACCCACCTTTCCTTTCCCATGAGTGTCCCGACGCCCTCGCCGCTCGCCTCGCACTGGACACTCGCGCGGGATGTCTCGTATCTGAATCACGGCTCCTTTGGCGCGTGCCCGCGTTCAGTCCTGAACGATCAATTTGAATTGCGCGCGAAGCTGGAGGCGAATCCGATGCGCTTCCTCGTGCGCGAATATCCGGCGCTGCTCGACGCCGCACGCGAGGAGATCGCGCAGCTGGTGGGTGCGTCGACGGAAGATCTCGTCTTCGTGTCAAACGCGACCACGGGCGTAAATGCCGTGCTGCGTGCGCTCGAGCTGCAACCTGGCGACGAACTGCTCACCACCGACCATGCTTACAACGCCTGCCGCTGCGCGCTCGAGGAGACCGCGCGCCGGACTGGAGCCAGGGTAGTCGCCGCGGAGGTCCCGTTCCCACTGCAAGCGGAGGATCAGATCGTCGACGCCATTCGCGGCGCGGTGACTTCGCGGACGCGCTTCGCAATGATCGATCACGTGACCAGCAATACGGCGCTGATTTTTCCGATCGAACGCATCGTCCGGGATCTGCAGGATCGAGGCATCGACGTGCTGGTGGACGGCGCGCACGCGGCGGGGATGATTCCACTGCGGCTGGCGGAGCTGGGCGCCGCGTACTACACCGGCAACCTGCACAAGTGGATCTGCGCGCCCAAGGGTGCGGCCTACCTTTTCGTGCGCGAGGACAAGCGCGAGACGGTGCATCCCCTCGTCGTGAGCCACGGCGAAAACCGGCACCGCCCGGGCCGCAGTGCGTTTCATGATCGCTTCGACTGGGCCGGCACGCTCGACCCGACGCCGTGGCTGTGCGCCGGCAGCGCGGTGCGATGGTGCTCCACGCTGTTGCCCGGCGGTCTGGGCGAATTGATGGCCCAAAATCACGCCCTCGCGGTCGAGTCCCGCGCGCTTCTGTGCGAGGCGCTGCGCGTCGAGGCGCCGTGTCCGGAATCGATGATCGGTTCGATGGCCACCATCCCGTTGCCGGACGCGCTGCAGAACGAGCCGCCGTCGCGGCCCGATCTGCGCCGGTTTCAGGGCTGGCTCGGCGCGGATCGACTGCAGGCCTGGCTGGCAGGTGAGCACCGCATCGAGGTGCCCATCGTTCGCTGGGGCCAGGACGGACGGCGCTGGGTCCGGATCTCCGCGCAGGTTTACAATTCGAGGGCGCAATTCGAGCATCTGGCGGAGATCCTGCAGACGATCGTCACCGGCTGAAAAATCGCGCAAAATTCAACGCGATTTTGGGCGAAAAACCGTTGGTCTTGGGCCCGTTTCCGGATACCTTGCAGGATCCAAGAATTTTCCGGCTTCGCCCGCGCCGAAATTGCCGCGGAAAGCCCATCCTGCCATGCCTGAATTGCCTCCCCCCGACGACCTCTCTCCCGCCGACGACGCCATCGCGAATGACCAGGGCAACGTCTCCCGCGAACAAAAATACGACGCCGCGCAAATCGACAAACTCGAGGGTCTCGCCGGCGTGCGCCAGCGGCCCGGCATGTACATCGGGCCGACCGATGAACGCGGCCTGCATCACTGCGTCTTCGAGGTGCTCGACAACTCGATCGACGAGCATCTCGCGGGCTACTGCAGCCGCATCGACGTCACCATCCACCTCGATGGTTCCTGCTCCATCCGCGACGACGGCCGCGGCATCCCGGTCGACATCCATCCGAAGTTCGGCATCCCAGCGGTCGAGCTGGTGCTGACGAATCTGCACGCGGGCGGAAAATTTGGTCAGGGCGCGTACAAGTATTCCGGCGGACTCCACGGCGTGGGCGCGAAATGCGTCAACGCGCTGTCCGACTGGTTCAAGGTCGAGGTCCAGCGCGACGGCAAGGTCTACCACATGGCCTTCGAGCGCGGTGAGACGACGCAAAAACTGACGGTGGTCGGCACGCTCTCGGATGCGAAACAGACTGGCACGCTGATCTCCTTCCAGC
>JANMQT010000002.1:0-5118 GCA_031370675.1 Verrucomicrobiota bacterium
AATCTGCGTTAATCTGTGGTTCCAATGAAACGCGTCGAATCCCAGATTGTCTGACTCACCTCTCGTGATGGCTCCGCCCCTTCAATGCCTACTGGCTGTGGTATCCCTCGTTGTCGCGGGAGCGGTGACGTCTTTCGCACAGACCCACCAGGGCGTGGAGCTGGTCCAGGCGGATTTGGTGGCAGACACGAGCGCCATCGCGCCCGGCCGCCCCTTCACGGTCGGTCTCCGCCTCCGCATGGCGAAAGACTGGCACACCTACTGGCGATATGCCGGCGACTTCGGGTTGCCGACTGAGATCCAATGGGAGCTGCCGGCCGGCTTCAAGGCGGGACCGATCCAATGGCCGTTGCCGGAGCGTCAGGTCACCAGCGGCGACATCATCACGTTTGGGTACGACGGCGAGGTCCTGCTCATGACCGAGATCACGCCACCGGCAAATTTGCCGCCCGGCCCGGTGACAATCCAGGCCAAGGTCTCGTGGCTCGTCTGCAAGGAAAGCTGCGTACCCGGTGAGGCCGATTTGAAAATCTCGCTGCCGATCAGCACCGGAAGCACGGAGCCAGCCAATGCAGAGCTGTTCGCAAAATACCGGGCCGAACTGCCGCGTATTTTCGACGCGGCCGCGGGCTTTACGGTTTCGCGCACCGTCGCGCCGAAGGAGATCGTGATTGAAATTGCCGGCCTCAAGCCCGGCGAGGAAAAGGCGCTGGATTTTTATCCGCTGCCACCCGATGCCAGAGTGGTGATTGGGGATCCCGTGGTCACACGCACCCCCGGGTCCGCCCGCGTGCGCATTCCGTTGCAGTCGGAATCGGCGGCCGCGGCGCGGTTCACGGGCGTCGTCGCGTTCGATCGCGACAACCATCGCCAAGGCTGGGAAATTCCCGTCGCCGCCTTCGCGCCGCCGCGCGTGTCGACTGCGATCACCGCCCCCGCCGCCCCGTCCCCCACCCCGGCCGGCGGCCTTTTCTATTTTCTTTGGCTCGGCTTCCTGGGCGGCCTGATTCTCAACGTGATGCCGTGCGTGTTGCCGGTGCTCTCGCTGAAGATTTTCAGCTTCATCCAGCAGGCCGGCGAGGCGCCCGGTCGCGTGCTTCGGCTTGGTCTCACGTATTCCGCGGGGATTTTCACCTGGTTTCTCGGCCTGGCGATCTTGCTCGTGGCGCTGCGCGCGGCGGGCAACGAGGTCGGCTACGCGGTGCAGTTTCAAAACCCGTTTTTCATCGTGGGTCTCTGCGCGGTGGTCTTTGTCTTCGCGTTGAACTTGCTCGGGGTGTTTGAAATCATTCTCCCTGGCGAAGTGCAGAACAAACTCGCCGGCGCCACCTCGCGGGAGGGCCATGGCGGCGCTTATTTTCAGGGCCTGCTCGCCACCGTGCTGGCCACGAGCTGCACGGCCCCGTTGCTCGGCGCCGCCCTCGGCTTTGCGCTCTCGCAGCCGGGGCCGATCGTCGTGCTCATGTTTGCGGCCGTCGCGCTCGGCATGGCCTCGCCGGTGCTGCTGCTGACGGCCCGGCCCGGCTGGATGAAGTATCTCCCCCGCCCCGGCGCATGGATGGAACGCGTGAAACAAATTACCGGATTCGTCCTGCTCGCAACCGTGCTGTGGCTGCTCTGGATTGTCGGACAAATGCGCGGCGTCGACGCCATCATTTGGTGCGGAGCGCTGTTGCTCGGGCTGGCCATCGCGGCCTGGTTGTTCGGCGCATTCGTCACGCCGGTGAGCGCTCCGTCCACCCGGCGCAAGGCGCTGGTCGCGATTGCCGTCATCCTGCTCGCGGTGGGTTTCGTCACGATTCGCGAGATCGCCGGTTCGGAAAAGTCGGCGGATCCGATCTCGTCTGTCGGCACCGATCCGAAGGCCATCGCCTGGGAGAAATTCACGCCCGACCGCCTCGACCGCGCGGTCGCCGAGGGCCGGCCGGTCTTCATCGACTTCACGGCGGACTGGTGCGTGAACTGCAAATTCAACGAGCGCGCCGTGCTGGAGAGCGACGAAGTGCGCGCGGCGTTGCGCGACCGCGGCTTCCTCGCGCTCAAGGGCGACTGGACGCGCAACGATCCCGACATCACGCGCATGTTGAAGAAATTCCAGCGCGCTGGCGTTCCGCTTTATCTCGTTTATCCCGTCGCGGGCGGGGTGCCGCAGGTGCTGCCCGAGTTGTTGACCAAACAAATCGTTCTCGATGCGCTGCAGGCCGCCACGCCCGCCAAAACCAATTCCAAGAAGATCACGCTTGCCGAACGTCCGGCCGGTGAGCGTTGATTCCATCGAAACGCCGGATGACGACTCCCTAATCGACATGAAGAAAATCGCTGTATTCGCTCTTGCCGCCGCCTGCCTCGGTGCGACTCCATTGGCCCTTGCTGAAGTGGCCGTCGGCCAACCGGCGCCCGACTTCACGCTCACCGACACGAGCGGCAAGAAGGTCTCGTTGTCTTCGTTCAAGGGCAAGTACGTCGTGCTCGAATGGAACAATCCGGACTGTCCGTTTGTCGTGAAGCATTACAACTCGAACAACATGCAGACGCTGCAGAAATCCTACACCGACAAGGGCGTCGTCTGGCTCACGATCAATTCCGGCGCCCCCGGCAAGCAGGGCGTCTATCCCGCCGCCGAGCTGCAAAAGATGACCCAGGCCAAGGGCGCGGCCCCGACCGCCTACCTGCTGGATGGCGACGGTAAGGTCGGCAAGGTGTACGGCGCGAAGAACACGCCGCAGATGTTCGTGATCACGCCGGAGGGCAAGATCGTTTATTCGGGCGCGATCGACTCGATCCGCAGCGCCAACCAGGCCGACATCCCGAAGGCGACCAATTACGTCAAGGCCGCGCTCGACTCGACGATGGCCGGCAAGCCTGTGGCCACCCCCGTCTCACAGCCCTACGGCTGCAGCGTGAAGTATTAATCTACGAATCAATCCTTTAGACAGGCCGCGATTCGCCCGGATCGCGGCTTTTTTTGGCGAATTGGCTCGTTCCTGACCGAATCGGCGTTCTCACCGCAAATTCGTGCGCAAACCGGGTTGCATTCGGACCTGACGTTTGTAGTTTCCCGACCCCTTTTCCGTCTCCCGGCGGCCGGGGGGAAATCAAAAGCGAGCTTACTACCCGCCCGTTGGTCCCTGGGCTGTGCCTTCCGAGGTGCGGCCGACTCGTCAGGGGAAACCCGGTGCCTTACACAAAAATACCATGCCCATCCGCCTCGGACGCTTCGAAATGCCCAAATCCCTCCACAAGGAGGAATCGGCTGACAAGCCCAACTTCGCCACTTTCACCGCCGAGCCCTTTGAGTCGGGTTACGGCCACACGATCGGTAACTCCCTTCGTCGCGTGCTACTTTCCTCGCTCGAAGGCGCCGCCATCATCAGCGTGCGCATCACCGGCGCCGCCCACGAATTTCAGACCCTCCCCGGCGTCGTTGAGGATTGTACGGACATCATCCTCAACCTGAAAAAAATCCGCTTCCTCGCGTACGACCACGACATCCGCACGCTCCAGCTCGCGGTGAATCGCGAAGGCATCGTGACGGCCGCCGACATCCAGGAAGTGGCCGGATGCGAAGTCCTCAACAAGGATCAGCACATCTGCACCATCGACAAGAAGCACAAGCTCGAGATGGAGATGGAAGTCCGCGTCGGCCGCGGGTTCGCCACCGGCGACGAAAACAAGCGCCCGGATCAGGTCATCGGCGTCATCGCCATCGACTCGATCTTCTCCCCCGTCACGAAGGTGAAGTACTCGGTCGAGAACACCCGCGTGGGCCAGCGCACGGATTACGACAAGCTCATCATGGAGATCACGACGGACGGCCGCGTGACGCCGGAATCGGCCCTCCAGCAGGCGAGCGCGATTCTGCGCAAGCACCTCGATCCGTTCGTCAACTACGACGACAACCTCATCGAGATCGATCAATCCACGCAGGAAGCCAGCCAGGAGAACGTGAAGCTCAAGAAGCTGTTGAACATGAGTGTCAACGAGATCGAACTCTCGGTTCGCGCCGCGAATTGCCTGAACAACGCGAACATCACCACGGTCGGCCAGCTGGCCATGAAGACCGAGGCCGAGATGCTCAAGTATCGCAACTTCGGCAAGAAGTCCCTCAACGAGATCAAGGAAAAGCTGCAGGGCCTCGGCCTCACGCTCGGCATGAAATTCGAGACCGGCCTGATCGAACCCGCCCCTGCCCTCGTCGAGGCTTAATCACTCATCATCATTCGTTCTGAAAGTTCCCCGTCATGAGACACGGTAAAAAAGTTAAAAAACTCGGCCGCAAGTCCGAGCACCGCGAGTCAATGCTCGCCAACCTGGTATGTGACCTCATCCGTCACGGCCGGATCCGCACGACCGTCGCCAAGGCGAAGGCCGTCCGTCCGGTCGCCGAAAAGATGATCACGCTTGGCAAGCGCGGCACGCTCCACACGCGTCGCGTCGCCATCGCCAAGTTGCAGCAGGTCGACATGGTCAAACGCCTCTTCGAAGTGGTCGCTCCGCTCAACGCTGCGCGCGTGGGCGGCTACTGCCGCATCGTGAAACTTGGGCCGCGGCACAGCGACGCGGCGCCGATGGCGTTCATCGAATGGGTCGACAAGCCGGCGGTTGCAGACTCCGACGTCATCGTCGATCCCGATGCCGTAAAGGCCGAACAAAAGGCCGCCAAGGCTGCCGCCAAGAAAACCAAGGCCGAGAAGCCCGACGACGACAAGAAGTCCTGATTTCAAGGAATCTCAAACGCAAGTGCGAGTTCGTGGGGGGCCAGCCGCAGGGCTGGCCCCGTTAGCGTCGCCCGCGCGGCGCGAGATTCGGACGCCGCTCGAGCCCGGGTCTGAGGTCTTTTCGCTTTGGCGCGCGGAGCTAGCTGGTGCCAACATTGGTCTCGCCGAGAACTCTGCGCGCAGGGCCATTCACTTTGAGAAAAAGGCTTTTGTAACTTTACCGAACCAGCCCGTGTTCACTTCCGACAGCCCGTCCTCCATTGCCACGTGGATTTATTTTCCAAAAGGTGAAGATAGTTTCGCCGTGGCTAGCCAGAACGACCCGCAAAAGAAAGGTGTCGGCTGGCTGATTGAGGTAGCGGCCCGGGTTGTAAGATTCCGGATGACGGGTGACGACGGC
>JANMQT010000017.1:0-9114 GCA_031370675.1 Verrucomicrobiota bacterium
GTGGAGCGGAAATTCAAGGGCGACAAGATCGAGTTCGGGCTTTTGCGCAACAAGCAGGAGATGAAGTCGACGCTCGATTTGAAGACGGCGTGGCCGTATTTGATCCAGGCCTTCGCGTACGGCGAGCGGCCGCGGTATGTCATCGAGGGCGGCCTCGTCTTCCAGCCGCTGAACCGGAACCTGATGATGACGTATAACTTCGACGATTTGCAGACGCGTTATCACTACAACTATTTCGTGACGGATAATCTTTTCGTGGAGCGGCCGGAGGTCGTGGTGCTCGCCTCCTTCCTGCCGGACCCGGTCAATGCCTACCTCAGTCCGCTGCGCGGAACGGTGGTGGACACGATCAACGGCAAGAAGATCCGCCGCTTGGAGGACGTGCGCGAGGCGTTTGCGGCCAAGTCCGAGAACTACGTGATCAAGTTGCTGGGCCAGGGCCGGCCCATCGTGCTGGAACGGGCCGCGCTCGACGCCTCTCGCGATCGCATTCGCAATCGCTACAGCCTGCCGGCCGAGAGTTACCTGGGGGAGAAGGACGAGCCCGCCGCCGCCCCGGCGCCGGTAAAGACGGCTTCAAATTGATTGATTTCCCTGCCAGCATTGCAGTGCCATGACCGATAAATCCCTCCCGCCCGTGGTTCCCTTTGAAGGCTGGCACGTCGTGCATGTGTTTTACCGGTTCGAGCCGGCGGTCTGGGCGAATCTTGAGGCCGCCGAACAGTCAGCCGCGCGCGAAAATTTTCTCCGCACGGTCGAGGAGATTCGCGCCGCGCCGGAGACGCAGTTGCTGCTCTTCAGCATGGTGACGCCCAAGGCGGATTTTGGCTTCATGCTGCTGACACCGGACCTGCACAACGCCGATCGCTTCGAGAAACGACTCACGCGCGCGTTTGGCCCCGACGTGCTGACGCCGGTCTATTCCTACCTCTCGCAAACCGAGCGGAGTGAATACACCACGAGCGAGGCCGACTACATCGCCCAAACCATCAAGGCCGAGAAGAAGCTGGCGGAAGGCACGCCGGAGTTCGACGAGGCGCTCAAGGAATTCCACACTCGCATGGAGAAGTACGGCAAGGACCGCCTGTACCCGAACATGCCGCACGATTGGGAGGTGTTTTGCTTCTATCCGATGAGCAAGCGCCGCGGCGCTCCGGGCCAGAACTGGTATGCGACGCCGTTCGAGGAGCGCAAGAAACTGATGGGCGGGCACGCGCGCGTCGGCCGCACCTGGGCCGGCAAGGTGCGCCAGCTCATCACGGGATCGACCGGGCTCGACGCGTGGGAATGGGGCGTGACGCTCTTCGCGCACGACCCGGCGCACATCAAGAACATCGTCTACGAGATGCGCTTCGACGAAGTCAGCGCGCAATACGCGGAGTTCGGACCGTTCTACATCGGCCTGCAGATACCCGCCGAGGAAGTGCTCAAGCGGATCGGGGCTTAGAAAGGAGTCGACAGTCGACGGCCGAACGTCGACGACCAGCCAATGAGCGCCGGACGGCATCTTGTGGTAAAAGCCACCGGTTGGTCGGAAGAAAAACAACAGAGCCCCGGCGGGGCGACGGAGCCTTCCTACTCCACGGCGACGTGCGCAGTGGCGATCGCGCCGCCGTCCTCAGCGCGGAGTTCCCACTCTCCACGGGCGAGTTTCCAGAAGGTGCGTCCGACAGGATCGGTCGCCAGGGGCTGGCCATTGGCGGACCAGCGCACGGCGGCGGGATTCGGCGCATTAGTGGACAGTTCGATCATTTGCTGTGCGGGCGAGAGATTTGGATCGACGAAAAAATTTGCGCCATCGGGCGGCGACGTGATGGCGAGCCCGTCGGCGGAGCGCGCGACGGCGTTGAGCCCGTTTTGCGAACTGCGACACCAGGCAGCGAACTCCGGCGAAAGGAGAAGGCGCGGTGTGCCGCCCTCTGGATCCGCCACGAACATGCGGGTCGCGTCCCCGGTTGGCTCTGTCCCCGGGAGAAAATATTCGGTCACGGCTGCTTCCGGCCCGATCGCCGCCGGGAGCAGCCCGGTGAGCGGACAAATCTTGATCGACACCAAAGCCGGTGCTGCGGCGAGCGCATCGGGCACTGCGGGATCATGCCGGGCGGCGAGCAGATAATCGATCATCATACGCCAGAGCGGCGCGGCCGATCGCACGGAAAGCAATTCGCCCATCGGTCGGCCGTCGAAGTTTCCGCTCCACACCACCACCGTGTGGCGTCCCGTGAACCCGGCGCACCAGCCATCACGAAAGCCGGAACTGGTGCCGGTCTTCACCGCCACGCGCACCGGCACGTCCAATGGTGAATCCGTGCCGAAAGTTCGGCGCCGCGCGGTGTCGTCGCAGAGAATATCCGTGACGATGGCGCAAGCGGCCGTCGAGGCGATCCGTTCGAGGGAGGGACGGTCTTCCCTACCCAGGAAGCGCGCTCGTTCGGCGGCGAGTCCGCCTCGCGCCAAGGCGGCGTAGGCGCTGGCGAGATCGAGCGGGCGCACCTCTGCATTGCCGAGGATGAATCCCGCGCCGTAATCATCGTACGGCCGCGCGGGATGAAGGCCCCAGCGTTGCAGCTCAAAGAATCCCTGTCGCGCACCGATGCGCTCGAGCACATGCACGGCCGGCACATTGAGCGAGTTCCCGAGCGCCAGTCGCGCGCGCACGGGGCCAAGGTAGCGCCCGGTGTAATTTTGCGGGTCGTAATCCGCGTACAAGTTTCGCACGCCGCCCGGAAGATCCGGCAGGATGGTCGCGGCGGTGAGCACTCGCCGGTCAATCGCCGTCGCGTAGATGAACGGCTTGAGCGCCGAGCCAGCGCTGCGTAAACGGAGCACGCCGTTGTTCTGACCGTCCGCTCCCGCATAGTTTCGCGAACCCACCAACGCCCGGACCGCACCCGTTTCGTTCTCGATCACCACCAGGGCGGCCTGCGTCGTGTCGTGCCGGCCGAGGCTCTCGAGATGACGCGCAACCAGGCCCTCGGCGATCGACTGCAGTTCCGGATCAATCGTCGTGCGCCGGTCGCCCGTGAGCGGAACTCCGTCGGCCTTTGCGCGGGCCAGCACCGCATCGACAAAATGCGGTGCGCGGCGGCCGGGCAGAAACCGGCCCGGCTTGGGCGGGTTGGACGACAACGCGCGCAATTCGTCCGGGGTGACGACGCTGAGTCCGGCGAGCCGCCGAATCGAGCGCTGAAATTTGTATTCCGCGGCCGCGGGATGCCGCCAGGGGTTGAAGCGCCCCGGGGCCTGTGGGAGTCCGGCGAGATAGATGGCTTCCGCGAGATCGAGTTGGGCGGCGGTCTTGTCGAAGTACGCGCGGGTGGCGGCCTCCCCGCCCAGCAGGCGGTTGCCGTAGTTCACGGTGTTGAGATAGCGCTCGAGAATTTGGGATTTCGTCCAGTGACGCTCGAGCTTCCACGCAATCACGGCCTCGCGGAACTTGTTGGCGATCGTGCGCGGCGGCCGGCCGACGGCGTCCTTCACGAGCTGCTGCGTGATGGTCGATGCACCCGAGACCGCGCGGAGATGTCGGAAGTTGCGGAGCGTTGCGCCCGCGACCGCGCGCCAGTCCACTCCGCCGTGGGCGTCGAAGCGGTGATCTTCCAGGGCGACGGTCACGCGGGGCAGATCGGCGCCGAGCTGTGCGATTGGCCGGGGATGCTGGCTACGCGCGACGAGATTGGCGATTTCCGCCAGCATGTCTCCGCGGGCGTCGCGGAGCGTCAGCGTTTCGCCGGGGGCGGACTGCAGGAGCGCCGGGGGAATTGGGACGGAGGCCACCAAGGCAGCGACGACCGCGGCGACGACGAGCGCGGCGGCGGATACGAATTTGAGGATGCGTTTGGAGCGCGGCATTTCGAATGCCCCAAATTGTAATCATCCCGGGCCGCTGGCCCAAGATTTTCTGTTGTAGCCGGGGCCGGGGGTTTAAAAGTTCGAAATTCGAAATTCGAAGCTCGAAGAAAGTCTAGGGTAGGAACGAGGAAAGCGTAGGAGGCTGCCTTGGGAGTTCCCCCCCTTCAGACTCATTCGACTCTTCCTTCGAGTTTCGAGCTTCGAGTTTCCCAAGACGCCTCTGGCGCCTTGGCTTACGGCGCGACCGACAGCTTCGCCGTGCCGTGGACCGTTTCGGTCAGCATCACGCCGTTCTCCTTGTAGGTCTTCAGCCGGAAACGCGTGGCGGTGGCCGTGATGCCACCCAACGGGCTCAGTTTCTCGGTCACAAACGCCGCCACCTCGCGCAGGGTCTTCGCCTCAACGAAGACGAGCAGGTCATAGCCGCCACTCATCAAATAACACGCCTGCACCTGATCGAACTTCGCAATCCGCTCGGCCACCCGATCGAACCCGCCCTCGCGCTCGGGCGTCAGCCGCACCTCAATGACCGCCTGCACGATGCCAGTCGCAATCTTCTCGGGATCAATGACGGCGCGGTAGCTGACGATCGTGCCGTCACTCTCGTAGGAGGCGATGCGTTGCGCGATATCCTCGACGGTGGTGTCGAGTTGCGCCGCGAGATCGGAGTGCGGCGTGCGGGCGTCGCGCTGCAGCAGGATCAGCAGGTTGTCCATGGTGGCGGGCGGCGGGTGGCTCCTAGTCACCGAAGGAAATATCCACCGCCCGCGCGGTGGCGACCATCTGGCTGTCAGGCGTAATGCGGCGCAGGTGGTGAACGGCGTCGGCAATGGGCACGCCGGTCACCTGGTAGTTTTGGTAGCTGACCATCTCGCCGAATTTGTTGTCCTCGATGAGTTGCACCGCCATGACACCGAAGCGCGTGCCGAGGATGCGATCGAGCGTGGTCGGCGCGCCACCGCGCTGCAGGTGCCCCAATACGCAGGTGCGCGTTTCCTTGCCGGTGCGCGCGGTGATCTCGCGGGCCACCACATCGCCCATGCCGCCGAGCCGCGACTCGCCGACCTTGGATTGCTCCTGGTACATTTCCTGTCCGCCGACCGGCTTGGCGCCCTCGGCGACGACCACCAGGGTGGAAAGGCTGCCGGCGTAATCCCGCTGCTTGATAAACTCGGCGAGCTTGTCGTGGTGGAATGGCATCTCCGGGACGAGGATTACATTGGCGCCACCGGCCAGTCCACCGTAGAGCGCGATCCACCCCGCGTGCCTGCCCATGACCTCCAGCACCATCACGCGCTTGTGGCTGGTGCCGGTGGTTTGCAGACGATCGAGCGCATCCATCACCGAGGCGACAGCACTGTCGAACCCGAACGTCATCGCGGTGGCTTCCAAATCGTTATCGATGGTCTTGGGCACGCCCACGATGGGGAAGCCCGCCTCGAAAAGCTGCTGCGCCGTGGTGAGCGAGCCGTCGCCGCCAACCACAATCAGCCCCTCGATGCGCAATTTCGCAAGCAGTGAACGCGCTTTCTCCACGACCTCGGGCGCGACCGACATCTTCTCCCCCATGCCAACCTTCGAAACGAAATGCCCCTTGTTGGTCGTACCGAGAATCGTGCCGCCCATCGACATGATGTGCGAAGTGGAGGCCCGATCGAGAATGCGGTAGTCGCCCGGGGGCAGCAGCCCCTCGAAGCCGTCGATGAAACCGATGACCTCCCAGTGCAGTTTGTCGGCGGCCTTGACGACGCCGCGAATCACCGCGTTCAGGCCGGGGCAATCGCCGCCGCTGGTGAGAATTCCTATCCGTTTCTTTTGCATCCGTGGACGACCCCTTTTGCTTGGTTAACTTGCGGCGACACCTTAGCTCCGCGTTGCCCGGGATCAATCAAAGCTCGTTTTTCGCGTCGCTCATCAGCCGGCCCTGCGCGGTCCACTGGTCAAACTCCGTCCAGCCGCGCTGGAGCAGGCCCAGCGCGTCATTGAAGCGGTTCGGGGACCCGAGCACGATCACGATGAGCCGGCGCGGCATGACCTGCACGTCCTTGCCGACCTGCTTGGCCAGCGGCGGCTTGAGCGCGGAAATGATCAGGCAACCGCCGGCGCGCGCGGTCTGGCCGGTCTTCACGCCGTCGATTTCGGAATTCCCAAGCAACTCGTTGGTGTTGCGCAGCAGATACTCGTTGGCGGCCGGGGCGGCCGGGGCGGCGGGTGCCGGACCAGGAGCGGGGGGCGCGGCGGCGGCGGGGGCGCCGCGCTGGATTCCGATGCGGCGTTCCTTCTGCGTGACGAAAAACCGAAAGGACGCTTTCGAAACTGCATGCTTCGTCAGGCGCGCCATGTCCAGTGCGGTTGAATAGGGCCGGTCCACGTTGTCAACGCCGTTGGGATTGAGAAAAAGCGTGCGGTCCATCCGGAGATTTTGCGCGAGGGCGTTCATCTGCTGCACGAAGCGCTGGAGCGGAGTCGAGCCGGCACCGCCGCCCGGAAGCTGCGGCCCGAAGTGCATCGCCAGCGCCTCGGCGGCGATGTTGTCCGACTGCAGCAGCATGGCGAACACGAGGTCGCGCACCGTAACCCGGTCGCCGGGTTGGAAGCCGATGGGATTCGTCAGTTCCGGGCGAACCGCCGCGGCCGGCAGCGTGACGAGCTCCCCGAGGTTGATTTTGCGCAGCTCGCACCAGTCCAGCACCACCATGGCGGTGGCGACCTTCGTCAGGCTGGCGACCTGGCGCTTGTCCTTCTGCCCGCGGGCCTCGAGGACGTGGCCGCTGGTGGCATCGGCGACGACGTACGATTCCGGGCCCTGCGCGACGGCGCGGGCGGGCGACGCCAGGAGATACACCGCGGTGAAGGCGGACAGCGCGACCGGGTTGAGGAAGATCGAAGGACGTGGCACGGGCGATCAATAGCCGCGCGCGAACGCTTGGCAAATCGGGCGGACGCGGACGCCGCCTTGCGCCCGGCCCGGCGTGGGCCAAGGTGGCGGCCCATGGCCGGGTTGATCCGATTGCTCAATGTCACGCGCTCGTACGCGGCGGAGACCGCGGCGCCCGTGACCGCCTTGGACGACGTTTCGGTCGAGATCGGCGGGAAGGAATTTGTCGCCATCACAGGCCCGAGCGGCTGCGGCAAGAGCACGCTGCTGCACCTGCTCGGAGGGCTCGACAAACCCACCCGCGGCGAATTGTACGTCGGCGCGCTCGCCCTGCACACGGCCGACGAACGGGCGCTGACGCATTACCGCCGGCACGATCTGGGCATCGTGTTCCAGTTCTTCAATTTGCTCCCGACGATGAACCTGCTCGAGAACGTAAGCCTGCCGTTGCTGCTGCAGGGCGAACCGCCCGCGCGCATCCGCCCGCGCGCGCTTGAGCTGCTCGACCTGGTCGGCCTCTCGCACCGCGCGTCGCACTTTGTGCATCAACTCAGCGGCGGCGAGCTGCAGCGCACCGCCATCGCCCGCGCGTTGATCCATCGGCCGAAGCTGTTGCTGGCTGACGAGCCGACCGGCAATCTCGACACGGCGGGGGCCGAAATGGTGCTGTCCGTGTTCCAAAAGATTGCTTCTCAGTCCATGGCCACCATGGTAGTCGTCACCCACAGCGAAGAGGTCGCCCAGACCGCGCCGCGCCGCATCCGGATGCGCGATGGACGCATCCTCTCGGACGGGTGACCCACCGTCGCCCCGAAACCCCCAGTCCCGATTGCATGAACGCTCCCGCCAGCCCCGATCAGCTCATGAATCTCGCGCTCTTCATGGAGTTCACGCGCGGGGAAATGGAAACCCTGATCGATCTGGCCGACCCCACGCTTTTCCGCGCGGGCGCGGTGGTGGTGCGCCAGGATGAAACGGGCGACGCGCTTTACATCGTGATCAGCGGCGAGGTGCAGGTGACGCACCGGCGTGATGGCCGCGACATCCTCCTCGCCACGCTGGGCCCGGGCGATTTCTTCGGGGAACTGGCGCTGGTCGATGACGGACCGCGCTCGGCGACCGTCACGGCCACGCAGGAAAGCCTGATGCTCAAGGTGCCGCAAGCGGTGCTGCGGGCACTGGCGGGCGTGTATCCCAATGCCGCCTTCAAGCTGTTGATGACCATCGCCAAGGTCCTCGTTTCGCGCATGCGCAAGGGCAATGCCCGCTACATCGACTCTCTGCTGGCCGCGAGCGCGGTGAAGTGAGTCGCGCTTCGCCTGCGGCCCAAACGATTTCCCCCGATCATGAGTCTTTCCACCCGGCAGCGCACGCTCGCGAAAAAGGGAAGCCTCGCCGGCACGTCGCTGCACACGGGCGAGAAGGTCGTCTTGACCCTGCGACCCGCGCCGCCCGGCACGGGCTTTGTCTTCAAGCGCGTGGATTTGCGCGATGAACCAACCGTCGCCGCGCGTATCGAGAATGTGAAGCAGGTCGAGCGCGCCACCACGCTGGGCGAGGGCAGCGTCAAGGTGCACACCGTCGAGCACGTACTGAGCGCGTTGAGCGGGCTGGGGGTAGACAACGCGCAGATCGACATGGATGCGAACGAGCCGCCGATCGGCGACGGGAGCGCGAAGCCTTTCGTCGAATTGATCCAGCAATGCGGCGTGATCGAACAGGACGCGCCCTGCGCGATCTACGACGTGCGCGAGCCGCTGCATCTCGAGACCAAGTCCGGTTCGCTGCTGACGATCGTGCCGGACGAGCGCTTCCGGCTTTCCGTCACGCAGGTGGGCCCCGAAGGCATGCACACGCAGTTCGCCTCGCTTGAGATCACCCCCGAGACCTACGCCCGGGAAATAGCGTCGGCGCGGACCTTCACCTTCTTGCGCGACATCCAGCCGCTGCTCGACAAGGGCCTGATCAAGGGCGGCGCTCTCGACAACGCGATCGTGATCCAGGACGACGGCAGCACGGTCAGCACCGGCGCCCTGCGCTTCCGTGACGAATTTGTCCGGCACAAGATCCTCGATTTGGTGGGCGACCTCGCCCTGTTCGGCCGGCGCATCCGAGGGCATGTCATCGCGGTGAAGCCCGGCCACGGGCCGAATGCCGAGCTGACGCGCGCTCTCTCGAAACGTTATGCATTGATGCAGTCGCTGATCCCCGCGCCCTTCCAGATGCCGTCGGGCGAGGCGGTCCTCGACATCCACGAGATCATGCGGCTGCTGCCGCACCGCTACCCGTTCCTGCTGCTCGATCGCGTCATTCGTTTCGACGGCGAGACGAAGGTCACCGCGATGAAAAACATCACGGTCAACGAGCCTTATTTCCAGGGCCAC
>JANMQT010000040.1:0-3691 GCA_031370675.1 Verrucomicrobiota bacterium
GCTCCTTGAACCGTTTGGCGTAGGCGCGGGCATTGCGACCCGTGAAAAATCGCGCGAGCCAGCGGCCGCTGTCCCGCGAGGCAATTTGTTCGCGCGCGATGCGGAGGCGCAGCAGATGCGTCTTGCGCAGCATTTCCGGCCACGCGCGCTCCGTCCACTGGCCTTCAGCAACCCGATAAAAGGCGCCGACTACCGGCATGACTTCGATGCGGGCCGCGCGCGCCATCCGATACCAGAAATCGTAATCGGCCAGCGGCCCCATTCGCGCGTCAAAGCCGCCAAGACGCAGGGCCAGCTCCCGGGCAAACAAAACGCCGGGGAACGGTGTCATCGAGCTTTTCAGGAACCAAGAGGCGGGGTAGGGGCACGCTTTCGATCGGGACGTTGGGGGAGGCAGATGCGGCATCGTGGCCCCTGCAATTGTCTTGGTGCAGACGGCCGCGAGGCCATCACGCAGCAACGGCAACACCTGCGCGACGTACCACGGATAGAGCGTGTCATCTTCATGCAGGATCATCACCCAACGTCCACGTGCCCGCCGCAGCCCCTCGTTCCAATTCTGCACTGCCCCGAGCGGAGGCGTGTTGCGATGGTAACGGAATCGATTCGCGGGAAAGCGCGCCACCACGGCGGCGGTCTCAGGCTGGTCTCCGTCGTCGGTCACGATGACCTCGTACTCGATTCGTTCCGTTTGGGCGGCAATGCTGGCCAGCGCCTCGGCGAGCAACGCCGGCCGGTTGTAGGCCGGGATGCCAAACGTGACCAGCGGGATGCCGTTCATGCGCGTCGGGATGCGAGGGCCGTCTTCACCGCCGCGAACACCGCTTCGACGCTAAGCCGGCGCACACAGAAGCTGCGATAGGAATCGTCGCGCACGCACACGCGCGGCGCGGCGCAGGCCCCGGCGCAGGGCAACGGAGGTTGCAAAAGGGTATGACCGTCGCCCGTGGGAGCAAAGAGCTTCGCGTTTTGCGAACCGAGCAGGGCGACGACGCGCGTGCCGACCGCGGCCGCGACATGCATCGGCCCACTGTCGTGGCAAAGCAACAGCGCAGAGCATTGGGCTAGGGCGGCAAACCGGAGGATCGACTGCGTGTCCGGCACCGAAACAAATTCGCATTCCGCCCGTCGCCGGACGTCTTCAAGCAGCGATTGCTCTCCCGGGCCTCCCGCGAGCGCGACGGGCACACCGAGCTCGTTCTGAACGCGTCGGCACACCGCCGCGAACCGATCCATCGGCCAGATGCGAGCCGCGCTTCGGCTGCCGGGATGCACCAGCAGGGTCCGCCCATCGCCAACCAGCGCGCGCATCTCCGCAACGTCGCCGCTGCGGGGGATGAGGCGGGTTGCAGCGCTTGCGACCGGCACTCCGGCGGCCCGCAGTGCGCCCAGGTAGTACTCGCTGATCGATTGCTGCTCGTGCCGTCCAGCTGGGTCGTGCACGATCTGAGTGTAGGCGCGGCGCAACTTCACGCGGTGGTCCCCGTGATGGAGTGCCAATCGAAACCTCGCGCCGCTGGCCCGCGTAATGAGCGCCGTGCGCTCCGTGTTGTCGAAATCGAACACGTGCGTGAATCGCGCCGCGCGGATCGAGCCCAGAAAGCGCGGCCAATCCCTCAGCCGGCGCGGCACCGGCACGACGGCGTCAACCTCCGGAAGCAGCCGGAGCACCTCCGCATAGGCCGGTTCGACAAGGGTGAAAAGCCGGGAGGCCGGCCAGTGCCGGCGCAGGTTGCGCAAGACCGGACTCAGCAGCACGATGTCGCCCAGGTATCGCCGGCGAATAATGAGAATGCGCGGGTCATGGGACATGGAAGGATCCAGTTACAGCCAAGTTTCGGGATTTGCGCAAGTCACGGGTGGGGAGACAAATCCGGACACCGCGGCGTGCGGCCGAATTTCCGCTCGCATCGGATCGGCGATACCCGTTAGCATTGCCCCATGAACAGATTCCCTGGTTTCCTGTCCGCGGTCGCCCTTGGCGCCGCTCTCCTGGCCACTCCGGCGCAGGCGCAGATTGCGCCCGAGTACGGGCCGCTCCTCAAGAAGTACGTGAGTGACCGCGGCGTGAACTACGCCGCGTGGAAAGCGAACGCGGCCGACATGGCCGCGATCAAAAAAGTGGTCGACGCCATCGCCAAGGCGCCGGCAGCAACGGCGGTGACGCCCGACCAGCTCGCGTTCCATCTCAACGCCTACAACGCCTGGATCCTCCACCAAAAACTGGCGGCTTATCCGAACGAAATGAACCCCGGAATGCTGACCTTCATTCTCCCGTATTTCAACCGGAAGCAGATCACGGTGGCCGGCGAGCTCATGAGCTTCAACCATCTGGAGAGCGACATCATCCGCCCGCGCTTCAAGGATCCGCGGATTCATTTCGCGCTCAATTGCGCGAGCATCAGCTGCCCGCCGCTTTTCAATGAGCCCTTCGAGGCGAAGAAGCTCGGAGGCCAGCTCGACGGACTGGCCAAACGCTTCACCAACAGCGACCGCGGCGTGAAGCTCGCCGCCGATGGAAAAGCGGTCCAGCTCTCGAAGATCTTCGATTGGTACAAGGATGATTTCGCCCCGGCCGGGGGCGCCGTCGCGTTCATCAACAAGTTCCGCACGCAAAAAATCCCGGCCACGGCCAAGGTCGGATTCCAAGACTATTACTGGAAATTGAACGACGCGAAGTAGGTCACGGATTCAAGGCCGGCCGGCGAACGCCGCCCGGTCGAGAGATCGAAGTCGCCGGGTTTACGAATCCGGCGGCTTTGATTTGCGTGACGGCGAATCGAAAGTGTGTTGTGTTCCCGCCGTGCCAGTCATCGCCTCGTGGGTCCGCGAAAAGGATGAGTCGTGGTTCGCCCGCAGCCTCGAGGGGCTCGGGCGCGGCGATCTGGTCGTGCGCAATGCCCGGCGCGGCGAGGAAGCCAATCTGCAAACGGTTGACGCGATCCTGATCACCGGCGGCGAGGATATTTCCGCGGCGTACCTGCACCAACTGGTTCCAAATCCGGCCTTCATCGAGGATCCCGTGCCGGAACGCGATGCCTGGGAATTCGCGGCGGTGTCCGCGGCGATCGAGCGCGGCCTTCCGCTGCTGGGTGTCTGCAAGGGACTGCAGGTGATTAATGTTGCGCTCGGCGGCACCTTGCATCTCGACATCGAGGGCCATGACCTGCCGGAACAAAAGAGCGCGAACATCCAGCCGGTGCGAAGCGATTCCGCCCTGCCGTCGGCGTGGCGTTATGAGCGCGTGAACAGCTCGCATCACCAGGCCGTCGATCGCCTTGGCGAGGGGCTGGACGCTCACGCGTGGTGCCCGTCGGATCAGATTATTGAAATGGTGCGCAGCCGAACGCTGCCGTGGTGCGTCGGGGTGCAATATCATCCCGAGCGCGACCCGGGGTATTACCGGGCACTCTTTGCGGATTTCGTCGCGGCCATCCCGCGGTGAAGATCCGGCTCAGCGCCGGGCGGCGCGATAGTACAGGATGGCGCCGAGCGTGAGGAAGACGACGTTCGGCAGCCAGGTCAGCAGCTCGGGATGCAGACCGGGCCGCGCGCGAAAGATTTTTGCGACGAGCAGAAGGAAGAAATAGAGGATGGCGACAATCAGTCCTACCGCGAAACCCACGCTCGTTTCCTTCCGTTGCGTGGCGATGCCCAGCGGAATCCCGACCAGCGCGAAGGTCAGGCATGC
>JANMQT010000051.1:0-22973 GCA_031370675.1 Verrucomicrobiota bacterium
CCTGGATTCCGTGATGTACATGTCGGGCTCATTCTCCGCTCGTTCCGGTGAGGTGGTCACCTTGGTTCCGTGCAGTCCCGAGGGAGTCGCGCCGTGAGTTCAACTTTGAACTGCAACACCTGTTAGGGTCGAAGGAAGCACTCAGTTGGCCATTAGGCGTGCACCCAATCGCAGAGGAGAACCGTCACCCGCCCTTCGATTGGAGCGTCACTTCCGGCCTACCGCTGGCGCCATCGCCGGATCCGGGTTCGTGTAGAAGGGGAGCTCCCGAACCGACACTTCCGCCCCGCCAAGTTCGAGGATGAACTTGTCAATCAGCCGCGTGGCCGTCTCGTACCCTTGGAGGTCCGCGAGCTTGGCGGTGGCGAACTCTTCTCTTTGGGTTCCGTCCCGACCGAAAATGCCAGCGAGCCGGCCCGTCTTCGTTCCCGCCGTGGCTGCCGGGCCGCCGAGCTGCGCGCGGATCTCGGCTTCCGCGTTGTTGATGACGGATTTTGTGTGCTGAAGGTTCTCCTTCATGCGCCCCATCACCTCGAGCATCTTGTCGCAATCGCGGCGGCTGCGCAGTTCGAACCGAATATCCAACTCGCCGTCCTTGATCATCCCGCTGCAGGCTTCGTGGATCCTCACGAGAGCGGTCGGCGGAATCCCGACGCGCTGGGTGGGAACCGGGAGAGGGTTCGGCTCCAGAGGGCGCGGTTCAATGGGCGCGGGTTGACGGGGCTCGAGAACGACCGCCTCGGTCTGCCCGCTCCGCGTCCAATGCGTGAGAGCACCGATGACTGAGGCTGCGGCAACCAGCAGCCAGATCAAATCGTCAGTGTGAAAAAGGGCCGTTGAGATCATTTGTACAACGTCTGATCAAATTTTTCGCACGCTTGCAACTCCCACTTTGAAGCAGGCTGCGGGCCATGCCAGTATTTCAACAGGCTGCTAAGATCCTCTTCGAAAATACAAAGCGGGAGGTCCTGGGCTGAAAACCCGCAAATCCGCTCGTGCTGTCCCCAGACGACGGCGCCCGGGAGACGACCCTTGAGCGCCGCGCAAACCCTCGCCGGCACATGATGCGGCCGGGGCCGACGGTCAGCGCGTCAGTTCGAATAACTCGCGACCGATCAACATGCGGCGGATTTCCGAGGTGCCGGCGCCGATTTCATAGAGCTTGGCGTCGCGCAACAGGCGCCCGGTTGGATATTCGTTGATGTAACCGTTGCCGCCGAGGGCCTGGATCGCCTGAAGCGCGAGCTGCGTCGCGTTTTCCGCGGCATAAAGAATCGCCCCGGCCGCGTCGCGGCGCGTGACCTTCCCCTCGTCGCACGCGCGTCCGACTGCATAGACGTACGCCTTGCTCGCGTTCATGACCGTGTACATGTCGGCCAGCTTGCCCTGCATGAGCTGAAACGAACCGATCGGCTCGCCGAACTGCGTGCGTTCGTGGACGTACGGCAGGACGACATCGAGACAGGCCTGCATAATGCCCAGTGGTCCGCCGGCCAGCACCGCGCGTTCGTAATCCAGCCCGCTCATCAGCACCTTGGTGCCGCCATTCAACGGTCCCATCAACTGGCTGGCCGCAATGCGGCAGTCCTGGAAGACCAGTTCGCACGTGTTCGATCCGCGCATGCCGAGCTTGTCGAGCTTCTGCGCGGTGCTGAATCCCGGCGTGCCCTTCTCGACGAGGAACGCCGAGATGCCTTTGGGACCCGCATCCGGCAGCGTCTTGGCGTAGACCACCAGCACCTGTGCGTCGGGGCCATTCGTGATCCACATCTTGGTGCCGTTGAGAATGAAGTGGTCGCCGTCCGGATCCGCGCGGAGGCGCATGGACACGACGTCGGAGCCGGATCCACTCTCGCTCATGGCCAGCGCGCCGACATGCTCGCCGGTGATCAATTTTGGTAGGTGCTTGGCCCGTTGCTCCGGCGTGCCCCAGCGCCGGATCTGGTTGACGCAAAGATTGGAGTGCGCGCCATAGCTCAGTCCGACGGAGGCGGAGGCGCGGGAGATTTCCTCCATCGCGACAATGTGCGCGAGGTAACCCATGCCGGATCCTCCGTACTGCTCCTCGACGGTGATTCCGAGCAAGCCCATCGCGCCGAGTTTGCGCCAGAGGTCGGCGGGAAACTCGTTGACGTGATCGATCTCCGCGGCCCGGGGTGCGATCTCTTTTTCGGCAAACTTGCGCACCGACTCGCGCAGAATGTCGATGGTTTCACCAAGGCAGAAATTGAACGCGGGAATTGTGGACATGGAGAAGCGGGGAAGGTGCCAGCGGGCGCGCTTGCGGGCGCACGCTTGGGCGATCGGCGGGGAAAATTAGCTTACGGTGTCTGGTCCGGGCGGTCAATCGGCCGGAGCAGTCCGTCCGGCGCCAGCGCGCGAGGTCCGCCACTGGTGCCAAATCAGCCCCAGCGAAAGCAGGCCGCCGAGCGCTCCCCACGTCGCGGCTTCGGGCACGAGCGGGACCGAGCCGTTGTCGATCCAGCCGGAGTTCGTATCGCTGCCGCTGATGTCCTGGATGGTCACGCGGATCTGGGAGTGGCTGGCGATAAAATTGAAGCCGACAGTCTGCAAAACCCATTGCGTCGTCGCGAATGTCTGGGTCACAATCGTCGTGGACGTGACCAAATCCGTAATCGTCACCCGGAAAGATTGTCCGCTGAAATTGCCGTATCGATAATTATCAAGCGAGCAATGATACACGTGGCCGGCGATAGCCGACTTGATGTTCTGCGTCGGATTCGCCGGCGTGCCGGTCGACGTGGCGTTCGCCTCCGTGCGTTGCGTGTAGAAGGTCGCGTAAGCTGCGCTTTGCAACGAGAGCGTGCCAGTCGTTACGTCCAGCCCGTCCATGGCCGGGTCGGCAACCGGAAATCGTCGACCGGTGGCGTCAGAAATTCCGACGGGCGAGGGCGAGTCGAATCGCGAGTCCGATGAAGAGCGCGCCAGTGATGCGGTCCAGCCATCGACTGACCCCCGGGCGGCGCCGGAGCCACGTGCCGATCGCGCCGGCGAAATATCCCAGGGGCACGAAGACGACGAGCGAGAGCAGCGCGAAGCTGAGTCCGAGCAGGGCCATCTGGCGTCCGATGGGTCCCTGCGGATTCACGAACTGCGGCAGGAACGCGAGGAAGAAAATCGCGACCTTCGGATTAATCGCGTTTGCAATGAAGCCGCGCACGAGGAAACGCGATGAAGCCTCGGGCGGGGCGGCCCCGATTTCCACCGCGCCGCTGCGCAAGGCGCGGATACCGAGGTAGACGAGGTAGGCGGCACCCGCGAATTTGAGCGCGCCAAACGCCACGTCCGAGGTCGCGACGATCGCGGCCACACCCAACGTTGCCCAGATCGTGTGCGTCACGCAGCCCAGCGCGCAGCCGACCGCAAAGCCCATGCCGGCGTGGCGCCCGTGCGTCAGACCGAGGCTGAGAATCGCCAGGTTATCGGGCCCGGGCGCCGCCGCGCAAATGAGCGAGCCGATGATGAATGCGAATGGGGAGTCGATCGGAGTGATGAGTGACGAGCAAAGACAGATTCGCTCTGGGGAATTGGGCCAATAAAACTCGAATCGACAAACGCGCAACGCGGCCGAAATTCCAAGCATGCTGTCCCGACTTCTCCTAGCCGCGCTGGTGTCACTTCTGCTGCCTTCCGCCGTGCTGACGGCGGCCGAACTGTCGAAGGCCACATTTGGCGCCGGATGCTTCTGGTGCGTGGAGGCGGTCTATCGCCGCATCGACGGCGTGACCGACGTCGTCCCCGGGTACGCCGGGGGCAAGGAACCGAACCCGACCTACCAGCAAGTGGGCGCGGGTCTGACCGGCCACGCCGAGGTGGTTCAAATCACGTTCGACCCGGCAAAGGTCAGCTACGACAAGCTGCTCGAGATTTTCTGGAAGACGCATGACGTCACGGATCCGTCCGGCGTGTGGCCCGATTTCGGCCGGCAATACCGCTCGCTACTGCTGTACCACGACGAGTCGCAGCGCCTGGCGATTGAGCGCTCGAAGGCCGAGGCGCAGAAGAAATTCGCCAAGCCGATCGCAACCGAAATTGCGCCCTTGGAAAAATTCTACCAAGCGGAGTCGTACCATTGGGATTACGTCCGGAAGAATCCGAATGATTCCTACGTCCGGAACGTCGCCCTGCCGAAGCTGAAGAAGCTCGGCCTGCTCGACGTGCCGGCGCATTGAGGTGGAACGTCGGTTGGTAGGGACAGCTCGCCGAGCGGTCCCACGCAGTGCGCATGGGTCGAACCGTCTTCATTCAATGTGAAATCCGATGGTGGAATGGGGACCGTAAAGTTTGGGACGATTCGGCGAAACGTCCCTACCAACTGTGATCGCGTCGGGGCGACGCAACCTACGGTTCCGGCCTATTCTGCCTCACGCCGCACCGTGTCGGGCGAAAACGCGGGCAGACAAACCGCGATGTACACGGCGCCGTCCGGACCCGGGCTGCTGTAGCGCACCCATTCGCCCTTGTGCGTGATAATGGCCTGGCCGGCGGTCACATCGTGGTTTCCCGTGCGCGTTTCGACCCGGAGCGTTCCGCGCAGCACCACCGTGTATTCGTCAAACTCGGGCGTTTGACCCGGCTCACTCCAGCCCGGCGGACTTTGCATGCGCGCGATGCTGACGGAGGCCGTCTCGGAATTCACCCGTCCGATGAATTCCTCAATGACTTTGGGCGGCGTGCCGGCGGCATGAATGCGGGTCGGAGCAGGAATGAAGCGGGGCATGGCGGGATACTATCGAGGGAACCGCGGCTGAAAAACGAATTCATCCACGCATTGGTTTTTGGCGTTTTCGCCGCGCTCGGGGCTTCCCGCAAGGCGCTGGCAGGAGTAGGCTTCGCACTGTGATTCTGCGTGCATTCTGGATGGCGCTTCTGATTTTTCTGACGCCTCTGATCGGAGCCGGGGAGGGTGCGCCCGCGGGAGTGGAGTCCGCGCCGGTCATCGTCAACGGCTTTGGCGAGCCCTTGCAGAACGCGCGCATCATCAAGTTCGATGGCGAAACGTTTCACGTGGAGCACGACGGCGGCGTGGCGGCGGTCACGTGGGCGAAGATGCCGGCCCCGCTTCGCGTCGGCTACATCTTCGATCCGGCGGGCGCCACGATCGAGCGTGCGCGCAACGAGGAGCGTGCCCGCGAGGCGGTCGATCTGGCGGCCGAGGCGGCGGCGGTGGCCGAGGCCGCGGCCACGCCTGAACCGACGCCCGTGCCCACACCCTACATCGTCGAGCGCGACCTCCGTCTCCTGGATCTCTACAACCTTTGGACGATTGGCGGACCGAACGCCACCTTGCGAATCACGCGCATCAGTCAGACGGAAATCACGTTTTCGCACGACAAATTCAGCTCCCAGACGGTGGAGCGGAAACTCGGCTTCAACGAGCCGCGCACGCTGCTGTTTTCCGACGGTCAGGGTTGCGACGTCTATTGGGTCGAGCGCGTGAAACCGGATCGGGACCGCTACTCCACGACGATTCAATTCGAATACGCACCCAACGCGCGGTCGCGTCCGAGGTAGGGTGCCCCGGTGGCAAAGGCCGGCCCAAGCGTTTGCTTTCCAATCCGGGAACTCTCGCTACCGTGCGTGCTTTCGTCCCCACCACTCATGCTTCGGCGCACCCTCGTCCTTTCCCTATGCACCCTCGGCCTCGCCGGGTTTTCTTCGTGCGTGATGCGACCCGCACTGCAGCACGACGCGTCCGGGCGGGCGGTGCTGGCGCCGTCGGAATTGCCGAATGTCACACGCGTGGAGGAACTGCTGATGACGCTGGTTCCATCGGGCGATCCGGCGGAAGCACATCGCATCGCCGAGACGGCCGTGCTGGCGGGCGCGGTGTGTGCCGAGCGTTACAACGTGACGCTCGGTCCGGCCGAGCACAATTGGTTGGTGAACCGGGGTCTGCGGGAGCGCGGCTTGTGCTGGCAGTGGACCTGGGACATGGCCGCCGCGGTCGGGCCGCTGCAGCCCAAAACCTTTGATTTTCATTGGGGCATCTCCAATGATCAAAAATTCAACGAGCATAATTCCATCGTGGTGACCGCGCGTGGTCAACCCTTCGAAACGGGCCTCACGCTCGATCCGTGGCGTTCCAGCGGCTACGTGACGGCCGTGCGCGTGACGGCCGATCGCGAATACAAGTGGAGCGAGCGGCGTCCGCCTCCCGGCGCGCCGCAAATCTACCGGGCGGGGCAGTGAGGGGAAGTGATGGGAAGTGATGAGTGAAGAGTGATGAGTGATGAGTTCGCGCAGTGACGTTGGATGGTGACTTCCGGCGCGATGCCAAATGGCTTGGCCGCCGGCGGCTGCGGGCGGCACTTTTTCTGCCAACGCGCCCGCGGGTCGCGTTCCCCCTATTCACGGAAGATCCAGCGCGCCGCCGGTGGCGGTGGAACCCTTGGCCGCGTAGTTTCCGGTTGGCTCGAAGCGGGCGAGAAAGCCACGGAACTCGTTGCGCGCGCGCGTGGCCTCGGCGCTCGCCGGGCTGTGCTGCCGCGCCTCCGCGCTGCGCAACGGCACGGAACGCGCCAGGAAATAACAGGTGCCACCGCGCTGCACGACGATTCCCCGGCACCAGGCCGGCCGGCCGTCGAGGCCCACGGGGAGCACAGCTTCAAAACTCCAGGCGCGCATCCCGCGCCAGTGGACCTCGGCGCCCGACACCAGGATGCGCTGGCGGATGATGTGCGATTGCCCGGAGATCTCCGCCTGACGATAGAGCGCCTCGCGCGGCGTGCGCGCGCCGGCGGGCGTCGGGAAGGCGCACGAGTCGAAGCGGCCGTCGAAGCGATCGCCCAGCGGCGGATTCTGGCCGCGCACGGAAACAAGCGTCACCGCCTGCGGCGTGGGACCGCCGACACGAGCGACGAATCCATCCACGGGCACGACGATGCGCGCGAAGCTGGTGTGGACCGGTGTGCCCGCCGCGAGCGCGGAGGCCTCGCTGACAAAGCGCTCAACATCAGCGGCGAGCATTTGCATGGCGAAGAGCGGAATGGCGAGCACCATGACCGGGGCCGCGAGGCCGATGGCCACGGCGGAACAACCGGCAAGAGAGGTGGCGAGCGCGACGCCCGCGAGGAGCGAGAGACCACGGCGGCAAAGGGCGGCGACGAATCGCCGCGCAAAGGCGGGAAGCAGGATACGTTTCATGCGTCCGACTAACGGGGTCGATCGCGCATTGTCCTCATTGCTAATGACACGGGCCGCATCGACGCGCGCGATAATGCTGAATCGTCATCCCGATCTTTGGAAACGCGCCCGGAGATCCCGTATCACCGCTGCGCGTTTTCCTGCGCAGCTTCGATTCGTGTTCGAGCCCGCGTTGGGGCTCTCGATGTTTTCGTCTGTTTGAATTTGTGGTTCCCGCTTCGGGACGACGTGACTCGCCTACTTGGGCACAAGCTGCGCGCGATAAATCGGATATAAGTTCAGCCGTTCGTCATGGGAGGGATGCCGGCTGGCAAAAAATTGCAGGCGTTGCCCCGGACTAGCGGCGAAGGCGGCGTCCGCTTTCAAACGCGCCTCGAATGCTTCCTTCAACTTTGGATTCTTGGCCAGCATCTCGCGCGCGACCTCCTCGGCCACATAGGCCTCCATGTATTCCTTTTGTTCAAACGCACCGTTGAAAAACCCCCAGCTTACGAACGAGTCGGGCGCGGTGGGCTCGAGCAGCTGCATCGCGAGGCGCGCGGCCGGCTGGCGAATCGGCACGAAGAGTGAGCCGGCCCGAATTTCACGTGCTTCATTCTGCCATTCCCCGACGACGGTCGCGGCATTCCTTCCTTCGAAGCTTTCTTTCGCGAGCGTGACCTTGGTAGCGCGAAACGTCTGCAACTCGACCTCCGCGGGTTGGTGCGCGGATGCCAGGCGAACGTAAAGAATGCCGTGAAGATCGAGTTTTTCAGCGACCCAAGCCGCGTGCGCCGCGGGGACGATATAGCCGCCTTCCGGTGCGGTGATTTGAAGGGCAGGTATCAGCGTGGCGCGCAACGGAAGCTTCCAGGTGACCGGCTTGGTCTCGTCGTACTTCGTCCAAAGCTGTCCCGAAACCTCGGAGGGAACGCGTTGGTATTCGAACCCGAGGAAATCGATCACGCGCGCTTCGTCGGTGGCCCTCCACGTCAGCGTGACCGGCTTTCCGGCGAGCGCCAAGGCCTCGGCATCGGCGGCGTCCGCGGCTTTGAGCCAATCGGCGCCCGAAGTCGCCGCCTGCCGTGAAAGGCTGATGATCGTGTCGTAGGTGGCGCGGACGCGCGCTTTGTAGTCATGCCATGAGTGGGTCTCAACAAGCACGCCGATGCGATTGTGAAAATGCCAGTAGCCATCGGAAAAGCGCGGCGGTGTCAGGACAAACGTGATGCCCGCGGCGGGATAATCGCCCGCGTCGAACGCCGGATAGAACCACAACGGGAAATGACCGGCCGCGGTGAGGTCCGCCATCAATGTGTCCGAAATTTTCAGGCCGATCGCGCGCAGTGCCTCGGGGCCGACCACCGACGGCTGGATCATAACCGCGATATCCTGCTGAAATTTCGCGCCGTCGGTGACGTGCAGGTCCGCGTAAAGAATCGGATCCCAGGACCGGAGAAGTTTCAACATCGCGACCATCTCGGGCGCATCCGCCTTCACGTAGTCGCGATTGAGGTTGATATTTTGCGCGGTGGTGCGCCAGCCCATGGATTCGGGGCCGCGCTGGTTGGGCCGGTGATTGGGGCCGAAGCGTTCGTGACCGTCGATATTGAACACGGGCACGAAGACGAAGGTCAGTTTCGAGAGCGGGTCGCCGGGGATGGTGCCCTCCAGCAGGTGGCGCAGCGCGAGGAAGCCAGCGTCCTTGCCGTCGATCTCACCCGCGTGAACGCCGCCCTGGAACAAAAGGACCGGACGCCGGCGCGACTTGGCCGTCCTGGCGTCGAGCGCGCCGTCGCGCGAGGCGATCAGCGCGAGCATGGGGCGACCCTCGGGCGTGGTGCCGAACGTGACACTCCGCACCTGCTTCGGATACGCGGCGACGAACGCCCTGGCCAGGCGCTCGACCTCCTCGTAGCGCCCGGTCTCCCGGAAGTCAGTGCGCTCGGCGTGGGTCGTGAGCTCCGGCGCGGCGGCAAGCCGAGCGGTGAGCAGCAGAGTCCCGGCGAGGAGGACAGAGAGGCGGGCGGTTCGCATGGATCGAATTGGAGTCGGAAGCGTAGGGAGGAATTCTGTTGGCGTCCCAAACTTTTCTTGGCGGGCTCCAAAGTTCCCGGCTGGGAACGGGTTAGGCCGAGCCTTCCGGCGGGAGGGCCGGGCTTGTCGCCGAACCTGCATTTTGCTAGAGCTAGCGCATGGAACTCTCCTCGGCGCAGCGGGAACTTTGGGATCGACTCGACGCCTTCGAGTTCGACGCGCCCGGAGCGACCCTGAGTTTCTCGCGCCGACTGGCCCGCGAGAATGGTTGGACGCACGGCGGGGCGCATCGCGCGATGCGCGAGTACCGGCGCTTTCTTTTTCTGGCGATGCACGCCGGACATCCGGTGACGCCGTCGGACCAGGTGGACCAGGTCTGGCACCTTCATCTTTGCTACACGCGCAGTTACTGGACGCGGTTATGCGGCGAGGTGTTGCGCGCGCCGTTGCACCATGAACCGACGCAGGGTGGAGCGGCCGAGGGCGAGAAATTCGACGACTGGTACGCGCGCACGATGGAGAGCTACCGAAATTTTTTCGGCGATCCGCCCGCGGATTTGTGGCCGCCGGCGGCGAAACGCTTCGGTGAAGATCTTCACTTCCGCCGCGTGAATGTACGCCGGGCCTGGATTGTGCCCCGGCCGCGCACGCTGCTGCGCGCGGCCTCGTACGCCATTCCAATTCTTACCGTGGTTTACCGGCTCCGATTCCCTTGACGATGATCGCCCTGGCTTCTCCCTTCGACCTCAACGCGACTGAATTCCTCACCCTGTACTGGTCGCTCGCAGCGGTGGCGATCGTCGGGGGATGGATGATTCGGCGGTATTTCGCCGGCGAGGGACGCGCGCCGGGCGACGACGAGGACCCGACGCCCTACGAAGTGGCCTGCCTCGGCGGCGGTGCGCCGCGCGCCGTGCACGCGGCGGTCGCGCAGCTTTGCCAGGACGGTTTGGTCTCGGTCGACGCTCGCAGCGGTGACGTTTCGCTGGTCGCGCCGGGAGAAGTGGCGGGCCGACCGCCGATCGAACAGGCCGTGCTGCGCGCGGTCGCCGGCCAGTCGCCTTCGAAGTTGTCGGCCGTCGAGGCGGCGTGCGCCCCGGCCACCGCCGACTTGCAGTCTTCGCTGCGCACGAAGGGCCTGTTGCTCCCGGAGGATCGAGCGCGACTCGGCTGGATGATTCCGTCGTTCGCCTTTGCATTCGTCCAATTGCTGGGGCTGATACGTTTCTTTCTCGGGCTTTCGCGTCACAAGCCCGTGGGGTATCTGGTGGTATCCTGGCTCGTCGTCGGTTTCATTGGCGCGAAGTTTTTTTCGCGAAAGCTGTTTCGCACGAAGCGGGGCGACGCGGTGCTGGCCGGCCTGAGGGCGCGCTATGAGGCGATGCGGAAGCAAGCGGCCGAGACCGGCGAGGCGGGGGTTCCGTCGCCCGTCTTTGCGTCGCTCGCACTGCCGTTGGCGATTGGCGTGCTAGGCTATTCGGTTCTCGCCGGCACGCCGGCCGAATCGATGTATCAACGCATGCGCAGCACCGGCAACGGTGATGGCGGGGGCAGCACCGACAGCAGCAGCAGTAGTTCCGGCGACAGCGGCGGCGACAGCGGCGGGGGCGGCGGCTGCGGCGGTTGTGGCGGGGGCGGGGGAGATTAGCGGATTCAGCGGGACAACGACGGTGAGTGCGCGCGCCGGATGAGGATCAGCCGCGCCGGATGTTCGACAGATTTCCATTCGATCCTAGTATTTACTGGTCATGCCAAATTCACTTCGCATCTGGTGCAACACCGTCTTCAACGACGAAGCGTCCCATCTTCTGCGCGAAGGCACGGCGAACCATGAATTGATGGTCGCGGAGAGCTTTGCATCCTCGATTCTGCGATCGAGCCCGTCGGATGCGAATTTCGCCAGGGCGCAGATCGCGTTTGGTCAGCCGGATCCGGCGGCGATTATGAGGGACGCACCCGGGCTGAGCTGGGTGCACCTCACGACGGCCGGGTACACCCGCTACGACCACGCCGAATTTCGTGACGCGTTGCGCGCGCGGGGCATCCCGCTAACGACCAGCTCGCACGTCTTCAACGAGCCGTGTGCGCAGCACCTGGCGGCCATGATGCTTGCGCTCGCGAGGCAGCTCCCGCAGTCGCTGCAGGGCCAGTGGTCGGATCGTTCCTGGCCATACCACGAGCGTCGCCTCGCCTCGCGCCTGCTCGGCGGCGAAACGGTGATGCTTTACGGCTACGGCGCGATTGCCGAGCGCCTGACTGAATTACTGGCGCCGTACCGGATGCGGGTCGTGGGCGTGCGGCGCACGGTGCGGGGCGATGAGCCCATCGAGATGATCGCCGAAGCGGAGGCCGACCGATGGCTGCCGCAGGCGGATCACATCATCGACATGCTGCCGGAGAATCCGTTGTCGATAGGATATTTTGGAGCCGATCGATTTCGACGGATGAAGCAGGGAGCGCGCTTTTACAACATCGGGCGTGGTCCGACCGTGGATCAGCCCGCGTTGATCGCGGCGCTTACGGCCGGTCAAATTGGTGCAGCGTATCTGGATGTCACCGATCCGGAACCTCTGCCGCCGGAGCATCCTCTGTGGGCCGCGCCGAATTGCTTCGTCTGCCCGCACACGGGTGGTGGTCACCGGGAGGAATCCGTGCGGCTGGTGCGGCATTTTCTGAGCAATCTCGCGGCGTTCGAGGCCGGCGGGCCGCTGGTGGATCGAGTGATTTGAGGCTGGGGACGTTTCGGCGAAACGTCGTTACCAGCTGGGTCGCCCTCCAATCGTTGCGCCGGCTGGTTTGGGCCGCGCCTCCGGTTTGTTCCCGCAGGAGACAATGCGCGAATTCCCAGTTCTGGAAGTGCGAAGGTCGGTGCGCGACCGTTCGACGGTCCCGGAATCAAGCCGCCGGCGGCGAAGACGCGGCGCCAAAGTCCGCGTCGCTCACCGGCTCGAGCCACTGCGTGGTCTGCCCATCCGAGCCCGCTTCCTGCACCGCGAAATGCGACATCAAATGATCCGCCGCGGAGCCGTGCCAGTGCTTCTCGCCAGGGGCGATGAGGACTGTGTCGCCGGCCACGATCTCCCGAATGGGCTCGCCCCATTTCTGCACGCGGCCCACCCCAGCAAAGACATGCAGAATCTGCCCATGCGGATGGCTGTGCCAATGGGTGCGCGCGCCGGGTGAAAACGTGACCCGCACCATCCGCGCCGCGCCCGGGGCGTTGTCGGGCCCCGCAATTTCGTCGAGCCAGGCGGCGCCCGTCATCCAGGTGGCCGGTCCGGGTTTGGTGGCGGGAGCGGAGGCAGAGACGATTTTCATGGCGCGTGGCGAGCTTAGTTCGCGATGCCACCCCGCGCGATCCAATTCCGATGTGCCGCGTATGCCGCGCGTGCACACGCCCCCGTCAATGTCCGTATGGCCGCGGGTGCGGGTTGATACCAATCCGCGGGCGTCAGCGGCAGGCCGTCGGACCCTCGAAGCTTGCGGCAAAGCAAATCCAGTTTTCGCCCTTGGGCCGTCTCATGGGAATCTTCCGGCGATCCAAAATAGCCGCCCGAGTAGACCATGCTCGCGTCGAGCCGAAGCGCGTGGAATTCGTTGGAAACGTCGTAGTGGAACGTCACCGCATCGCGCTCGCGCGTATGTTTCCGGCCGAAGAGATCGCTTGGCAGCAGACGCCCCCGCGGCGCGCAACTTTACGAGAGCCTCGTCTCTGCACTGATCGTGTCCAACCCGCAATTCTGTGCGGCTCACGGGCGGGTGCAGATTGTCATTTCGTCCGGGATGGACATCGCCATTCGAAACGCGCACGATAATCCACCTCCCATCGCGGCATAAATTCGCGAATTCCTCCCATGCACTTTCATTTAATATCGCAATGCGCACGCGGGCTGGTCCTTGGTGTAGTCGTATTCCTGATCCCTGATCCGGTTCTCGCCCAACGGACCGGCGGGCCGCAGGAAAAGACTTCCCCGTCCGCGGCACCGCTGAAGCTCGGCAAACATGCTTTTCGCGTCACCACCAAATCCCGGGAGGCCCAACGCGCGTTCGATCGAGGACTGACCTTGTCCTACGCCTTCAGCCACGAGGCAGCGGCCGACGAATTTCTGAAGGCCGCGCAGCTTGACCCGAAGCTGGCGATGGCTTGGTGGGGCATCGCGCTGGTCAATGGTCCGCACATTAACTTTCCTCTCGTGCCGCCCGAGCACGCGCAGGCGGCCTGGGACGCGCTGACGAAGGCGCAGGCGCTGGCGCCCGCCGCCAGCGCGGTGGAGCGCGCGCTCATCAAGGCATTGGCAACGCGCTATGCCAATCCGCAGCCGGAAGATCGTGGTGCGCTTGACCAGGCTTACGCCACCGCGATGCGCGACGTGGCCAGGGCCTTTCCGCGGAGCGCCGATGTCGCGAGCCTCTTCGCCGAGGCGCTGATGGATTTGCATCCGTGGGATCTCTGGATGGGCGACGGTAAACCCCAGCCGTGGACTCCGGAAATCGTGACCGCGCTGAACACCGCCCTGCGGATCAACCCGGCGCATCCGGGCGCGAATCATTTGTTGATTCATGCCGTGGAAGCTTCGCCGAAACCCGAACGCGCGCTGGCCGCCGCCGACCGCCTGCGCACGCTCGTGCCCGACGCAAGTCACCTCGTGCACATGCCGTCGCATATTTACGCGCGGGTCGGCCGATGGGGCGATGCCGCGTCGTCCAACATCGCAGCCGAGCGGGTGGACAAAGCCTATCGCGCCACGCACGCGAAGCCCGGATTCTATGCGGTCTACATGGCGCACAATTCTCATTTCCTGGCCTTCACCGCGATGATGCGCGGACGGAGCGAGGAGGCCATCCGGTCGGGGCGCAAGCTGGTTTCGGAAGTACCGCCTGAGTTGCTGCAGGAACTCGCACCGATCGTGGACGGATACATGATCTTCGTCTCGGAGGTGTTGATGCGCTTTGGCCGCTGGGATGAATTGCTCGCGGAGCCCAAGCCGCCGGAGGGCCTGCCGCTTTCGCTGGCGCTCTGGCATTTCACGCGCGCGGTGGCGAACAACGCGCTCGATCGCGCCGATGACGCGGCGAAGGACACGGCGGCCTTTCTCGCGGCGGCGGCCAAGGTTCCGGCGGACTACACCTTCGGAAACAGTACCGCCGCGGATCTGCTCGGCATTGCGACCAGGGTTTTGGACGGCGAGAGCGCCGCGCGCGCCGGACGCTATGATGAAGCGATCGCCAGCCTGCGCGACGCGGTGCGCATCGAGGACACGCTGCGTTACGACGAGCCGCCAGACTGGATCCAGCCGGTGCGCCACACGCTCGGCGCGGTGCTGCTGCGCGCGGGCAAACCGGCCGAAGCCGAGGCGACCTATCGCGAAGATTTGAAACGATTCCCCGAGAATGGCTGGTCTCTTTTCGGACTCAGTCGTGCGCTGGAGGCGCAGGGCAGAAAGCAGGAAGCCGCCGCCGCGCAGGCGCGATTCGAGCGCGCCTGGGTCAGTGCCGACGTGAAGATCGATTCCACCTGCTATTGCCAGCCGGGCGCGTGACGCCGGGGCCTGCTGGCGCGACGCGCGGCGAATCTCGCGACCGGCCGCCTCGTGCATGAAAAGCCCATGCTTCTCCTGGTGGACGGTTTTCCGGCGGAGGCCTCCACTGTGCCCGCGATCACGCGCAAGCCCCTCGATCAGATTGCTAGTTTCCGCTGAGTGTCCGGACCGGGTCCTTTCGACGCACTCACGGCATGTCGTCTTCCGTCAACCTCAGCTCGAAGGCGGGACGAGAATCCACGATTTTCGCGTACCACGCGCGGAGATCGTCCCAGACAGTCGTGAATCTCGCGTTTCGCATAATATATTCTTCATCGTTCATAAGCTTGGCAGTCCCCACCACCAATCGGCGGGATGTTCGTCATCGGTGGGTGCGCGACGCATTCCAGTCGATGCGCGGTCGCGGCCCAACACATGGGCCAGCTCCACCGAATCATCCGTGCGCCCCGGCTCGGCGCGCGCATAACGCAGGACGAAAAAAGTCCGGTCGATCACCGCGGAAAAATTCCTATACATCTTTTACAACTCCCGTGTCCGGCCCGGCCGCCCCGGTTTATCCATGGCCACTTTTCCGAACGGGACTTCTGGTAGCAATCGCAATGCCAAGGCGGCCACGTGAGGGGCGACAGGGGTGGCCTACTCTGGACGAATGTTCGCCAGAGCCAACGTGAGGCCGTGTACGGGACCCGACTGGTGGTCCGAATTAGCCAACATGGGCAGACAAACTTTTGACGGTCACGCTGGGCTGTCGAGGTGGCGACGGACTGGAAACTTGAGCAGGAACGCCGCGGCCAGCAGCGCCGTGCCCGTGATCATGAGAGGTCGCCATTTACGGCGGAGGACGTTGGACCAGTGAGAAAGACGACCCAACTCCACCGGCTGGGTGAATGCGATCCAGTGGTTCCCGCCACTCGTCGAGGCGCGCATTTGCAGGTGATTCGCCGTTCCCGCGAACGAGATGTTTCGCCAGCTCGCGTGCTGGGCGGTTGCATGAAAGACGAGCGCGGCGGAACCAGTCTGGATCGCCTCTAGACGCGTGTGACGCGAGTCCGGGGATCCCGCGGCCAGACATGCCACAAACGGAAGGCGGCCCGGATTTTCAAAAGCGACCTCCAGATTCTGCGCGTTGCCGGACACGTTCGGGCGCGCAATCCAGAAATCCCGCGCCGCAATCTCGATCCACTTATCGACCTGCGGCGGAAGCTCACCTTCGAGCGCAGCCGAGCGTGCCAGCGAAGCGCATGGAAGTGGAACGCGCAACGAAGCGGGCAGAATCTCGCGCAGGACGACGATTTCCAGAAGCCGCAAGATCAACGCGGGGTCGGGATAGGGAATTTCCGGAAATGATTTTTCGCGCAACAGCGCCGCATCGCCCTTGCGGACGTAGTCGCGAACCAGGCTCTCCTGCGATTTGACCATGTCGCGGAAGGCTGGGATTGACCCCGACAGGTTGTCCCGGCTGTCGGCGACAACACCGACGAACAAGCTGCCCAACCAGACCACCGCAAGGGCGGTCGCGATCCAGCGCGACAGCGATCGCCGTTCGCGTGATTCAATCCACCGCAGCAGCGCGCAGACATTCGCAATCAGGCCGAGCGCGAGGACATCCGTGTAACGGGACGCCGGTCCAGTCCCCAAACCGCCTCTCGCCCACGCCATCGCGGCCGCCTGTAGGATCACCCACGCGCCAACCAACAGGACGGCGTGGTCCGGTCCGGGTTTCGAGGTTGGAGAATTATTACGGCTCACGCTTCGACAAAGCAGACCGATCCAGGGGAGATAGATGAGAGCGGCCAGCCAAGGTCGGTCCACCCACGGCCATGCCAGACACTGCCCAAGGGCGACGACAAATGAGGCCAGCGATTGCGCGCGAAGCACCGCGTGACCCGGCACCTCGGTGCGCGTGAGGAACGCGATGGCAATGAAGGCGACGCAGACGAAAATCGTCGGGAGACTGGCGCGATCGATCAATTGAAATCGAGCCGGGGCGAGTTGGAAAATCAGAAATCCCAACACGCAGACCATCGCGAAGAATCCCGAGGCCTGGGCGAAACACGCGAGCACGCCGGCGGCCAGGCCGGCCCACCAGCCGACGGTCAGCGCGGTGCAGGTGCCGAGACCCAGCAGGGCGACCATCGAGAACAAAAGGAGAAAATAGACCTGCGACTGGAATCCCACGAGGGTGTTTTCCCAACCGATGGGAAGAGCGCCCATCAAGATGAAGCATCCCAGGACGATCGGTGAGGTGCGAGGTGAGACAAGACGGAGACAAATGCCGGCGAGGAACGTGAGGGAGGCCGCCTGGAAAATCGCGTTGCAAACCGCCTCGAGCTGCGGATCCCATTGCCGGTTGGCGACGAACAGCGCCAGCGTTTCGAGGCGTGACAACAGGAGGCGATGTTCGTTGTGCGGAATCAGGAGGTCGGCCGGCCGGAGGGTCCCGTTCAACCAGGGCACCAGCACCATTTCCGCTTCGCCATTCCACTGGTCGAGATACGGCACCGCGCTGCCGTAGCGGTCGACGAGCCACAGCCGCGCCCCGAGAATGATCAAGAACACGGCGGTGAGACCTGCGATGGACCCGACGCGGGCCCATCGCGCCGGGCGCGCTTCGTCAGACTTCATGCGCCAACAAAGAATCGCGAGCGAATTGAGATCAAGTGATTTCAATTCCCGTCGACGATCTCTGACATTTGGCGCGGCGTCTCCGCGCCGTGTCATTCGATCGAAGGATCCCGGACGGGCTTGATGGCATCGAGCGGCTCGCCGCTCCGAAGTCGCGTCAGGACTAATTCAACTTCCTGCTTCGTCAGATCCTCGGCCTTCAAATTGGTCAACGCCTGTTCGAACGCCGAGATCGCCTCGGCGCGATGATCCAGTTTCAAGTGCGCGTTGCCGAGGAGAATGGCATTACTCGTACTCGCAGGCATGACCTTGACCACTTCAGCGAGGCGCAAGGCGACCTTGGCCCAGTCCGGATTCGGCGTTCGATGGATGTACTCACTGACCTGGCTGGCAAGGCTCCGGGCGCGAAAGCGTGGCTGCTGAATCTGCCCCTCGAGGACCCGATAGTTGCCAAATCGCGCCACTTCGCGCAGCGGGCCAAGGACGGAGGGATCCCAATCCTGACCGGGCCAGCGCAATAAGCGGCTGTTATCGATGAGGAAGTAACCGTCGTACCGTGCCTCGACATTTGAGTCGTCCAAGCCTCGTGCGAATCGCTGATACATTGCACCGCTGGCTTTCGCCTGCTCCTGCAGCACCATCCAGGTCATCGAGTAGTAGGGTCGGCCGGAAGGCAGAATGACTTTTTTGTAATAGTTCACGAACTCGCCGAAACGCTGACCGAGATCGAGACCCTCATTGGCGAAGTAGCGCCAGGCATCCCTGCTTCCACCAACCAGTTCGTTGTGGTACTCCCACAGGCGAGGCTCGCGTGCGGTCATTGTCAGCGCGGTCAGCCACAGCAACGCAAAGGTCGCCGCCAGCGCGCGCGATTTCGTCGCCACCGCGCGGGCGCTCGCCGCGCCCGCCACGATCGCCAGTGCGACCACGATCGGCAAGGCATGGCGGAGTCCTGCGTAGGTCCCGCGTGATCCGATCAAGGCCGCGAGGTGAAAGACACTGACCCCGGCCAGCGCGATAAGCATCCAGCGCTGGCTGGAGGTGAGAGGTCTTCGCCACAGCGCGAGGAGCCCGAGCAATGCGAGTGCGAAAAGGCCGGCCGGAACTTTTGCGGAGATAATCGCGGGCCACGTGAACCACGGCGGATGTCCCTCGTAGAGTGTCCCGTAGATGAAATGCTCCGGCGCGCCGCGGCCTTCCACGCCCGCGCGCACGGTGTCTGCCAATCCCCACAAATATGGGCGCGGCAGCAGCCGCCCATCATCGGTGTATTGCAACGCGAGACGCCAGTAGTCAATTCTCAGATCGGCGATTTTGTCCGACAATGTTCGATTGTACGCGTCGCTGCCGTCCGACCCGGCGTGAAAGCGGAAACCATACTGCGCCCACAAGGTCGCGTAGCCGAGCAAGGCGACGAATGCGAGTTGAAGCAGACGAATCCGCCATGCACCCGCGCTGGCGCCGGAACCGCTGGTGAAGACAGCCAGGAAGCAAATCGCCCCCAAGCCCAGCGCCCCGGGTAAGGCGGAATGCTTGCTGCCCAAGCTCAAACCGAGCGCGAGTCCGAGGACCAGCATCCAGCTCCATCGCCACGTAGAGACGGCCAATCCGGCCGCCACCACCGTGATGCCCAGCGCCAGGGCCAGCGGAAGATCCGTCATGACCACGGGCAAATGCGCTCCGACGGTTGGTTCGATGGCCAGGAACGCGAGCGAGCCGGCGGCCCAGGCGAGACCGGCCGCCCGCCACATCAGCAGACCGAAGACCAGCATCAGGATGGCGTGAAACGACCAAACCGCGCGGCGCGCGATGGTTTGCACGGCGGCTGGCTCGTTGTCCGCGTAGATGATCTCTTCGGTGTAGTCCCGTTCCTCGAGTTTTTCGTTCAACGGACGAAAAGGACGCATCTTGAAGCTCTCCGGCATCCAGGCCCCAACCCAAAGTTTCAACAAAGGAGGATGTTCGGGATTCAGCCGAAAATCCCCGGTTCGCGCATACGAGACGCCCGCGACGATGTGATAAGACTCGTCGATCGTGAACGTGTCGAGCCGCGTGCCCCAGGCGGAACGGAGCGTCGCGAAGGCGATGATGATGAGGAGAAGGAGCACACCTCCCAGGCGCCGGGGCCACGTGACCGATGAACTGGTTGAATCATGGGAATCCATCGTCAATGCGCGGGAGCATTCACGAAGCATGCGCCAGGCGCGAGCGAAAAGGCCGTCGGAAAAACTCGAGACTCGAAATCCGAAATTCGAAGAAGGCTTAGGTTTGAAATGTTTGAACAAGCGGAAACGTCCAAATTCCGCTGAGATGATCGTAGTGGCGAAGTGGATTCGACTCAGGCTGTCGATCTAACGAGCATATTTGGGACGACCGGGGACGGTTGTCCCTACCTTTCGGCAACGCGCCCGGAGGTCGCGTTCCACCAACTGCGCCCGAAAACCTTGGGATCAAGACGGCAAAAGCGAATTCAAGCGATCAACTTCGCCATTTTCCCGCTTCAAATATTTTCGAAGCTTACTTCGAATTTCGAGTTTCGGATTTCGAGTTTCCGCGAGTTCGCGGTCAGCGTGCTCGCGCACTCCACGCCGCCAGCAACTCGGCTTCGCGCGCGGGAGAAAGTCCGGCTTTCAGTCTTTCCTGCCGCGCCGGCGGCTGCGCCTTGAACCAGGCGAGCGTCTCACGCGTGGTGACATCGAGTGGTCGAAACGTCAGGCCTTTCGCGAGCGCGCGTTTGATGTTCGTGCGACTGAATCCCTTCATCTCGCCCCGCGGCGGCACCCAGACCAGCATGTCCGACCACGGCTCGACTTTTTGTTTCTCGAGAAATTCCGTGTCCACCCAAATCAACTTCGCGGTGGAACTCTCGGCGGCCTTGATGCCAGTAAGCATTCCGCTGATCGACAACGCGGGCGACGGGCCGGTCGCGTTGTAGATTCCCGTCGTGCGTTGCTCGGCCATGCGGATGGTCCACTCCGCAATGTCGCGCGCATCGATGAATTGCACGGGGTCGGTCGGATCGCCCGGCGCGAGGACGTCGCCGCCGCGATCGATGCGCACCGGCCAGTAGGTGAAGCGATCGGTCTCGTCACCCGGACCAACAATCAGGCCGGGACGGATCACCAGCGTCTTGCCCGGGAACGATTTCTCCGCCTCGGCTTCGGAGAGTGCCTTGAGGGGCCCGTAGAGTTCGAAATTGGAGGCGCGCACCGCTTCCATCGTTTCCTTCATCGCGTCCGGGCCGCTGTATTTGGCCAGCGCGCCGCTCTCGTCCATGTCTGGCTTGCTGTTGTCGGAATAGACCGAAATCGTGGAAATGAAAATGTAGTGGTCGACGTTGCCCTTGAGGATTTCCGCGGCGTCACGCACCCAGACGGGCAGGGTGGTGGGGTTGTCGATCGCGACATCCCATTTGCGGCCCTTGAGCGCGTCGAGCTTGCCATTGCGATCGCCGAGCAGTTGCTCCACGCCTTCAGGCAATTCGCCCGGGTGGGTCTTGCCGCGATTGAAAACCGTGACCTTGTGGCCACGGCTCAGCGCGTAGCGCACCTGGCACGGACCGGTGAAGCCGGTGCCGCCGAGAATGAGAATATGGAGGGGTTTGCCGCCGGCGGGTTTGGCGCCGGGAGCATCGCCTTCCAGCAGGGCGGAGTACAGTTGGGGCATGGCGCCAAGGCTGATCGCACCGCCCGTCGCGGCGGAAAGCTTGATGAATTCTCGGCGGGTCTTGGACATGGGCAACGGTTTTCGGAGCGGGATGGTTCGCTCGACTTTAGGGAATGGTTCCGACGGGAGGAATCACGAACCACGCGCCAAACTTGCGACATTTCGCAGCGACCCCAGAAAACTCGCCCAACTCCCGCCTTGCCGGCGGTCCCGAGGAAAGGGCACCATTCATCTTTATGCGCGCACCCGCCTGTGTCATCGCCGTTGCGGCGTGCCTGGTCATTCAGCCCCGTTCTGTCGTTGCGAGTATTACCGAACAGGGCAGCGGGTTTGTGCACGGTAAGAATCACCTGTTCACACTAACGGCTCCGCCGGGTTGGGTGATCGACAACGAATCCGGCCTCTCGCAGGGCGTGGTCGCCGTGTTCTATCCAAAGGGCGGTGTTTGGGGAAAAACGCCCGTGGCCTGCTATTCGCGTTCCACCGAAATCACGCGGAACGTGCGCACGCCGGACGACGTGGCGCAACGGACCATTCGCGACTTCCGCGCGCACGGCAGCCCGGGTTATCAGGGCCGTCGCGTCAAGACCATCCGGGCGAAGTCGGGCGCGACGGGGGTTGTCTGGCACTTCCACGGCGATGAGTGGGGGAACTTCGAAGCTGGCGCCTATTTTCCCGCGAAGAAACGGATCAATGCGGTCATTTTCACGGCGCGGACCAAGGCGGACTTCGAGCGCGGACTGCCGGCGTTCGAAACTCTGGCACGATCTTATGACTTGCTCAGCGAAGTGGATGATCCAACCCCGTTGCTCAAACGCGCGGTGGAGTCCGGCGCGCCCTTGCGCGAGGATCCGACGCGCTCGCTCAAGACCTTTGAGCAGGTGGCAACGCTGGCGCATGACATGGGGGAAACGCCAGAGGGCAAGGCCTTCGAGCGGGCGACCCTCGCGCGACTCGGTCAGGTAATAGCAAATGCAGCGGGCGGGTGCCTCGCGCGGGCGAAAACCGATTCGGAGGTCAGGCTGGTGTTGATATTCGACGCTGGTGGACGCGTGATGGCCGCCCGACACGCGGAGAATGATGAAGCCGCGCGCTGCCTCGCGGGAAAACTCCGCGGCATGCAGGCGGAGCGCCCGCCAAAGCCCGAGTGGATGATGTTGTTCAAGTTCTCCGTTCAGGACCAACCGAAGCCCAGAGCGTGATCGGCGGAGGCATCACGCCCGCGCTCACCACATGGTCTGCTTTGCGCGCTCCGGCCACGCCGCGTCGTACGCGGCGCCGCCCAAGCAATTTTCGCTGAGCCCCGCCAGGATTTCACCAGGCGTCGGAAGGGTTTTCGGATCCACGTGGCGCGAGGAATTCCAAAGGTCGGATCGCACCAGGGCCCGGGCGCATTGGAAGTACACCGCCTCGACCGCAATCACGATCACGGAGCGCGGCGACTTGCCGTCGACCGCGAACGACGCGAGCAATTCGGCATCGGTGTCGACGTGCGCACGGCCATTGATCCGGAGCGTGGTGTCGACGCCGGGAATGAGGAAGAGCAGCGCGACCCGCGGATCGCGGATGATGTTGCGCAGCGAGTCCACGCGATTGTTGCCGCGTCGGTCGGGCAACAGCAGCGTGCGATCATCCTGCACGCGCACGAAGCCGGTCCGGTCGCCGCGCGGCGAGCAATCGAGCCCTTCCGGACCGCCCGTCGCAAAAACCGCGAAGGGCGAGGCATCGATGAACGCGCAATAGTGCGGCGTCAGGTGATCCACCTCCTTGACGGTGGAGGGTTCGGCCGGCCGGCCGTAGACTGATTCGAGTTCGTCGAGGGAGGTGAGGGTTTCCATGTTCGAATTCGGCAAGCTGCCCGCAATCCGCACTTTTCCAAGCCGGCCCGCGTGGTTTCCCAGTTCCGCGCCTTCGAAATCCTATTTCGACGGAGGCGGGGTGGGCGGCGCTCCGCCAGGC
>JANMQT010000058.1:0-19085 GCA_031370675.1 Verrucomicrobiota bacterium
CTGGTAAAGAGCGCGCACGATTGCAGCGAAGGCGGCCTCGCCGCGACGCTGGCGGAATGCTGCATCACCGGCGCGCCGGCGGTCGGCGCGGCGGTGGCGCTCGGAACGCGCAACTTGGATCGCCGCGATGATGATCTGCTCTTCAGCGAGTCGCCGTCGCGCATCGTGCTCACGGTCGCCGCCGAAAATGCGGCCGCGGCTCTGTTGTTGTTGCAGCGCGGTGGCGTCGAAGCGCGCAAGCTCGGCACGGTGGGCGGCGACGAGCTTGTCATCCAGACCGATGCGGCGCGCTACGCCTGGACGGTTGGCGAGTTGCAGACGGCTTGGAGTGAAGCGATTCCGGCGTTGATGGCAGGCTGAATAGTCGAAGGTCGAGGGTCGACCGTCGAGGCCCAGCGGACTGACTCGCGCGGTCTCGAATGCTGCGCCCCGGCGCAACAAATTCCAAAGTACTGCTTCCGTGCGGAGACGCGGGCATGGTAGACAACGCGGCAGCCAGTCCCCCGAAGGTAAGACCATGAAGCAAACGCATTGCGGCAGCCGCGTGCGCTGGTTCGCCGGCGCCTGCCTCGCCTTTTCTTCCTTCCTGCTTGTTCCCTGTTCCTTTTCGCAGGTACCCCAGCTGATCAATTACCAGGGCCGCGTCGCGGTTGGCGGCACCAACTTCAACGGCACGGGACAATTCAAATTCGCGCTCGTCGACGGCAACGGCACGCAGACGTATTGGAGCAGTGACGGCACGAGCAACGCCGGCAGCGAGCCAGCCGCTTCGGTTCCACTCGGCGTCAGCAATGGACTTTATTCCGTACTGCTCGGCGACAGCGCGCTCGCGAACATGCAGCCGATTCCGGCAAGCGTTTTTGACAATCATCCCGACGTGCGGTTGCGCGTCTGGTTCAACGATGGCGCCAATGGCTCGCAGCGCCTCATTCCCGACCAGCGGGTGGGCGCAGTGGGCTACGCGATGATGGCAGCCGACGTGCCGGACGGCGCGATCACGGGCGCAAAAATAGCCAACGGAGCGGTGGGCGCGCCACAGCTCGCTCCCGGCGCGGCCGCTTCGAATCTGGGTGCCGACGGCCAGAGCGGCGTGAGCAGCGGGGGCGTGATCCTTTCCGCCGACCCGAACTCCACCAGCCTGGCTGCTGCCGGCTATGTGAAAATCGGGGAAACGCAGGCCACGGATTTTTGGAAGCAGCGCTCGAACAACAACGCCGCTTCCTTTCGGCGCGAGCACACCGCGGTCTGGACGGGCTCCGAAATGATCATTTGGGGCGGCCGCGATCTGCTTGGCGCGTTGCGCAGCGGGGCCCGCTATGCCCCCGCGTTCGATTCCTGGACGCCGATGACCAACCCCCACGCCCCGGAGGCGCGGTACCGGCAAAGCGCGGTGTGGACCGGTTCGATCATGATCGTCTGGGGCGGCAATAACGGCGCTTTGGGGCTCAGCACGGGCGGTCGCTATAATCCCGCGATCGACACTTGGGTTTCCATGAATTCCGCCACCGCGCCCGTCGCGCGCTATGCGCATGCGGCGGTGTGGTCCGGGAGCAAGATGGTTGTATACAGCGGCATCGGCGGCGGCACCACCGGCGGCAGGTATGATCCTGCGACCGACGCATGGGCGGCAACTGCGCTGGCGAATGCGCCGGTGACTGGCGCCGAACCCAAGGCGGTCTGGACAGGAAGCGAGATGCTCGTGTGGGGAGGGCAGAACCAGACAACCGGGTCTTACCCAACGGCCGGAGGACGCTATAATCCTGTCAATGATGTTTGGACTGCCATGTCCGTCATCGGCGTCCCGGCTGGTCGCACCCAACACACGGCGATCTGGACGGGCTTCGAAATGATTGTTTGGGGCGGCATTACCCAATCCAGCGGAGGCGGCGGTACCAATACGGGAGGTCGCTACACGCCCGGGGCGAATTGGGTCGCCATGCCCACGACGGACGCACCGTCCAACCGGTCCGAGCACACCGCCGTGTGGACGGGCACTGAGATGATCATTTGGGGAGGCACAAGCAGCACGACGGGGGGACGGTTCAACCCCGCGCTGGCGAATGCATGGCTCGCGACCACCACGACCAATGTTCCGTCGGAGCGCACGGCGCACACTGCGATCTGGGCAGATGCCGAGATGATTGTCTTCGGCGGCGTCTCGGTTTCGACCGGGAATTTCGCGCTGAATATTCCCTTCTCCTTCATCCCGCCGCGCACGCTTTTTCTCTACCAGAAACCGTAGAAGGAAGGGAACAGGGAACAGTCGCGACCATCGCGCACATTGTCTTCTTCCCAGCCCGGATCATGGCGCGGGAAAATGGCTTCCTTCTCTTTGAGTTGTTGATCCAAACGGTAGGAATCCGGCTCGATATTGGCTGAACTTCAACACCGCGGTCGGGACGGGGAGCAAATGATGGTTAAGGGCGGTTAAAAAGGCAGCAGCTACTTTGGTGACGGCGGTCGTTTCGAGGGCGGCCGGCTGGATTTCTTTGCGCCGGAGATAATAACAGGGATTTCCGGCTCATCAGGCAGGGGGACTGCTACATGCAGCGACATGAGACATGTATCCACGTTCCGAAACACGGGTCAGAATCGTGGGCTCGCCCGGTTGGTCGGCGCCTTCGCCGCTTTTTTCTCCTGCTTCCTTGTTCCCTGTGCCTTTTCCCAGGTTCCGCCGTTAATCAATTACCAGGGGCGTGTCGCCGTCGGCACGGTGAATTTCGAGGGCACCGGCCAGTTCAAGTTCGCCCTCGTCAATGCCGCGGGCACGACGACGTATTGGAGCAATGACGGCACGAGCAACGCCGGCAGCGAGCCGGCTGCCGCGGTCGCGCTCGCTGTCACCAAGGGCCTTTACGCGGTGCTGCTGGGCGATGTCTCACGACCGAACATGACGGTCGTTCCCGCCACCGTCTTCACCAACCCAGATGTGCGTCTGCGGGTGTGGTTCAGCGACGGCCCCAGCGGTTCGCAGTTGCTCGCGCCGGACCAACGCATCGGCGCCGTGGGCTATTCGATGATGGCAAGCAACGTGCCCGACGGCGCGATCACCTCGGCCAAGATCGCCGCGGGCGCGGTAGGAAGTTCACAACTGGCTGCGGGCGCGGCCGCCGCCAATATCGCGCCCGGGTCGATCAGCGGCAGCCAGCTCGCCCCGGGCGCGGCGGGCGCGAATCTCAGTGCCGGCAGTCAGAGCGGTGTGGGCAGCGGCGGACTGATTCTGTCGGCCACGGAGAACGCCGCGCTCGTCAATGCCGGCTATATTCGGATCGGGACCACAACGACGGCCGACGCCTGGCAGCAGCGCGTCAACGGCGTGCCTCCCGCCGCGCGCTACCTTGCTGCGGGGGTCTGGACGGGCAGCGAGATGATCGTCTGGGGCGGCACCAACGCCGGCGTTTTGAACGATGGCGGGCGCTACAATCCCGCGGCCAATAGTTGGTCGGCCTTGAGCGCTTTTGGAGCGCCCAGCGCGCGCTATTTTCACACGGCAGTCTGGACGGGGAGCGAGATGATCGTCTGGGGCGGACTCAACGCCAGCGCCTTTAACGACGGCGGGCGCTACAATCCCGTCGGGAACAGTTGGACGCCAGTGAACTCCATCGGCGCACCGCCGGCACGCTATGCTCACGCGGTCGTGTGGACCGGCAGCGAGATGATCGTCTGGGGTGGAACCAGTGGCGGCAGCAGCGTGCTCAACAACGGTGGACGCTATCATGCGCTTTTGAATACTTGGGCCACCCTGTCCGCCAGCGGCGTGCCCAGTCCACGCGAGAATCTGACCGCGGTTTGGACCGGGACTGAAATGATCGTCTGGGGAGGTGATAACGGGATCAACACCTACTTCAATGACGGCGCGCGCTATAATCCAGCGGGTAATACTTGGGCGGCAATGACCACCACCCTCGCGCCGGTGGTGCGCTCGAATCATTCCGCGGTGTGGACGGGCACCGAAATGATCGTTTTTGGCGGTGGAATTGGCGGCCTCGCCTGGAATGACGGCGGACGCTACCAGCCGGCCAACAATACGTGGGTCGCGCTACCCAGCCTCCTCGCGCCCAGCGTGCGTCGATCGCACGCGGCGGTGTGGACGGGCAGCGAGATGATCGTCTGGGGTGGATACAACGATACCCCGACCTCGTTGAACACCGGCGCGCGCTACAACCCGGTCGGGAACAACTGGACGACGATGAGCACGACGGCCGCACCCGTCGGGCGGTACCTTTTCACGGCGGTCTGGACGGGCAGCGAGATGATTGTGTGGGGCGGATATGATACGGCGCCGTCCTCGGGCTTCCGGAACGACGGCGGCCGCTACAATCCGGTGGCCAACGCTTGGACCGCGGTAAACAACGCCGCGCCGGGCGGGCGTCGGGCGCATACCGCGGTCTGGACCGGCAGCGAGATGATTGTCTGGGGCGGCTTCGACGGCGGGTTTTTGAACACCGGTGGCCGCTACAATCCGGCGGGCAACAGTTGGACCGACGTGACCGCCACCGGGGCGCCCGCGCCGCGCAACCTGCACACGGCGGTCTGGACGGGCAGCGAGATGATCATCTGGGGCGGATACAACGGCAACGGCATTAACGATGGTGCCCGCTATAATCCGGCGGGGAACAACTGGACGTTGGTGAACCCCGCCGGCGCGCCCGGCCAGCGCCTCGCGCACACGGCGGTCTGGACGGGCAGCGAGATGATCGTCTGGGGTGGAACCGCGTTTGGCACCTTTTATTTGAACAACGGCGCGCGCTACAGTCCGACGGCGGATAGTTGGGCGCTGGTGAACCCCGCGAGCGGGCTTGCGCCCCGCCTGCAGCACTCGGCGGTCTGGACCGGCAGCGAGATGATCCTCTGGGGCGGATTCAACGGCGGCGTGCTGAACGACGGCGCGCGTTATCGTCCGGTCGGCGACAGTTGGACGGCGGTTAGCCCGGCCAGCGGGCTCGCCCCGCGCTACCAGCACACGGCGGTGTGGACCGGCAGCGACATGATCCTCTGGGGCGGATGGAACGGCGGCGTTTATTTTAACGACGGCGGGCGCTACAATCCCACCGGCAATAGCTGGGCGGCGGTGACCACCACCGGAGCGCCGACCCCGCGCTTTGAACACACCGCGGTCTGGACGGGTAGCGAGATGATCATTTGGGGCGGCGACAACGGCATCAACTATTTCAATGACGGCGTGCGGTACAATCCGGCGGGGAACAGCTGGGCGGCGGTGACTCCCCTCGGCGCGCCCTCCAATCGCAGCCTTCACACGGCGGTGTGGACGGGGAGCGAAATGATCGTTTGGGGCGGATGGAACAGCACCAGCCACTTTAACGAGACCTTCAGTCACACTCCGGGTCGCGTTCTCTATCTGTACCAAAGGCCGTGATCGGAAGGCCGAACGGCAAAGGCCCGGTGCCGAAGGAGAAGGCCCAGAGTCGGGAGTCGAGACGATGGCAAAGCCGGAAGTCCGGGAAGGGAGGGGGACAATCGTTGACCAGTAAGATTGGTGCGCGGCCAGGTGGAACGCGACCTCCGGGCGCATTGGCGAAGACTAATGCAGCCCGCGACCGCGGGCTGCCAAACCCTAACTCAACGCGCTCGGAGATCGCGTTCCGCCTGATCGTGCCGAGCGCTTGGGCGCGGCGGCCAGGCGACCGTCAAACTCGAAGCGCTGCATTTTTCCGATCTTCAGCTTCGCGAAATCCGGATGGACGGGATTCGCCAGCAGGTTGTGCTGCTGCGGAATGATCGCGCTCGGCACGCGCAGCAGGCAGGACTTGCCTGTCTCGAGCCATTGGTCGCCGACGATCTGCGCGGCACCGAGATCCATCGCGTCATTCCACTTTGCTGGCAGGCGCGGCGGCTCCGCGATCCAGTGCGGATCGAATTCAACCTCGAAAAAAACGTAGGGCACGCGCGCCAGGTCCTCGCGCTCGGTCGTGTGCACAAGGATCTCCAGCGCCGCGAGCGCAATGCTGTCGCTCAGGTAGACCACGCGTCGACCGCGGGAATTCCAGCGGCCACCGTACTTGGCGGCGCCGTCACCCGAGAACGCGCCTCGCGCCACGCGCTGCTGGCAGATGCGATAGGCCCGCGCCACACTCACGCAATCACCCCGTGTTCGAGGCGGCCCAGCAGATCCTCCACCGCGCGCGCCCCCGGTTCGGTCTCGGCGAAATCGAGGGGCGTCTTCCCGCCCAGCCCGCGCGGACGTTCCATCATCCAGCGCCGGGCGCGGTCGAACCCGCCAAGCACCTCCGTGGCCCGCGCCACGATCCGGCCGAGGCGCGCGACCCGCTCCGATTCATCGGGCGGCAGGGGCGTGCGCTGCTTGAGCCGACGCGCCAGGGTCCGCAGCGGAATGTTCACGGCCTGGGAGAGGCGTTCGTGCGGCAGTCCTAGTTTTTCGGCCATCCGCTGGATGGTCCCGGCCGGCAGCCCGTGCGCCACCGCCGCCGCCATCCGGACGTTGTCGAAGGCGACGCGGGGATCCAGAAGGTCGAGTGCCATATTGCAGAATATAACACGCCGTTTGGCATGTTGGCAAGGGATCCAGGCCGCGGGGCAGGCAGGGCGTCGATCGCCAACCTACCGCCGGGCCGGGACCACCACGAACGACCGCGCGCGGTCGCGCACGATGGACAGCATGATGTCGCGGTTGGCCGGCAGGCCAGCGACGGCCCTGGCGAAGTCCGCCGCCGTGGCGACCGGGACCTGGTTGACCTCCTCGATCATATCGCCGTCGCGGAGCACGTCTGCTGCGGGGGCGGCGGGATCGATTTGATTGATGACAACGCCCCTGGTCTCCGGCGGCAGCGCGAGGGTCAAGGCCAGGCGCGGGTTGAGATCGATAACCTCCACGCCGGCGAGGGCGCCGCCGGGCGCCGTGGGCGGGTTGGGCGGGGTCTGCCGCGGGGCACTGCGCGGGCTGGGGGGGGTGGGCGCCGGTGACGGCTGACCCGGGTTTCCACGGCTCGCGAAATTTTCCGGCATCTCCTTGATTTGCACGGTCAGGGGCAGGCTCTTGCCGCCGCGCACGATCTCGAGCGGAATCCTGGTGTCTATGTCCGCTTCGGCCACCCGGTTCCGCAGGTCGGGGATGTCGCGCACGGGCCGGTCGTTGAATTTTACGATCACGTCCTTTTGCTTGAGACCGGCCGTTTCCGCCGGCGAGCCGGGGCTGACGTCGGTGACGATGGCGCCACGTTCCTCTTTCACGCCGAGCGACTGGGCCACCGCCGGGCTGAGCGCCTCGAGCGTGACGCCGAGGTAACCGCGGATGACGCGGCCATTCTTGAGCACGCTGTCGAGGACGCGCCGGACCGTCGCGGAGGGAATGGCGAAGCCGATGCCCTGCGAGCCGCCGGATTGCGAGAAGATCGCGGTGTTGATGCCGACGAGTTCACCGCGGACGTTGATCAGGGCGCCGCCGGACTTGCCGGGATTAATCGCGGCGTCGGTCTGGAAAAACTCACCGTCGGACTCGACGCCGCGGCGGCCCTTGGCGCTGATGATGCCGCGCGTCAGGGTCTCCTCGAGGCCGAAAGGGTTGCCGAGGGCGAAAACGATTTCGCCGACCTCCACCTTCTCGGAATTGCCGAAGGCGATCGGCTGGAGTTCGGCGCTGTCGACCTTGAGAATGGCGAGGTCATTGAGCGGGGCTGCGCCGATCACCTGGGCGGCGAGCTTGCGTCCGTCGTGCAGCTGGATCTCGATTTCGTCCATTTGATCAATGACGTGGTTGTTCGTCACGATGTGGCCTTCCTTCGAGACGATGACGCCCGAGCCGAGCGCCTGTTGCACCCGGTTCTGGCCGTCGCGCGACATGAAGCGCTCGAACATTTCCGTCCACGGGTCGCGCATGCCCTGGCGGGGCCGGACATTTTTCTGAGTGCGGATGCTGACCACGGAGGGGATGACGGCGCTGGCGAGCTTGATCTGCTGGCGACTGACCGCGGCCAGGACATCGACGTCGCGGAGATCGATCGCGGGGGTGTCGGACCCGGTGAATTTCTCCGGGGTGCGCTTCGCGGTGCCTGCGGAGGAGTCAGCCCGCCGCACCTTCCAGACGTACAGCGCGGAAACCGCCGCCGAGAGGACGAAGACGAGGAGGATGAATTGCAGGAAGCGCTTCATGATGCCGCAAGATGGACGGGCGGGCCGTGTTGTCCATTCGCCCGAGTAGCGAATTTTCGACGCCTGGACCCGCTCAGCCGGCCAGGCCCGCCCATTTCTTTCCTGCCTCCAGCAGCGACGCGGAGGCGCCGCTCTCCGGGCGATTGAGATCGGGATCCCGCTCGAGCACCTCCTTCGCCGCGCGGCGGGCCAGCGCCATCAATTCCGCATCCTCCACGAGATCACCGATGCGCAGCGGCGGCAGTCCGCTTTGGTCCGTGCCGAGCATGTCACCCGGACCCCGCAGCCGCAGGTCCGCCTCCGCGATCGTAAAGCCGTCGGTTGTTTCCTCGAGGATGTGCAGACGGGCCAGCGCGCCGTCGGCCTTCGGGTCGACCAGCAGCACGCAATACGACTTATGCGCGCCGCGCCCGATGCGCCCGCGCAACTGGTGCAGCTGCGCAAGCCCGAACCGTTCGGCGCTCTCGACGAGCATGAGATTCGCGTTCGGCACGTCCACGCCGACTTCAATCACCGTCGTCGTAACCAACGCGCGCACCCCGCCGTCCCGGAAGCGCGCCATCACCGACTCCTTCTCGTCGGCCCCGAGCCGGCCGTGCAGCAGCGCGCAGGTGTGCGGCGCGAGCACCTTTGACCAGTGCTCGAACTGCGCGGCGGCGGCCTTGGCATCGAGCTTGTCCGACTCGTCGATCAACGGGTGCACGAGGTACGCCTGGCGGCCCTCGTCGAGCTGCTTGCGCACGAAATCAATCGCGTCGGCGCGTTTGGTGATCGGGCGCACGGCCGTCACGACGCGGCCGCGGCCGGCGGGGATTTCATCCAGCGTGGACACGTCCAGGTCGCCGTAGATCGTGATCGCGAGCGTGCGCGGGATGGGCGTGGCGCTCATCACCAGCACGTCGGGCCGCGCGCCGTCCGCGCCGCGGGCGAGCCGCGCGCGCTGCAGCACGCCGAACTTGTGCTGCTCGTCGACCACGACGAAGCCGAGGCGGGGGAATTCCGCGCGGGCCTTGTCGTAGAGCAGCGCGTGGGTGCCGATGATGATTTGCGCTTCGTCGCCGCCGCCAAAGAGCGGGGTGAAATCGTCGGTCATGCGCGCGCCGGTGCGCAAACTGATCCGGAGTTCGAGTGGTCCGAGCCAGCGCCGGAAGGTCAGGAAATGCTGCTCGGCGAGAATCTGCGTGGGCGCCATCAGCGCGGCCTGGTACCCGGCCTCGACGCAGAGCAGCATGCCCGCGAGCGCGACCAGCGTCTTGCCCGATCCGACGTCCCCCTGCAGCAGGCGGTTCATCGGCCGCGGCGCGGCGAGATCCGTCCGGACCTCCGCAATCGCGCGCCGCTGCGCCGCGGTCGGCGTGAACGGAAGCAACGCAAGGAACCGGTCGAGCAGCCTGCCCGAGGTCGCGCGAACCAGACCGGGCTGATCCAGAATTGAGCGCCGCCGCGCACCGACCACCAGCTGCAGCGCAAAAAATTCCTCAAGTACCAGGTGACGACGCGCAGCCAGGCGCGCCGCTTCCGAAGAGGGAAAATGAATCTCCCGCATCGCCTCGGCGCGCGGCGTGGGATCCAGTCCCGCGGGCAAACGGGTGGCCACTCCGGACAAGTCGACGGACGCCAACAACTGGAAGACGAGCGCGCGGAAGACGCGCTGCGAGAGGCCCTCCGTCGCGGGATAGACGGGCGTAATGCGCCGCACGTGGATGGTGGTGTCCGCGTCGTCCTCGATGACTTCAAAGTCCGGATGATCGAGGACGAGTTTCTTGCCGCGCAGCTTGGGTTTGCCGTAGAAGACGACGCGCTGGTCCTGCGCGAAGGCCTTGTGCAGGTACGGCATGCCGAACCAACGGCAGACCAGGCGCGCGGAAAGCGCGGTCGCCTCCGGCTCCTCGATCGTCACCTCAAGCATGCTGCGCCGACCGTAAAGCCGCTTGTTGTCGACCTTCATCACAAGACCGCAAACGCACACCGGAGTATCACTCGCGCCGGTGGGAAACTGGGGAAACTGGCGCCGATCCTCGTAGCGCCGCGGATAGTGTTCGAGCACGTCGCCGACCGTGTTCAGTTCGAGCCGCGCGAGTTGCTTGACCCGCGTCGTGCCGATGCCCGCGACTTCCGCGAGGGGCGTTTGGAGCGTCAAGCTCGGAGGCATGAGGTTGAGACAGAATGAACGGAATGAAGGGAATTTTTGGAATGAACCTGGACTCCGATCAAATTCCGACGCTCCTCCATTCTGTTAATTCCGTTCATTCTGTCTAATCCTCTTCACTGGCTGGAACGCAACGCCTCGATCCGAAGCTGGCGGCGGATTTCGCCCTGCCATTCGTTCTCGTCGAGATAAAACGCGACATCCCATGGCGGCGGCGGCGGGGGCGGCGTTGCGCCATGGAAGAAAATGCCCGCCATCGGCCGGTGCGCGGGGCGGTCCGGCTGCCAGAGCGAGAGGCGCAGGTGCTTTTCCTTCAGCGTGCGCGTGGCCGCGGCCGGCATCACGCCGCGGGCGAAGAAGAGCGGTTCGCGATTCCCGATGCCGAATGGTTGAAAGCGCTCGAGCTGGGCGGCAAACGCGTCGTCGAGTTCGTCGAGCGTGACCTCGGCGTCAAAACTCAGGCGCGGCTGCAGGTGATCCGGCGTCAGTCGTTCCTTCGCGAGGCGTTGAAACGTGATCTGAAAATCCGCAAACATCGCCTCGCGGATGGTCAGTCCCGCGGCCATTTCGTGCCCGCCGAACCGCTCGAGCAGCGCGGCGCAGTCGCGCAGCACCTCGACCAGCGGCATTCCCTCGATGCTCCGGCCGCTGCCCTTGCCGACCCCGGCTTCGTCGAAACCCACCACGAGCGCCGGCCGGTGATGCGCGCGGAGAAGTCGCGAGGCGACGATGCCGAGCACCCCGGGATGCCAGCCGCGTCCGCCGACGACGATGGCCGCCAGTTCGGAAATCGCGACGCCACCGTCGAGCAGCGCCCGTTCGGCCTCGGCGAGGGTGCGGCGCTCGACATCCTGCCGCTCGGCATTCTGCTGGTGCAACTCGGCGGCAAGCTCGCGTGCGCGGTGGGGATCGTTGGTCTGCAATAGTTCGAGCGCGGCCTGCGCGGTGCCGAGGCGGCCTGCGGCGTTGAGGCGCGGACCGAGGCGGAAGCCCACGTCGGTCGGACGCAGCGTCCCGCGGCCCACGCCGGCGACATCCATGAGCGCGCGGAGTCCGGGGCGCGGCGTGCGCCCCAGTTCGAGCAGACCCCGCCGAACGAGCGCGCGATTTTCCTCCACCATCGGCACGAGGTCAGCCACGGTCCCGAGCGCCACGAGATCGAGAGCCGATTTCAAATCGTACCCCGGCTGCGGCCGGGCCTTCAGCAACGCATGACACGTCTTGAACGCGAGGCCCGCACTGCAGAGATACCTGAACGCACCAGTCGGATCACATTTCGGGTTCACCAGCGCCACGCAGGCGGGCCGCTCGCTGCCGGGCTCGTGGTGATCGAGGACAATGACCTCCACGCCGGAGGTTTTCAGGGACGCGATTTCCGCCACCGAGACCGTGCCGCAATCGACCGCGATCAAAAGCGCCGGCTGATGCTCGGCGAGGCAGCGCGCGATCCCGTCGGCGCTCAAGCCGTAGCCCTCATCCATGCGCGAAGGCAGAAAGCAGGCTGGCTCCGCGCCGTAGCCGCGCAGCACCTCAGCCAGCAGGGTCAGCGACGTGACGCCATCCACGTCGTAGTCCCCATACAGCGCGATGCGTTCGCGTTGATCAATCGCCAGGAAGATCCGTGCGACGGCCGCGGCCATATCCGGCAGCGCGAACGGATCGGCCAACCGCTGCAACCTGGGGTCGAGAAAATCGCGGGCGCGATTCGGTTCGATGAAGCCGCGGCGGACCAGCAGTTGCGCGAGCACGCGCGGCATCGCCAGTTCGGCGCAGAGCCGCTTGACGGCCGGCTCGTGCGCGGGATCCGCCACCGCCGGAACCCAAAGCACATTCGCGGACGGCGGCATGCCGCAGCCTAGTCGGGATTCGTCCGCGGTGGCAATTTTGTCGCGTTCGCGCGCTAGCGTCCGCCGGACCAGCGTCCGCCACCGTTCGCGACGGCGCTCGTGATCGCGGCCTTTTGGTCCGGGGTGAGAGTCGAGGCTTGGAGTGCCAGTGCCGCCTGCCCGGGGTCGAGGTTGAACCACTGCAGGTAGACGCCGCGCGTGGCGAAGTTGCGCACGTTATCGTCGACGATCGCGTTCACCCAAGGCAGGGCGGCGGACGGATTGTTGCGCGCGAGTTCGCGCGCCATGGCGCCCATGGCTTGGTCCTTGCCGAGCGAATCGGGCAGCGAGTTCACGAAGTTGGCGGCGGCGCTCTGGTCGGTGCTGGCGAGGGCCCAGGTGGACTGGCGCCAGACGGCGATGCGCGCCGGGGTGTCGGCCAGCAGCGCGGCAAATTGCGAGGCGGCGCGCGGGTCCATGCGGTTCCACGCCCACATCGCGGCGCGAATGGCCTCCTCGTAGTTGGGCCCAGAGAGCTGGCTGCGGGCGAAGTCCGCGGCGGCGGCGGGGTCGGTGGCGGCCCAGCCGGCGATGATGCCGCGCCACGCTGCCGGGTTTTGCTCGGCGGTCGGGAGCTGGTTCAGCAGGGCCAGCGCCGCGCCCGCGTCATCCTGCGCGAGCCGGTAGAGCGCGCTGGAGATCAGTTCGCCTCGAAAATTTCCATCACTGATTTGGAGGAGGGTGTTGAGGACAGAAACGGGATCGCCGCGCATGATTTCCTCGTTCACCACACTCTTGACGGCCGCCTGCCGCTCGTCGCGGCTGCCGAGCGACATGGCCCACTGGAAGCCGGCGCCAAAACCGCTCGAGCGCACGAGGCCGGCGCCGATCGACTCGGCGAGGGCGGACCGGTTGCCCGTGGCGGGAATCTCGCCGAGCAACGCCGCAGCGATCTCGGGCTGGTCCGAACTCAAGGTGTTCACCACCGTCCGGATGAATTCAGCGCGGTCGCGTCCCGCCGGCAACCCGCGGGCGTAATTGATTGCACCATTGCCGTCGGCCTTGGCCCACGCGCGCAGGACGCGGTCGACCGCGTCCCGCTTCAACAGGCCCGCCGGCAGGGCCCGCGCGTAGTCGAGCGCGGCCTTGGGATCGTGCGTGCTCCACGACGTCAGGGCCCCGGCGAGATGCCGCTTTTGGTCGGCGAGAGGCAGCGCGCGCAACCAAGGCAGCGCCGCGGCCGCATCGTGTCGCATCCAGGCCGCCAACAGGGACGCGAGGGCCGCGTCCCGCGCGGAACCGGCGGGCAGCAAATCGATCCGTCGAGCCTCGCTCTGGAAATCAGGATCCCCCGGCGCGGCGGCCCCGGCATTCACCGCGACGGGAACGGGTGGCGACCCGGCGATCCGGCCAACTGCTGCCGCGGGGTCCGCAGACTTTGGGGCGGCATTCACGGCGGGGGCATCGGTGCGCACCCGGACTCCGAAGGTGTAACCCAGGGCCGCGCCGGCGACGAGACCGAAGGCGAGGACAACGAGAATGCGCGGGGGAGGCATAAACGAATGGATTTCCGGAGTTAGAATAATCGCGAATGCCCGGGCGCGACAGGATTATCACGCCGCCCCGGCGGGGGGTCCCGGGCTTGATTCGGCCCTTGCATTTGGCGCGGTCTCTCGCATCGTCTGCGGCGTGCAGAGTTTTCGCCAAAACCTCGGACTGCGGAGCGTGGGCCTTTCGGGCCAGGGCGCGCTGCTGCTTTCGCTAGGGCTGGCCTCCCACTAAGCGCACCCCGTCCCGGATTTCGTTTCTCCCGTGCCGTCCCTTCGCGGCGGCCCGCGCGCGTTCCCCAAGATCGCCGCGTCCCCCCTCCCAACTTCCAAGCCCTGTCAGCCATGTCCGACCGCATCATCCTTTTCGACACCACTCTCCGCGACGGCGAACAATGCCCCGGCGCCTCCATGAACCTCCGCGAAAAAATGGAGGTCGCGCGGCAACTCGTGCGCATCGGCATGGACGTCATCGAGGCCGGCTTCCCGTGCATCAGCGACGGGGACTTTGAATCCGTCCATCGCATTGCCACGGAAATCCGCGGGCCGATCATCGCGGGGCTTGCGCGCTGCCTCGCCTCCGACATCGATGCCGCCGCGCGCGCCATCGCCCCGGCCGGCGAGCGCGGGCGCATCCACGTTTTCCTGGCGACCTCCGCGATCCATCGCGAGTTCAAGCTGAAGAAGGCCCAGGAAGAAATCATCCGGCTTGCGGTCGAGGGCGTGCAGCGCGCCAAGTCCTACGTGCAGGATGTCGAGTTTTCGCCGGAGGACGGTTCGCGCACCGAGCCGGAGTTTCTGGCCCGGGTCACCGAGGCGGTGATCGCGGCGGGCGCGACAACCGTGAACATCCCCGACACGGTGGGATACGCGGTGCCCGATCAATTTGGCGCGCTGATCCGTTACCTGATCGAGAATGTGCCCAACGTGGCCGAGGCGGTCATCTCGGTGCACTGCCACGACGACCTCGGCCTGGCGGTCGCCAATTCGCTGGCCGCGCTCAAGGCGGGCGCGCGGCAGGTCGAGGGCACCATCAACGGCATCGGCGAGCGCGCGGGCAACGCGGCGCTCGAGGAAATCATCATGGCGCTGCGCACGCGCCCGGAGGCGTTTGGAAATCTCACCACGTCCGCGAATCCGCGCGAGATCGTGCGCTCGTCCCGCCTGGTCAGCCGCATGAGCAGCCTGCTGGTCCCGCGCAACAAGGCGATCGTTGGCGAGAACGCCTTCGCCCACAGCGCCGGCATCCACCAGGACGGCATCATCAAGAATCGCTCCACCTACGAGATCATGGATCCGCGCGAAGTCGGCTGGGGCGACACGGAACTCCCGCTGACCAAGCACAGCGGTCGCGCCGCGATGATCCTGCGGCTGACCCATCTCGGCTTCACCCTCTCCCCCGAGGAGCAGGACGCGCTCTTCACCCGCTTCAAGCAGATCGGGGATCGGAAGAAATTTGTCTACGACGACGATCTCGCCGCCTTGATGGAGGACGGACCGCTCGGCGCGTCGGCGCTTTACACGCTCGAGTATCTCCACGTGACCAGCGGCACCACAACCGTGCCGACCGCGACGGTGCGTCTCGGGCGTGTGCAAGCCGCCGGGCCCGACGAAAATGGCGGCGCGCCGGAACCGGAAATCCTGCAGGACTCCGCGGCTGGCAATGGCGCGGTGGACGCGGCCATGAAGGCCATCGATCGCATCCTCGGCAAGCGCGGCGAACTGGTGGAATATCATGTCACCGGCGTCACCGCCGGCGAGGACGCCCTCGGCGAAGTCGTCTTGAAGGTGGACTTCGGCGACGGTCGCATCGTGTCCGGCAAGGGCGCGAGCACGGATGTGGTGGAGGCCAGCGCGCGCGCGTATTTGAACGCCGTGGGCCGGGTCGCGCGGCCCGCCGCGCGGCTGGAAAACGCCGCCCCGTGAGCGCGCGGGTGGGTGTCCACGCTGAGGCACCGCCCTTTGGCTTGCTCAATGCAGGGGGACCCGCTAGTAATCCGGACATGGATTCTGCGTCATCGCCCCTGATTACGCAGAGGCCAAACGGCCTGGAGCGGCGCCGAACCCTGGGTCAACCCGACCCGCCGCGCGTCCTGCCCGAAGCCGCTTGCGATCGATTCACGCGCGTGGCCGCCACGATGCTGCGTGTGCCGTGGGCGCTGCTCGCAACGGCGGAGCCGGGCGGATTCGTAGTGCGCTCGCTGGCGGGACCGGCGGGCGTGGAGGTGCCGTGGGACGAGGATTTGGCGGTCGCGCCGATGGCCTGCGGACCGGGGGAAATGTCGTGGACTGAGGACGCTTCGCGCGATCCGCGTTTCTCGCGTCACCCGTCGGTGACCGGCCCGTTTGGTCTGCGGTTTTATGCGGCGGTCGCGATCCGCAGTCAATCCGGCCGCGACCTGGGACTGCTCGCGGTGTTCGACGGCCGGGCGCGGCAGCTCAGTGTCGACGAGCAACAGGCGCTGCAGGATCTCGCCGTCTCGGCGGCGGACTTCCTGCGGTTTCGCGTGACGCCGCCGCCCGGCGGTCAGACCGACTCGCCGATCTCGTTCGGGAAACGATTTATCGAGGCGCTGGTGCACCATTCCTCGGACGTCTTTACCGTGCTTTCCGCCGATGGCCGGGTCACGTTTGCGAGCGGCGCACACGCGAAGACGATTGGATTTCAACCGGAGCAAATGCTCGGCGAGGACGTGTTCGCGTACGTGCACGAGGAGGACCGCGAGCGCGTGCACGCGGCCTTTGCGCGCATCGTGGCCGATCCCTCGGTGATCGAGACGGTGGAATTCCGGTTCCGGCATGTCGATGGTCACTGGGTGGAATTGGAATCGACCGGGCAGAATTCGCTCGGCGACCCGGACGTGCAGGGCATCATGGTGCGGTCGCGGGATGCGTCGGAACGCAAGCGCTACCTGAACAAGTTGCGCGATTCAGAATCGCGTTACCGGCAGCTTTTCGAGGTCAACCCGCAGCCGATGTGGGCGTTTGAGTGGGAGAACCACACGATGCTCGCGGTGAACGACGCGGCACTGCGCCACTACGGCTACTCGCGCGAGGAATTCATGACGCTGCGCGTCGAGGATCTGTGGACCGCAGATGATGTGCCGGCCTTTCGCGCCCATATTTCGCGGCGCGAGAAGCTGCCCGTGCGCACCGTCTGGCGCCACCGCAAGCGCAGCGGCGACATCATCGTCGTGGAAGTGAGCACTTCGACCGTCGACTTCTTCGGCAGCAAGGCGCACCTCGTGGCGGTGCAGGACATCACGGAGCGCGCGAACGCGGTGGAGAGTTTGCGTCTGCGCAATCGCTACATGGCGGCGCAGGTCGAGATGCAGCTTGAGTTGTTGAAGCCGCGACCGCTCGAGGAGTGCGTCCAGGCGTTGCTCGCCGCGCTCGGCAAGGCCATCGGGGCGAGCCGCGCCTATTACTACGTCAATGGATCCGACGCGCGCTCGGGCCGGCTCTACGCGGCGCCGTCGCAGGAATGGTGCGCGCCCGGCATCTTCGCCGAGATGGAGGTCTTCCCGCAGGAACGCATCCCCTACGACGCGTACGACCCGGCCTGGCTGAAGGCGTTGAAATCAGGCCAGAAGCTCGCGCTGCTGATTGAGCAGCTCGCGGAGCCGGAGCGCTCGCTGTTTTCCGCCGGCGGTGTGCGGTCCGCCCTGCTTGCGCCAGTCCTCGTGCGCGGGGGCTTCATGGGTTTCCTCGGGCTGGATGATTGTGTGGCGAGCCGGGTGTGGGATCGATCCGAGGCCGATCTGCTCCAGGCCGCCGCGGCGGCGCTCTCGCTGGCGCTGGAAGCCGAGGCCGTTTCCCAGTCACTCGACGAGGAAAAGGACCGGTTTGCCGTCACGCTGGCGTCGATCGCCGACGGCGTGATCACCACGGACGCGGGCGGCCGCGTGATCTTCGCGAACCGCGTCGCGGAAAATTTGTTGGGCCGCAGCCAGCAGGAACTGGCCGGTCTCGAGTTGGCTGGATTTTTCCAAACGGGCAGCAGCAACGCGAATCGCAGCGATGCGCTGTGGCGCGTGCTCGAGAGCGGCGAGGTCGTGATCCAGCCGAGCGGGGCCTTCGCCGCGCACAAGAACGGCATGCGCATCCCGGTCGCGGAAAGCACGGCGCCGATTCGCAACCGCGCGGGAAAGATCATTGGCGCAGTGCGCGTGTTCCGCGACATCACGCAGGACCAGCGCATGGCGGCCGAGATGGCCAAGGCGTCGAAGTTGGAATCCATCGGCCTGCTCGCCGGCGGCATCGCACATGATTTCAACAACATCCTCACGGCGGTGGTCGGCAACATTTCGCTCGCCAAGATGTTCCTGCATGATCCGGCGCGGGCCGCGGCGAAGCTCGACGAGGCCGAGCGGGCCAGCTTCCGCGCGCGCGACCTGACGACGCAATTGCTGACCTTTTCGAAAGGCGGCGCGCCGATCAAGAAACTCGCCCGGTTGCAGGACATCATCCGCGAATCCATCGGCTTCGCGCTTCACGGCTCGAAAGTGGTCTGTCGCTTCAACTTGCCGGATTCGCTTCCGCCGGTGGAGGCGGACGCCGGCCAGCTCTCGCAGGTAATCAATAATCTCGCGATCAATGCGGTGCAGGCCATGCCGGACGGCGGCACGCTCGATGTCTGGGCGCAGGAACGCGACCTCGACGACGGCCATCCGACGGGCCTGCCGCCGGGGCGCTACGTGAAGATATGCGTGGAGGATTCTGGAGCCGGCATTCCGCCCGAGGATCAGGTGAAGATTTTCGATCCGTTCTTCACGACCAAGGATCACGGCAGCGGCCTTGGCCTGGCGACGTCGTATTCCATCATCAAGAACCACGGCGGGCTCATCAATTTCGATTCGATCGTCGATGTCGGCTCCATCTTTCGCGTTTACCTTCCCGTCTCCGAGCGTCCGGCGGATCGCGTGGAACTCCCGGGCAGCACGTTGGCCACCGACGGCGAGGCGCAACGGGGCGATGGCCGCATCCTGGTGATGGATGACGAGGCGGACATTCGCCAGCTCGCTTCGGGCATGCTCGAGCAGTTGGGCTACCAGGTTTCCGCCGTGCCGGATGGACAGATGGCGATCGAGCGCTTCCAGCGCGCGCGGGACCAGGGCGCCCCCTACGACGTGGTCATCCTCGATCTGACCGTGCCCGGGGGCCTGGGTGGTCTGGAGGTGATCGAGCGCCTACGCTCGCTCGCGCCCGATGTGCGGGCAATCGTGTCGAGTGGTTACGCGAACGCGCCGATCATGGCCGACTATTCCCGCCACGGATTTGCGGATATTTTGTCCAAGCCCTACCGCATCGAGGAGATCGCCGCGGTGGTGCACCGGGTGCTCAACGGGGACGCCAACGTCAGTCCGGAAATCGTGCCGGAGGCCGTCTGATCGCGGATGGTTTTTGCCAATGTCGGCCTGATCCTGCCGGACCGCG
>JANMQT010000063.1:0-1885 GCA_031370675.1 Verrucomicrobiota bacterium
TCACCATCCTCCCTGGCCAGTAATTCCAACACGCTGGATGACGTGGCTGGATACGCAGGGTCCCTCGCAAAAAAAGTTTGATCGAGCGGAGTGCCGTCTACCAGATAGCGACCGCCGCGAATGATTCGACCGCGTGATGGATTGGCCGGCACGAAGAGGGCCCGTGGACGTCCCGTGGCGGAAAGCATGGCCGTAATTTCCCTTCGAACATGCCCGCGCAGGACCGAATCGGTCTTCTTGTAAATCCAATCGGGGCGTGCCTCGAGCACACGCCGGGTTATTTCGCCCACGCGTTGCGCAGCCTCATCGGCCGTCCCCGAGCGCGTATCGGTATCCACCGCCACCACTTCCGCGTTTGTGCTTGGGTTAAAATCCGTCTGCACTTCGGCGGTCATTCCGCGCGCCTGCGCTGCGCCTGCCAGTTCGGCCGCTCCCGAAAGATCATCGGCGATCACTGCAATCATGGCTGAAATTTATTTTCGCGCCGCCAGCTTTAAGGCGAGGCGCACCGCGTGATAGAGGCTGCTGGGGTTCGCCTGGCCCTGCCATGCGATGTCGAGCGCCGTGCCGTGATCGACGCTCGTGCGGATGATCGGCAGGCCCAGGGTAGTGTTCACCGCGGAGTCGAACGCCAACGCCTTCACCGGGATGTGGCCCTGGTCGTGATACATGCAAACAAACGCGTCCGTGCTCGCGCGTTTCCCCTTCAGAAAAGCAGTGTCCGGCGGCAAGGGCCCCTCCACCTGAATCCCCTGCGCGCGCGCGGCATCGATCGCGGGAATAATGATTCGCTCCTCCTCCCGGTTGCCAAAAAGTCCGTGCTCCCCGGCGTGCGGATTCAGTCCGCAAACTACAATTTTAGGCGCGCGCCCGCGGATTCGACGCAAGCCTTCGTCTGTCATTTCAATGACTGCAATGATGCGTTCCACGGTAAGCATCGCGGGAACTTCCGCATAACCCACGTGGACTGTCACAAACGTGCAGGTGATTTCCTCCGAATACTGCATCATACAGGAGCGGACAGCCCCCGTGCGCGCGGCGAAAATCTCCGTGTGCCCGGGAAACTTTATGCCCGCGGCACTCAACGCTTCCTTGTTAAGCGGCGCGGTGGAAACGGCCACTACCTCGCCCGCCAGTGCCGCGTCAATGGCCGCATTCACGTACGCGAAGCCCGCCGCGCCGGTGTGTGCGCCGATGACGCCCGGTTGGACGGCGCTGGAGTCTCCAGCGCACAAGTCGAGCACCACAGGCTCGGTCAGGCTGGCGCCGCGCGCTGCCCATTCCTCGCGCGCCATCACGAGGGCGTTGAAGGGAAGTCCGCTTTGCACAGAGACGCGGCGCAGGATCGCCGCGTCACCGAAAATGACGGGCGTGCACTCGCGGGCAATTTCCCGGTTCACGAGCAGATGCAGGCAGATTTCCGGCCCCACTCCCGCAGGGTCGCCCATCGTCACCGCAATTCGAGGCAGGGTCATGCTAAACCATCATTTGGATGCTTTCGCCGCGCGCGAAGCCCACCAGGCTGTGAGGAACGGCACTACGATGGCCGTAACTACCACACTGGCTGAAACAAGAATCGTTGCGCTCTTCGCCGCCTCATCATAGGCCGGGTTCGCTGCCGCGACGAGCGCCGGAACCGATGCAGCGTTGCCCGCCGTCGAAGCAGCGGCCAGCCCAGCCGTACCGTTGCCACCGGTCAGTCGATCCGCGAGGAACAGGAGCACGCCGGAAAAACCAACCACGAATAATCCGAGCGCGAGACCGAGCAGTCCGCTGCGCCAGACATGGGCAAGGTCAATCCCCGCGCCGAGCGCAAAGGCGAAAAACGGAATGAGCACCGGCACCGCGCGGCCGAAAAATTCGCGGAGGTCACGGTCAAGATTTC
>JANMQT010000073.1:0-4766 GCA_031370675.1 Verrucomicrobiota bacterium
ATCGGGTTGAGGGCGAACGTTGACTTCGTCGAAGATCAGACAGTGACCGATCAGCCTGGGCCACGAGTGTCTCTGACAGATTGCCCCTTCGTCCGCTTTCCACCCTTTCCGGTCGTGGCCGAAACCGACCCCTTGCGGACATTGAGCGGTTTGGCTGATACTGCCACCATGATCTGCCAACGCTCGATTGAATGCACCAACCATGTAATGGCCAAGCGCGACCTAATTGCGCTTACATGATTAGGTTCACGCTGGCGGCCGCCTTCTCTACCATTGACGATGATCGGCTGTTTGTAACGGGACACTGTTGATTATGAAGCTGATTGATCGTGAGTTGCATCGTCAGTTTGAAGATGCCCTGGGAAGCGGGGACATGTTTGCGCTGTTCGAGCGAACGCGCGAGGCAATCGAACTTTTCCCCGACGATCCTGATGTTCGATATCTGCAAGCGCTAGCTATGGCCCGGTTGGGGGACCCACACGCCGCGCTGCGGCTCTATGAACGCAATCGAGTTGAACAGATTGGTACCGAGGACGCCGCCGCGCTGAAGGGGCGCTTGCTCAAAGATCTGGCGGTTCGCACCAGTGGTGCAAAGCAGGTCAAACTGTTCCGTCAATCGAGCCAGGCCTATCGGTTGGCATACCATTTAACTGGCGGTTACTTTTCCGGAATCAACGCCGCAACGACATCGTTCTTGGCGGGCGACGACGGAGAAGCGTGCGAGCTTGCCAGCACGATTGGTCAACGTCCCGACCTTCTGCACCCGAAAGATTATTTTGCCGCTGCGTCGCGAGCCGAAGCGATGTTGATTTGCGGGGAAGTGGTCGAGGCAACCGAACTCTACGCCGCGGCACGCCGCCGGCCGGACGCCGCTCCCGGTTTGATAGCATCGACAGCGCGCCAAGTACGACTGATTGCAGACAGGCTGTCACTTTCTCAAGAGAAGCACCTTGCGCTGTTAGCGTCGATACGGCCCACGCCAGTGATGCATTATTGCGGACATATGCTGTCAGCGGGATGGCAAGTCGAAAAGGAACTCGCAGAGACGATCCGTTCGGTTCTGCATGAGTCCGAGGCGTTAGTCGCGTACGGCTCGCTTGCCTGCGGCGCCGATATTCTGGTTGCTGAAGCCGTCTTGGCGCAGGGCGGCGAGCTTCATGTCGTACTGCCCTTTGACGAGGAAGATTTTCTGAAGACATCGGTTCACATCGGCGGATCAGAGTGGTCCGACCGATACCATAGTTTACGAGGACTGGCGTCTTCCGTCACGTTTGCGACCCAGATGCGGTACGTCGGCGATGACGAGCAATTCGCATATTGTTCTAGGCTCAGGATGGGCTTAGCGCGCCTGCGAGCCCGTATCATGCAGACTAACGTCTTTCAGCTCGGAGTGTGGGACGGGATTGCGCCACAGGGAAACGCCGGCACTGGGTTCGATTGCGCCGAATGGGCGCGTCAGGGCGGCGAAACACGCGTCGTTTCCGTCACGCCAGACCGTCCGACGTTAAATTCCCTGGCCGTTGCTGAGAGGAAAAACCAGTGTCGCCGTGTCGTTCGCTCGATCATATTCGCCGATTTTTTCGGCTTTTCACGGCTCGATGAAGATTGCGTACCCCAGTTCTTAGAAGCGGTAATGGGACGCATCGCGTCGGTTCTGAATCGACATGCCGAAGCAGTTCTCAGCCGCAACAGCTGGGGCGATGCGATCTTTGTTGTGACCACTTCACCAGAGGAGGCCGCGGAAATTTCGTTGGAAATTCAGTCTGAGCTGGATCCTGCGTCACTCCATGACGCAGGGCTTCCGGCAGAAGGCGGAATGCGAATGAGCCTGCACCATGGGCCAATCTTCGAACATTTTGACGCGATCCAAGGCGCTCGCACGTTTTACGGTACTGAAGTCACTCTCGCGGCGCGGATCGAGCCACGGGTACCGGTCGGCGCAATTTACACGACCCAGCCCTTCGCAGCGATGTTTGATCACGAACGCACCGACTTTCATTTCGAATATGTCGGGAAAATGGACCTGGCCAAAAATTATGGGGTGCGCACTCTCTACAGACTTAGCGCAAGCGAAGGAAGTGAACAGCCGGGTGAACTTAAGGGATAGCGTGTCCCGTAAGGTCCGTTTCCCACCCTTGGCGGCCACAAACGACCCATTGCGGACATTAGCCGCGGAGGCCATTCCGCAGCAGATTCAAATCCATACTTAGGTAAAAGGTGTCCGATCGTTCTTGGGAAGAGCGACACAGTCTCTGCGGCCGCAGGACTAGCGGAGAACAGCCAGACTAGGATGAGCGCGGTCGCCGAGCGGCGAGCAAAATTGATCAATTTGCCCCCACGTTTCGCATTCACGTCGGGTGGAAATCAAAGAACACGCCCGGGCCGCGTCCCGCGTTCACACGACAATCCCAGTTGGTCCGTGGAATGGGCCCAAACAAGAGTGCCGTTTTCTCTATCCAGATAAAAAATGCCAGTGGCGTAACCATATGCGTTGAACGGAGCGCTCCATCTAACGTATTCGTTTGTAACTTCAGCTTTGTATGTCGCGCCCGAATCCATCGTGACCTGAGCTTTCGTTAGATCGAGGCTCAAGTACATCGTCGTTGCAGATTGCGAATTGCACACGAGCGAAATAGTCTCCCCGTCGGCAGCAGTGGCGGGAAGCAGCGAAACTGGCATGAGCGCGAGGACCAACCCCATCCGCCGGCTAGCTAATCCAACCATACTTCCTCCTATTGGACACCGACGACTTTGAAATTTTGAAACGTCAGCCGCTGACCTGGATGCACTTCCAATACGGCTCCGGTGTCATGGTCGTTGAAGATGAATGTCCCCTTGTAAACACGAACGAATCCACTGCCGTCGACATCCTGACTGAGCTCGAAATCCGTGCCCCGGGTCGCGCACGGGTGCCGACCAATTCGCGGCTGCGGGAAGATGCGATTTAGAATAGGCTCCAGCACACGGTTAGCCCATCGCATTTTGCCCTTTGCGAGATGCATGGAGAGCTTAGCCGAGCCGTTGTTGCTAATTTCAAAACGGTCAATGACAAGTTCCGTAGCTGGGGCCAAAGACACGGTCGTTCCGTCAACTAGCGTGAACCTGGCGTTGCCAGCCGGTCCGGTGATCAGGGATGACTGATCTCGGATCGGGAGATTCAGCCGAGAGATCGCCGGCAGCCGTTCGCGTCGCGTGGCTTCGCGCAGCCAGAAATCCTGTGAGTTCTGGATTGCTTGGAAGTGAAAGACCCGAGCAAGTCCGGCCTGTGATTGCTGCTGTTGCTGCGGATTGGGGATGTTACAGCCTGAGATGCACTGGCCCGGGACCGTGGCGTCACCCGTGGTTCCCGCGCCTGTAAGGATCAGCAGTCCGACCAAACAGTTCCGCATGGCCCCTCCCACTGGAGGCACGCCTACCAACTCGGGCGCCCCTCCCGGTCATTTCGCCTTACAGCCTTCCGCGGAAGATGACAATTCCGTCGCAGCTAGAGCGCACTCTCGACCCAAAGCGAACATTAGCCAGCGGCTATTTCAAACCAAGGCAGAGACAAAACCCGCCTTGCTTCCTGGCCTGGAAGCGGCCTTTGTTAATCCGCCTCCCTTGCCGTAAGTTCAGTTCGCCGACACCTTGCCGGCAGGGGGCGGCGAATGGACAATTTCACCAGCGAAGTATTCGTTTCCTACAAAGCGGAAGACCGGCCTCGCCTGGCACCGCTGGTCAAAGCGCTAGAGGCCGAAGGCTTCGCCGTCTGGTGGGACGCCCATATCGGAGGCGGGGCCAACTGGCGTGAAGAAATCCAGCAGCATCTCGACGCAGCGCGATGTGTAATTGTCGCTTGGAGCGAAAGGTCGGTAGGCTCTGATGGTCGCTTCGTCCGCGACGAGGCAAGCACCGCGCAACAGGCTGGCAGCTACGTCCCAATCAAAATTGATCGGGTGAAACCCCCGCTCGGCTTTGGCGAGGTGCAGGCAATTGATTTCGTGGGTTGGAGGGGCAAGCGGGCGGCGCCGTGCTTCGTTGCACTGGTCAATGCCGTCAATGCGCATCTAACCGGTGATACTCTTGTGGTGCGGCGGGGCACGGCCGCTCAGCCAAAAGTGTCGCGCCGTATGGTGATGGTAGGCGGCGCGGGTGCGGTGGCAATCGCAGGTGTCGGCGGCTGGGCGCTGCTCAAGCCGGGCGCGGCTGCGGCATCGAACCGGATTGCGGTCATGAGCTTTTCCAACATGTCGGGCGACCCGCGCCAAGCCTATTTTTCCGACGGCATCGCCGAGGAATTGCGCGGGGCGCTGTCGCGGGTCGGGATGCAGGTCATCGGCAAGGCGTCGTGCGACGCGGTCAAAGACCTGGCGACCCCGGCTGCTGCAGCCAAGCTCGGGGTCGCCAATATCCTGACCGGCAGCGTGCGCCGTTCCCCCGAGACGATCCGCATCGGGGCGCAGCTCGTGAATGGCAAGGACGGGGTCGAGAAATGGGCGCAAAACTACGACCGTGCGCCGGGCGATACGATCAAGATCCAGACCGATATCGCGACTCAGGTCGCAAGCGCGCTGAGTATTGCGTTGGGCGCCGCGAAGAAGGCTGCGTTGACGCTTGGCGGGACCGCTGATGCTCAGGCGCAGGACCTGTATTTGAAGGCGGAAGGGGCCGTCAAAAGCGCCGACACTGCCCCGGCGTCCCAGGAAGCGCTCACGCTTTATGGTGCGGCGCTTGCACGCGATTCGAACTACGGCGATGCGTATGTTGGCCAGGCCAGCGCGCAGGCG
>JANMQT010000112.1:0-9496 GCA_031370675.1 Verrucomicrobiota bacterium
GAGAGCGTGCAGGCCAAGCTCGTGCGCGGCGGGCGCGGTGGTTATTGCTTTGAGCAAAACGCGCTCTTCGCCGCGGCGCTTGAGCAAATCGGTTTCCGGGTGACGCGACTGTCCGCGCGCGTGCGCCTGGGCGGCGGGGAGATGCGGCCGCGCACGCACATGCTGCTGCGCGTCGAGGCGGATGGGATTCTGTGGATTGCCGACGTGGGCTTCGGTGGTTGGGGCCTGCTGGAGCCGATTCCGCTCGCGGAGGACCTCGAAACCGCGCTGGGCGCGTGGACCTATCGCCTGCGGCGCGAGGACGACGTTACCTGGGTGCTGCAATGCCTGGAATGCCCGCTTGGGCCCGACCTTTACGCGTTCGATCTAACGCGACATCTACCGGTCGATTACGAGCCCGCAAATTTTTTTACCTCAACGCACCCGGAGTCGCGCTTTGTCACCTCGGTGACGGCGCAACGTCCGGGACGGGACGTGCGACAGGTGTTGCGCAACCGGGAGCTGTTGACGATTCATGCGGACGGAACGCACTCGGAGATGATTGAGTCGAACGAGGCGTTGCTCGAGGTGCTGGCGGTGCGCTTCGGCATTCACCTGCCGCCGGGCACGCGTTTTCCGCAGTATGGGTAGGGGAGCGGCGACAACGACCACGTCTCGATTTCGTGCGCGAACTGGGCGCGGCGCTGTTGTAGCCGGTCGCCGACCCCGGGATCGGACTCGACGTCGCTTTCGGATTGGACGACCTGATACGATTCCGTTGTCGCATCCGCCCCGGTCTCAGCGAGCCGGGCTACCATATCGTGTCACCACGCGAAAACGCGGGGATTTTTGCCCCGGATCGCGCGATGCTTCACCCCCATGTCGTTCCCACTTTCCGTTCTGGATTTATCCCCGCTCCCCGCGGGCACGAGCAGCAGCCGCGCCTTTCAGAACACGCTTGATCTCGCCCGACTGACCGATGACCTGGGCTATTACCGCTACTGGGTCGGCGAGCATCACAACCTGCCGAGCGTCATCTGCACGTCGCCTGAGGTGATCATCGGTCACGTGGCCAGCGTGACGCGGGGCCTCCGCGTCGGCTCGGGCGGCATCATGCTGCCAAACCACGCGCCGCTGCGCATCGCCGAGGCTTTTCGCACGCTGGCCGCGTTGCACCCGGGACGGATTGATTTGGGCCTCGGTCGAGCGCCGGGCTCCGACGGTCGCACCGCGCTGGCGCTGCGGCGCACGGTGGAGCGCGTGACCGCGGATGAATTTCCCGAATTGCTCGATGAACTGCTGGCCTTCGGTTCGGGCAGTTTTCCGGCGGGTCATCCGTTTCAATCCGTGCGCGCGCTGCCCGATGATGTCGCGCTTCCGCCGATCTGGATTCTGGGCTCGAGCGACTTCGGTGCGCGCCTCGCGGCGCTGCGGGGGTTTGGCTTTGGTTTCGCGCATCATTTCAGCGCGCAATGGGCGCTGCCGGCGGCGCGGGCCTACCGCGACAATTTCCGGCCGTCGAAGCACAGCTCCGCGCCGCATTTGATCCTGACCGTCTCGGCGGTATGCGCGGAGACGGACGCCGAGGCTCATCATCTGGCCGCCACGCTGGATCTCGCGGCGGTGCGGCGGTCGCGCGGGGAGTTCGCCCCGTTGGTCAACCCCGACGAGGCGATCACCTATCCGTACTCGGCGTCGGAACGGGCGGTGATCGAGAACTTCCGCGAAAACATTTTCGTGGGTTCACCGCAAACCGTCCGGGCTGGCATCGATGACCTGGTGACCGCGACGCGCGCCGACGAAGTCATGATCACAACGATGGTTTACGATCATGCCGCGCGGCGGCGTTCGTACGAACTGCTGGCCGGCGCCTTCGGGCTCACGGCGCGCGTTGCCGCCAACGCCGCACCAGCCGAATTCGAGCTGGTGGCAGCCGATCGCTGAGACCGCCGGCTATTTTGCGAGGCCGAGATCCCGCATCGCTTTCGCGTGCAGGTCGGTCTTCACGTACTCGCTGGCGGGCGGCGGCTTCTGCATGCGGCCGACGCCGACCTGCACCATCAGGTCGCTCGTGGTCTGCACGTGATGCGGGTCGAACTCGAGGGTGAGCGGCGTGTTGTCCACCGCGTCCTTGTAATCCTCGTGGGAGAGCTGGCCCTTGAAGAGATCCTGCACGACGAATTTTTCCATCACGTCGGGCTGGTCGATGCCGGTCTTCACCGCCTCGAGCAGGCAGCTCACGATGCGCTGTGCCAGCTCGGGCTTCTCCTTGTAAAGTTTTTCGCTCATCGAGAAGGCACGAGCCTGGTCGCCGAGCACGGGATCCTTGGGTCGGACCAATTCCACGCCCCAGCCCGCGCGCACGGCCTTCGAGGCGTTGGGCTCGCTCTGGCACATGGCGTCGACGTGCTTCGCCTGGAAAGCCTGGTTCAAATCCGCGTACGGCAAATAGATCAATAGCAGGTCGCCCTTGCCGGGCGCGTCGCCGGGGGTCAGGCCTGCCTGTTTCAGCGCCCAGAGGAGCGCGAGTTCCTGCGCACCGCCGCGCGTCACGCCGACCTTTTTGCCCTTGAGGTCGGCGATGTCCTTGATGCCGGGTTGATCCGCCTGGCGGACAAAGCGGACGCCGCCTTTGGCGAAGCCGGACACGATGAACATGGGCGCGCCGCCCGCGCGGCCGGCCACGGCGCCATCGACGCCGCCGGCGGAGACATCAAGCTCGCCCGCGATGTAGGCCGGCGGGAAATCGATGCCCTTCGCAAAGATGCGCTCGTCGATTTTCAAACTGTACTTCGGCGCGAGGACCTTCATGTACGAAACCGGCCCGTACGCGGCGAGCTTGAGATTGCCCACTCGCACCACGTCGGGCTCGGCCTTGGTCTGGCCGAAGACGAGCGCCGGAGCGAGCAGGAAGGCGGCCGCGGCGAGGCGGGCAGCAAAACGATGACTGGGGCGGGGGAAGGGGGAATTCATGGGGCCGGCATTGTGCCCATTTTTTCAGCCGGGATGAAGCACGAATTCAAAGCCGGGAGATGACACGCGATTGGGATGGTGAGCGGACGGATTTTTTGCACAATTCTCCGACCCAACCTCCCATGCCATCTCCGCCTTCCCTGGATTGCCGCAGTCTCCTTTTCGTTCCGGCCGATCGTCCGGATCGTGTCGTCAAGGCGTTTGCCACGCCGGCGCGTCTGGTCTGCCTGGACCTGGAGGACGCCATTGCGCCCGACCGAAAGGCGGCGGCTCGCGCTTCCCTGTTGGGTGGGTCGCGCGCGCATTTGGGCGACGCCCGCGCAGTGGTTCGCATCAACAACCTACGCGCGGCCGAGGGACTCGCGGATCTGCTTGCGCTGCGCGAAATTGTCGAGCGTCCACTGGTGATGATCCCCAAGGTGGCCGACGCGGAGCACCTGCGTATCGCGGCGGGTGTCGCCGGCGAAGACTGGCGGTGGATCGCGCAAATCGAGACGGCCGAGGGGCTGGAGAATGTCCGCGAGATTGCGCGCTCCGAGGGCGTCGTCGCGTTGATTCTCGGCTGCGTGGATCTCGCGGTGGAACTTGGCGCGGAGAACCAGGCGTGGGAGCCGATGCTGTGGGCGCGCTCGCGGGTGGTCCATGCGGCCGCCCTCGCGGGCGGCGTGCCGGTAATCGATTCGCCGAAAATTTACGACCTCGACGATGAAGCGTCGCATCGCGAGGAATGTCGTCGCTCGCGCGCGCTCGGTCTTTCCGGAAAATCGGCCATTCACCCGAAACAACTCCCCGTGATCCATGAGGTCTTTACGCCCGACGCCGAGGAAATCCGCCGGGCCCGCGCGATCGTATCCGTTTACGAAGCGCAACGGGGCGGCGTGGCCCTGCTCGAGGGCAGGTTGGTGGAGCGGCCTACGTACGAGGCGGCGCGGCGCGTGCTTGAGCGCACGGGCCAGGCAGACGGCATCCCATGAAGCACGCGATCTTTTCCGATCTGCTCGTCGTCTCGCTCGAGCAGGCCGTCGCTGCGCCGGTCTGCACTTCGCGCCTGGTCGAGGCCGGGGCACGCGTAATCAAGATCGAACGTCCCGGCCTGGGCGACCTGGCACGCCATTACGACAACGCGGTCCACGGTGAGAGCGCGCACTTCGTCTGGCTCAACCAGGGCAAGGAATCCGCTGCGCTCGACATCAAGCAGCCGGCGGATCTCACGCTGCTCCACGCGATGATCCGACGCGCGGATGTGTTCGTGCAGAATTTTTCACCGGGCGCCGCGGCCCGGGCTGGCCTCGGCGGCGAACAGCTCCGCGCACTGAACCCGCGCCTGATTACCTGCGGCATCAGCGGGTATGGCGAGACCGGCGAGTACGCGTCGATGCGCGCCTACGACAACCTGTTGCAGGCGGAGACCGGGATCATCGCCATGACGGGGTCGGCCGACGAGCCGGCGAAATGCGGAGTCTCCATCGCGGATATCGGCGCGGGATTGTACGCATACACGTCGATTCTGGAGGCGCTGTTCGAGCGGCAGCAGACCGGTCTCGGCCGGGACCTGCACGTTTCGATGTTCGATTGCATGGCCGACTGGATGACGGTGCACTATCTGTTCGAGCGCTATGGCGGCGGCTCGCCGAAGAGGGCGGGATTGCACCACGCGACCATCGCGCCGTACGGTCCCTATGCCGTGGCCGACGGTCGCGAGGTGGTCATCGCGATCCAGAATCATGGCGAATGGGAACGGTTCTGCCGGCGCGTGATCGAGAAAGCGTGGATGGTCACCGATCCGCGCTTTCTGAGCGTCGAATTCCGCGTGGCAAACCGGCCCGCACTGAACTCCGAAATCGATGGAGTCTTTCGCGCGCTTTCGGCGGATGAGGTGATCACGCGGTTGCGCGCGGCGGACATTGCGTACGCGCGCTTACGCAGCGTGGCGGAGTTCGCGGAGCATCCGGCCCTTGCGCTGAGCACGGTGGAGACGCCGACCGGACCGGTCACGCTGCCCCGCCGCGCGGCGGCGAGGACGGCGCTCCTCGCGACCCCAGCCGAGCGTGCCATTCCCGCGCTCGGTGCGCACACCGACGCGTTGCGCCGGGAGTTCGAGGGCCACGCGAAATCTGCACCGTAGAAAAAGTCGCGTCGGGATTGGGCAAAAGTCATCCGATGCGCGTAGATTGGCGGCATGGATATCGCCACGATGCGCAAGGAATACGCCCTCGCCGGGCTCGACCGGCCCGAGCTGGACCCGGATCCGCTGAAGCAGTTTACGAAGTGGTTTGCGGTTCATCTCGCGGCGCCCGACGGCGAACCAAATATCATGACGCTCGCCACCGCCGGCCGCGACGGAGCGCCGTCATCGCGCAGTTTGCTGCTCAAAGGCTATGATGCGGACGGCTTCCGATTCTTCACGAATTACGGCAGCCGCAAGGCGCGGCAGATCGAGGAGAATCCGCGCGTCAGTCTCACCTTTCATTGGTACGAGCTGGAGCGGCAGGTGAACATCGAGGGCTCGGTCACGCGCACTTCGCGGGAGGTGTCGCGTGCGTATTTTAATTCGCGTCCGCTCGGCAGCCGGTTTGGCGCGATACTTTCCGCGCAGAGTTCGGTGGTTGCGGATCGGGCATATCTCGAGGCGCGCCTGCGCGCATTGGAGGAGCGGTATGCGACCGAGGATCCGCCGCTGCCTGAGCATTGGGGCGGGTATTGCGTGAGTCCGACGCGCTACGAATTCTGGCAGGGCCGTCTGAATCGTTTGCACGATCGCTTTCAATACCGCCTCGAGGCCACCGGTGCTTGGGTTATCGAGCGGCTCGCGCCTTGAGGAGGACGTCATGTCGACGATGAGCTTCACTGTCCCGCCTGAGCTGCAGGGTCGTCACGTCCGACTTGAGCCGCTGCGTCGCGAACATGCCGCCGGTCTCGCCGAGGCGGTGAAGGACGGGGAGTTGTGGAAGCTTTGGTACACGTCCATCCCGCAGCCCGAGGATATGGCCACCGAGATCGAGCGCCGGCTTAAGCTGCAGGACGACGGCTCGATGCTGCCGCTGGCGGTGCGGCACGAACCGTCCGGGGAGCTGGTCGGCATGACCACGTTCATGAACATCGACGCGAGAAACCGGCACGTGGAGATTGGATCGACGTGGTACGCGCGGCGCTGCCAGCGCACGCCGCTGAACACAGAGTGCAAGCTCATGATGCTCACGCACGCCTTCGAGACACTGGGTTGCATCGCCGTGGAATTCCGCACGCATTTTTTCAACCGGCAGAGTCGCGAGGGCATCGAGCGGCTCGGGGCCAAGCTCGACGGTGTCCTGCGACATCACCAACGCATGCCGAGCGGCACCCTCCGCGACACCTGCGTCTACAGCATCATCGCGCCGGAATGGCCGACGGTGAAGCCGCACCTCGAATGGCAGCTGGCGAAGCCGCGCGATTGACGGGTCTCCGCCTTACTTCGCCTTTGCGCGCGCGACCACCGCGGCCAAATCGTCGATCACAACCACGGCCTCATAGAATTCCGCCCCGGTCAATTGCGTCAGGTGGACCAGATCCTTGCCGACGAGCTCAATCTTGCCGCTTATCTTTTCGCCGTTCTTGAGGCGCAATTCAACGGTCTGGCCGGTTTGCCGCGAGAGGACGCTCTTCATGGTGTCGTCCGCTTTGGGGTCCAGACCGGCTTGCACCGGGGCGGCGACGACGAGGCACAGGGTCAGCGTGGCGGCCGCGAGAATTTTTCGGATGGGAAGCATGGCGCGAATGTAGAAAGACGCCGGCCGATGACAAGCGCTCTTCGCTGCTAGCATCCGGGACGGCCCGGCCGGACGCGAAAGGTTTGACGCTGCGCGCGGTTTCTTTCAGAAAGGGGAGTTACTTCAGGTTTCTCTCCCCAGCCGGCTTGACTGTTCCAGATGTCCGCCACGATTTTTAACACGCCCGTGATCACGCCGATTTTGCGGGTCATCGCGGCCATCGTGCGAGGACTGACGGGCTGGCGCGCCGAGGGCGTGGTGCCGGACGTGAAGAGGGTGGTCGTCGCGGTGGCGCCGCACACTTCGAATTGGGACGTGCCGGTTGGCATCATCCTGGCCCTGAAGCTTCGCATCAATCCGAAGTGGTTTGTGAAATCGAGTTTCTTCCGGCCGCCCTTCGGCTGGCTGTGCCGCTGGCTGGGCGCCGTGCCGGTCGATCGCTCGCGCGCGACGAATGCGGTCATGCAAGCCGTCCGCGCCTTGCGCGACCACCAGGAGATCATGCTGGCGTTCACGCCCGAGGGGACGCGCGCGTTCCGACCGTACTGGAAGACCGGATTCTATTTCATCGCGCACGGCGCCGGGGTCCCCATTGCCCTATGTTACCTCGATTACGGTCGCAAGCGCGGCGGGCTGGGACCGCTGCTTTGGCCGACGGGCGACATTTACGCCGACATGGAAAAAATCCGCGCGCACTACGCGCCCTTCAAGGGATTGCATCCCGAAGGCCAGGGCCCAGTGGCGATCCCGCCGCCCGACGAGGCGGAGAAATCGGCAGAGTGATTGTGCGGCGGCCGCGGTCTATCGCACTTGATGCCAGAGCTGGCGAACGGCCTGGCCGATCGAGCGCGCACCGGGCGCGAGGAATTGCAAGGCGGCGCCGCCGAGGCCAAGCAGCGCGGTGGTGATCAGCGCGGACTTCCACGTCTTGCGCACGGCGGTCGCGAGCCAGTTTTCCTTCGCGGGGATGCGCAGCCGGCGGTAGAGAGCGCCGATCAGGAAGGCATCGAGAAAGATCTCCGCGAGCAGCACGGGCGCGCCCGCGAGCGTGATCGCCAGGACGGCGATCAGGCCCGCCACCACGCCGATGAGCAGGAGCGGAACGCAGCCTTCCGCGTCCACGCAGCCACTCAGATCGCCGCAGCCATTCAGGCTCCCCAGATTCAGCCCGCCCTGCTTTTTCTTGCTGGCCACACCGGGCGTCCTCTCGACTGCGGCGGCCGAATCCACGTCCGCCACGAGGTCCTGTTCGTCGACGCGTTGAATCGCCTCGTGCACGACGGGATCTTCGGGGTCGAAGCGCCGCTGCTCGATCTCGATCCAGAGGCGCACCAACGCCAGCATCACCGCGTAGGCCGCCAGCACGGCCACCGGGTAGCGGACCCACATGGGATGAACCCCGGCGTGCAGCAGTCCGTACGAAACCGTGAAACCGATCAGACCCGTGGTGATCAGGATCAGTCCGAGCACGAACCGCGGAAAGCTGCGTTTCTGAAAGTAGCCTTCCAGCGCGCCGCGGGCGCGAGACCGCCATTTCCTGGGTTCGTTCATGGGCGATGCTTACCCTAGCGGGCGCGTCAAACCGGCGGCATGGCGGCAGCCAGGCAGCACGCCACGCCGAAGCTGCGAGATGCGAGAAGTTTGGCCCCAACGGGCGCATTCCTCTTGCGTGCCGGTCAACCCCGTTGGCAGACTCGGTTGCCGCCTCCCTTTGAAACATTCTCCGCACATGACGCCTCCCCGCCTTCTCCTCGCCTGTCTTAGCCTCGCCTCGGCTGCCGCACTCCCGGCGCAGGTCGCCCCGCCCGTCGCGCCGGTGAAGCCGGTCGTGGACGAATACTTTGGCACCAAGCTCACGGATTCCTACCGCTACATGGAGGATCTCAAGAGCGACGAGGTGCAGACGTGGATGAAGGGCCAGGCGGATTATGCTAAGTCCGCCCTCCGGCAAATTCCCGGGCGCGACGCCTTTCTCACCCGCATGTTGGAATTGGACGCCTCGGTGCCGGCCAAGGTCGGCGGATTGTTCCGGCTCGCCAACGGCAAACTGTTTTATCGCAAGCGTCTCGCGAATGAAGATGTGGCGAAGCTCTATATGCGCGATGGCATCAAGGGGAAGGAAATGCTGCTCGCGGATCCGGAGGAATTTCGCGCCAGGACCGGAAAACCCCACGCGCTGAATTATTTTGTGCCGTCGTGGGACGGGAAATACGTCGCGTACGGCATTTCGCAGAGCGGCTCCGAGGACGCGCCGATTTACGTCGTGGAGACGGCGACCAAAAAGCCGATCGGCGAGCCGATTGATCGTTGCCAGTTTCCAGCGGTGAGCTGGCTGCCCGACGGCAGCGGGTTCGTTTACAACCGGCTGCAAAAACTCGCCGAGGGCGCTCCGCCGACCGAGAAATACCAGCGGAGCAAGGTGTACCTGCACAAGTTGGGAACGGATGCGGACAAGGATTCCGTGGTGCTGGGCATTGACGTGCCGGGCTCGCCGAAGCTGGATCCGCCGCAGGGACCCTTTCTCTTCGTGCATCCAGTCGAGCCCTACATGGTCGGGATCCTGACCAACTTCGTCCAGAACGAAAGCTCGCTCTACATCGCGCCCACTTCGGCGCTCGGGCAGGCGAACATTCCCTGGATGAAGGTCTGTGATTTCTCGGACGACATCACTAACTTCGGCATCAAGGGGGACGCGCTTTTTCTCATGTCGCACAAGGACGCGCCCCTCTTCAAGATCCTGCGGACGTCGTTAAAGAAACCCGACCTCGCCCACGCGACGGTGGCGGTGCCGGAGGGGA